>NZ_JAXOFN010000024.1:0-103220 GCF_034420155.1 Massilia luteola
GTTATGCCTGATGACCATAGCAAGTCGGTACCACCCCTTCCCATCCCGAACAGGACCGTGAAACGACTTTGCGCCGATGATAGTGCTGCAACCAGTGTGAAAGTAGGTTATCGTCAGGCTAGTTATATGCAGAAGCCCGCTCAGTTGATACTGAGCGGGCCTTTTGCTTTGGGAAGACGAGAAACGGGCTGGCCCTTTGCTTTCGCATGCACGTGCAACCCGTAATCGGAGTCGTCAAGGAGCGCTGGCCCGACGGTCGGACCGGTATGACGGGCTACAACCAGGCGGGGCGGGGCGGGGCCGCGAGCGCGGCCCCGCGCTGGGCGATTATGAAGCCAAGCGCAAGGGCAAAGGCCGCGTCGCTGCCGGGCGGCCAAGCTCGAGCGGGAAACGTCCTGGCCGGGGCTCAGACGCCCCAGAGCACGTCGGTCTGATGGTCGCGTGCGGCACGCAGCATTTCCAGCAGAGGGAAAGCGCGGGTCGAGAACGTCACCGCCTCGATCGTCTCATGCTCCGTATCTGCTTCGCCATGGTGGGCCTTGACGTCCTGCTCCATTTCGTCCGAGGCCTGGTGCTTGCGGCTTTCTTCCATCTCGGATTCCAGCAGCTTGACTGCCTTGCCGGCTTCCTCGGCGGTAATGACGCCGCGTTCGCTATCTTTGTGCAACAGGTCAAGGATCCGCCTGGCGTGATCCTGGTACATCATGACGTTGGGGTAGGCTTTGGATTTAAAGGTAATAAGCATAGTTGTCTCATTCAATCGCTAGTAGCCAAACGATAACACGAGTGGCGCATGAAGGTCAGTGCGCTCGCTCTCACATGGGGCGGCGCCGGAGCTGCCAGGCGAGCAGCAACACGCCCAGTCCCGCAGCCAGCAGCGCAGCGGCCGCAAACAGCACCCAGCTTGCACCGCCCGCAACCAGGTGGACGAGCAGCCAGCCGAGGCAACCCCAGCAGAGGCTGCTGATCAGTTCCAGCATCGTGCTCAGGAAATTTCCCTTGCCACGCATCTTGAAATCGCTGCGCGGTGCCGGCCGCCCCGTCCACTGCACGATGAGGCCGGCGCTCAGCACGGCCGCGCTGACGGTGAACGCGAAGAGCAGCCCGGTCAGCGGCGCGTGCACGATCAGCCACAGCAACGGCAGCGCGACGATCAGCAGGGCAGGCATCGTGGCCGCGGCCAGCTTGGCCAGCTGCAAGGTGCGTCTCGATGCCGGTGCAGACAGCAGGAGGTCGGGCGCGTCCTCGGCCGAGATCACGATCCAGGTCAGGCTGCCCGTCAGCGAACTGCACAGCAGCGTGAGGCCGGCGCCGAGCGCGGCGCTGGTCGAATTGTCGCGCAGGATCGGAAGCACCAATGGCACGAGATAGATCAGCTGCAACAGCACCTGCGTGATCAGGTGCGGGTCGCGCGCGATCAGGCGCCACTCCTTGACGACGATGGTGTCGAACAGGCTGCCGCGGAAATGGAAGCGGACGGCGCCGGCCGGCCTGGCGCGCACGCGGCTGGCCCCCGCGGCCTGCTGGAGGCCATGGACAAAGAAGCGGTGGGTACGGCCCACCGTCAGCGCGAACGCGAGCGCGGCCAGCACGAGGGCGGCCAGCAGCGGCATGGGCGCGCCGAGGATGGCATGGCCGGGCAGCCACAACGCGCTGCCGGGGCCGAACAGGTGCTGGCTGGCGAGCATGGCCAGCAGCCGTGGTCCGGCGCTGCCGTCGTGGCGGGTGAAGTTGTACGCCTGCGACAGCAGGAACACCAGCGCGCCCGCGATGGCGGCCATCACCTGGGCCACGACGCGCGTGCGGCGCGCGCCGAGCGTGCGCACGAGCGCCAGCGTCAGCAACATGCCGGCGCAGGCCATCAGCATGGCGCAGGTACAAATTACCACGTACAACCCGAGCCATCCCGGATGCCCCAGCACCAGCGCGACGTTGGCGACAGGGCCCGCCAGGAACAGGTAAGGGGTGGCGGTGGCGCCCGCGATGCCGAGCAGGCGCACGGCGAAGACGCTGCGCGAGGGCAGCGGCGAGGATAGCAGCAGGTCCAGGTCGCCGCGCTCGAACAGCGCCATCACGCAGCTCGACAGGGCGCTCGACAGCATGAAGGTCGCGCACACGAGCAGGATGGCGGAGAGGGGAATGGCCAGGAACGCCTCGTCCATGCCGCTGTGCTCCAGTGCGAGCAGCATGGCGAACGCGACCAGGTGCTGCAGGAGCCCGACGGTGACGATGAACGCCATGCCGAAGCGTCCCCGGCCGCGCTTGCCTCCCTTGTTCAGTCCCGTGCCATACCATGCCATGCGCAGCTCATGGCCCAACAGCCAGAGGATGCTTCCGGGAGCGGCACTCATCCCGGCTGTCCTTCGGTCAGTTGCAGGAACACATCTTCCAGGCTGCCGCCCTGCGTGCGTGCGCGCAGCTCGGCCAGCGTGCCCTCGGCGATCAGGCGGCCCTGGCGGATGATGCCGATGCGCTGCGCCAGGCGCTCCGCCACTTCGAGGATGTGCGTGGTCAGGATCACGGTGCCGCCCTTGTCGACGTGCGACACGAGCAGGTCCTTCACCTGGCGCGCCGCGGCGGCGTCCAGGCCGGTCAGCGGTTCATCCAGGATCAGCAGTTCGGGCTCGTGGATCAGCGCGCCGGCCAGCGCCAGCTTCTGCTTCATCCCGCGCGAAAATCCTTCGCTCAGTTCGTGCGCGTGTTGCGTCAGGTCGAGCCAGTCGAGCAGGCGGCGCGCCCGGGGTTCGGCGTCCTGGGCGCGGATGCCCCACAGGCCGGCGACGAATTCCAGGTATTCCGTGGGCTTGAGTTTCCCGTACAGCAGCGGGTCGTCCGGCAGATAGGCCATGCCGCGCTTGGCACCCGCGGGATCGCGCGCGAGGTCGATGCCGAGCACCTCGACGGTGCCTTCATCGGGCGCCAGCAGGCCCGTGACCATGCGCAGCGTCGTCGTCTTGCCGGCGCCGTTGGGGCCCAGCAGCGCATACAGTTCGCCGCGCCGCACCGTCAGGTCGAGGCCGTCGACGGCCGGACGGCCGAAGGATTTGCGCAGCGCCGACAGGCGCAGGGCGGGAGACGCAGTGTTCATGTCAGTGCAGTTTGAAGGACGTGAGGAATTGTTCGACCTGCTCGGCCGGCAGCGCTTGCGTCTTGCCGAGCACGATCACCTGGTAGAAGCGCTTGCCGCGCGATTCGAAATGGCCGACGAGGCGCATCGGGACGCCCTGGCTGGTCCCGCTGGCGTCGATGTCGCGCGTCGCCCGGTCGTTGTTGTCCACCGTCGTATTCCGGCTCGTCACGGTGGCGCCGATGTTGCGCACCAGCGCGACCTCCATCGCTTCCAGCGCAGCCTGTGCGCGCGCGGCATCCGGTGCCTCGGCCGCGCCGACGGCGAAGGTCGCGCCGTCGACTTCGGCCGCCGTCATCGTCATGGCGACCTGCATGCCGTCCAGGTCGATGTTGCGGGTGAAGGTGGCCGGCTTGGCCGGGAACGTGACGCGGTAGCGGGCGTCCGGACTGGCATAGTCGCGCCAGTTGTATTTGGGGGAGCAGGCCGCCAGGAGGCACAGCGCGGCGGCCGCGGAAAACGCGAAGAGTCGTCTTGTCATGACGCCATGGTAACAGGGCTTGCCGAGCGGCGAAACCGGCAGCCAGCGCCGGGCGGCCCTCGACCGCCCGGCGCTTCAGGCGCCCACGGGAATTGGATGTGCCGCGATGTGGGCGTTGAAGTCGTTGACCAGCTTGTGCTCGTCCGGGCCGACATTGTTGCGCAGCGGGACGGCACTGTCGACCAGCGCTTCTTCCCGGCTCGTGGCCAGTGCCTGCATCGTCTGCGCGATGAAGGCGTCGAGCGGCATGGCGCGCGGATCGTCGCCTTTGTGGATCAGGTCCGTGTTGACCCAGGGCGGTGCGATTTCCTGCACCGTCACGCTGGTGGCGCGCAACATGAAGCGCAGCGACAGCGTGTACGAGTGCAGCGCGGCCTTGGTGGCCGAGTACACGGCGCTGGTGGCGATCGGCACATAGGCCAGCACCGACGTGTTGTTGACGATGGTCGAACGCGGCTGCTTCTTGAGGTGTCCGACGAGGCTGGCCGTCATGCGGATCGGGCCAAGCAGGTTCGTCTCGATGGTCGACACGGCCGTCAAGTCGTCGATCGGGCCGGACGGATCGTCGAAGGGCATGATGCCGGCATTGTTGACCAGGACATTCAGCGTCGGATAGTCCGCGATCAGCGTCGCGGCGGCGCGGTCGATGCTGGCCGGATCGGCGATGTCCAGTTCGATGGCGCGCATGCCGGGATTGGCGCGCGTCACCTCGTCCAGCAAGGCCTTGCGACGGCCGCCGATGATGACCTGGTTGCCGAGCCGGTGGAAGGCTTCCGCCAGGCCGCGGCCGATGCCCGAGGTGCCACCCGTGATGAAAATAGTGTTGTCCGTCAATTGCATGTTTGTTCTCCGGTTGTCGTCAGGGCTCCATGTTGGCGCAAACACTCATGCCTTGAATGACAAAGAACCCTCGAATCAGGACAATGTGTGTGTAAGCACATCAAAAATGCCTCCTATCTACTTTGTCAGTTGTTTTTGGCCGGGACGAAGCTGGTGTCGTATGATTACCATCATGCACTGCAGCAGATGCTGTAATCCGGTCCAGCCGGCAAGCCTAATCATCACTGAGGACAACATGAAACGCAGAATCGGACTCTTGCTGCCCCCCGGCTTCCAGGCCCTGGATCTGATGGCAACGACGGTTTATGAATTCGCCAACGCCCTGTCCGACGAACCCTTGTACGAAGTCACGATCCTGTCCGAGCACGGCGGCGTCATGGCCAGCTCCTCGGGCATCAACGTGCTGACGGATGCCGTCACGCGCTGCGACTACGACACCCTGCTGGTGGCGGGGCAGATGGTGCCGCGCCGGCCGTCGTCGCCGGGCTTCGTCGAGATCCTGCGCCAGGCCGGCGTGCAGTCGCGCCGCGTGGGCAGTATCTGCACGGGCGCCTTCCTGCTGGCCGAAGCGGGCCTGCTGGACGGCAAGCGCGCCACCACGCACTGGTCGCTGGCGCGCGACCTGCAGCGCATGTACCCGAAAGTGCGCGTCGAGGAAGACCGCATCTTCATCAACGAGGGCAAGGTCTGGACGTCGGCCGGCATGACCGCGTGCGCCGACCTGTGCCTGGCCCTCGTCGAGAGCGACCACGGCATCGAACTGTCGCGCAACATCGCCCGCAAGCTGGTCGTCTACCACCGCCGCAGCGGCGGGCAGTCGCAGTTCTCTGCCCTGCTCGAGCTGGAGCCGAAATCCGACCGCATCCAGCAGGCACTGTCTTACGCTAAAACCCACCTGCGCAAGCCGTTGTCCGTGGACGAGCTGGCGGAGGCCGCCAACCTGAGCACGCGCCAGTTCAGCCGCACCTTCCGCATCGAGACGGGCCAGTCGCCGGCGCGCGCGATCGAGGTGCTGCGCGTGGAAGCGGCGCGCGCCATGATCGAGGGCAGCAACCATTCGATCGACGTGGTGGCGCGCGAGACCGGTTTTTCCGACCCCGAGCGCATGCGCCGTGCCTTTTTGCGCGCCTTCGGCCAGCCGCCCCAGGCCATCAAGCGCGCTGCGCGCGAGCAGGCGTCGACCGGGCTCGCCTGATTTTCCGTCAGTGATCGCGCAATCCGCGCCGGTACTGGATCGCCTCGGCCACGTGGATGGCCTGCGCCGCATCTGACCCGGCCAGGTCGGCGATCGTGCGCGCCACCTTCAGCACGCGGTGGTAGGCGCGCGCCGACCAGTGCAGGTGCTGCATGGCGTCGCCCAGCAGGCGCTCGGCGGCGGCGTCGAGGCGGCAGTGGGTGTCGATCTCGCGCGTCGTGAGCTTCTGGTTGGCCTTGCCCTGGCGTGCCAGCTGGCGCGCGTGCGCGTACGCGACGCGCTCCGCGATGGCGGCGCTCGGCTCGCCGTCGGCCAGCTGCGCCATCGTGTCCGGCGCCATCGCCGCGACGGCAACCTGGATGTCGATGCGGTCGAGCAGGGGGCCGGAGATGCGGTCCTGGTAGCGCTGGACGCCATCCGGTGTGCAGCGGCATTTGCCTGACGGATGGCCCAGCCAGCCGCACGGGCACGGATTCATCGCGGCGATCAACTGGAAATTGGCGGGGAAGTCGGCCTGGCGGGCGGCGCGCGAGATCGTGATGCCGCCCGTTTCCAGCGGTTCGCGCAGCACTTCCAGGACCTTGCGATCGAACTCCGGCAACTCGTCGAGGAACAGCACGCCATGGTGGGCCAGGGAAATTTCGCCCGGGCGCGGCACGGCGCCGCCGCCGACCAGGGCCACGCCGGAGCTCGTATGGTGCGGGTTGCGGAACGGCCGCTTGCGCCAGCGCTCGATGGCGAAGCTGCCGGCCAGCGACTGGAGCGCCGCCGTTTCCAGCGCTTCGTCTTCGCACATCGGCGGCAGCAGGCCGGGGAAGCGGGATGCCAGCATGCTCTTGCCGGCGCCGGGCGGCCCGATCAGCAGCACGGAGTGCAGGCCCGCGGCTGCCACTTCCAGTGCGCGCTTGACCTGTTGCTGGCCCTTGACGTCGGCGAAGTCCGGGTACACGGGCGGATCGTCGGCGGCGGCAGGGCGGTAGCGCGCGAGCCGCGTGTCGTCGGATTTGGCCGCGAAGTGCGCGCACACCTCCAGCAGCGAGCGGGCCGGGTAGATGGCAGCGTCCGTCACGAGGGCGGCTTCGTCCGCGTTCGCCCAAGGCAGCACGAAGGCGCGTGCCGGTTCGTCCGGGTGTGCGTGGCGGCGCAGCATCGCAAAGCTCATCGCCAGCGCCCCGCGCACGGGGCGCAATTCTCCCGACAGCGACAGCTCGCCGGCGAATTCGTAGCCGTCCAGCGCGCCGGCAGGGATCTGCTCCGACGCGGCCAGGATGCCCAGCGCGATCGGCAGGTCGAACCGTCCCGATTCCTTCGGGAGTTCGGCCGGCGCGAGGTTGATGGTGATGCGGCGGCTGGGTACGTCGAAGCCCGAGTTCTGCAGCGCGGCGCGTACGCGGTCTTTCGACTCGCGCACTTCGGCGTCCGCGAGGCCGACGATATTCATGGCCGGCAGGCCGTTGGCCAGGTTGACCTCGACGCTGACGGCGGGCGCTGCCATGCCGGCGAGGGCGCGGCTCCTGAGGACGGCGAGGCTCAATCGGGTTCCTTCAGCGGTGGGCGAGGCCCCATCTTAGGCAAGCGGAGCCGACGCCTGTTGAGAGGGGACAGGCGTGCATACCGAACTTTTTTCGCATGCGCTCTGGTAAGGTAGCGGGTCCGGCCTTCTCCAATCCACGCATGCCCAGACTGATTCTTTCCCTGCTTGCCATCGCGGTCCTGTTCTGCCTGCTGTGCGGACCCGTGACCTGGGTGGCGCTGCGCCTGTGGCGGCGCGGGGACCTGGGCGCGTTCCGGCCGGTGCGCGGCGTCTGGATCGCGCAGGTGGCGCTGGCGTGTGCCTTGATGTTTGCCGCCGACAGTGCCGGGTTGCCCAATCCGGTGGGCTGGATGGTCGCGATCGTGCTTGCGGTCAGCCTGGGTGGGGCTGTCCTGTTCGCCTCGTGGCGGGCGGTGGTGCGGGTGGCGGTGCGGCGGCGATAGGACCGGCGCGGGGGCGGCGCAAGGCCGCCCGCGGTGCTTCAAGCCTTGGTGTCGGCCGCCGCCACCTTGGCTTCCAGTTCGGCCACGCGCAATTCGAGTGCGTCGAGCTTGGCGCGCGTCTTCGCCAGCACTTGCGCCTGGGTATCGAACTCTTCGCGCGTCACGAGGTCCAGCTTCGAAAAGCCCTGGGTCATCATCGCCTTGACGTTGCGCTCGATGTCCTTGGCAGGCGAGTTCTCGAAGACTTCGTTGAGCTTGCCCTGCAAATCATTAAAAAAATTATTCATTTCACACTATTCCTTGAGTCGGTGCGTCGCACCAATGCGGTGCGTATGTACCTGAATTGGTGCGTGCACCGGGACGGCGCACGCGTCCTGGTCTCGTTTGTTTTTTTAAACCAAAAAAGTGGGGGCATAAGGCATGAAAAACAAGGCGATACCTGCCCCGGCAAGGGGTGGCACGCATCCTGCTAATCAACCATAAACCATAACGAGGTCGCGATCCCGGATTGTAAACCGCAACTCAAGAATATGTTCAACTACAAGGGAGTGTCGTATGAAGCGTCGTAACAGCAATTGGCCCCAAGTCGCAATACTGGCTGCAAGTTTGTGGACTCTCGGCATCGGGCTGGCCGCCGCCGAAGAGCAGAAGCCGGACAATGAAGTGAGCTACAACGCGGCGGTGACGAGCGATTATCGCTACCGCGGCATTTCCCAGTCCCGCCTCGACCCCGCGCTGCAGGGCGGCGCCGATTACACGAACAACCCGACGGGTCTGTACGCGGGCACCTGGCTGTCGACCATCAAGTGGACCAAGGACCTGGGCGGCAGCGGCGACGTCGAATGGGACCTGTATGGCGGCAAGCGCGGGAACCTGAGCGCGGACGTCACGTATGACGTCGGCGGCCTGTACTACTTCTACCCGAGCAATGGCCTGCATCCGAACGCCAACACGTTCGAACTGTACGGCCAGCTCGGTTTCGGCCCGGCCTACGTCAAGTACTCGCATTCGCTGACGAACCTGTTCGGCACGGCCGACAGCAAGGGCAGCGGCTACCTGGACATCGGCGCCAACGTCGACGTCAGCAACGGCTTCACGCTGAACCTGCATGCCGGCCGCCAGAACGTGCGCCACAACGGTTCGTTTTCCTACACTGACTACAAGATCGGCGTGACCAAGGACCTGGGCGTCTGCTCGGTGGCCCTGGCCTTCATCAAGGCCGACACCAGTGCCTACCTGAGCCCGTCCGCAGAAAACCTGGGCAAGTCCGCGGCCCTGCTCACTGTGTCAAAAACTTTCTGAAGAGGCAAAAGCATGAAAATGATCACCGCCATCATCAAACCCTTCAAGCTCGACGAGGTGCGTGAAGCCCTCTCGGAAATCAACGTCCAGGGTATCACGGTGACCGAGGTGAAGGGTTTCGGTCGCCAGAAGGGCCATACCGAGCTCTACCGTGGTGCGGAATACGTCGTCGATTTCCTGCCGAAGACGAAGATCGAGGCAGCGGTCGACGACGCCATCGTCGACCAGGTGATCGACACCATTCAGAGCGCCGCGCGCACCGGCAAGATCGGTGACGGCAAAATTTTCGTCTCCAACCTGGAGCAGGTAGTCCGTATCCGTACCGGCGAAACCGGCAACGAAGCGCTGTAAGGGGAATCCGATGATCCATACAATCACAAAACTGATCGCAGGCGTGTCCGTCGCCATGGCGCTGGCCGCATCCGCGCCGGCCCTGGCCCAGGACGCCGCCAAACCTGCCGCCGTGGCCCCGGCCGCGAGCGCACCGGCCGCCGCCGGCCCCGCCGCTGTCGCACCCGCCGCCGATGCGGCACCGGTTGCCGCTGCGCCAGCACCGGCCGCAGCAGCACCGGCCGCCGCAGCACCGGCCGCCGCAGCACCGGCGCCGGCCGCCGCCCCCGTGCCGCAGAAGGGCGACACCGCCTGGATGATGGTGTCGACCCTGCTGGTGATCATGATGACGATCCCGGGCCTGGCCCTGTTCTACGGCGGCCTGGTCCGTTCGAAGAACATGCTGTCCATCCTGCTGCAGGTGTTCATGATCTTCGCCGTCATCATCGTCCTGTGGTGCCTGTACGGGTATTCGCTGGCGTTCACCGAGAACACCGCGTTCATCGGCGGCTTCGACCGCTTGTTCTTGAACGGGATCTGGGATCCGGTCAAGGGCGCGTTCTCGACGGCGGCCACGTTCAGCAAGGGCGTCGTCATTCCTGAGTTCGTCTACGTGGCCTTCCAGGGCACGTTCGCTGCCATCACCTGCGGCCTGATCGTCGGCGCCTTCGCCGAGCGCGCCCGCTTCTCGGCCGTGCTGCTGTTCGTCGTGCTGTGGTTCACGTTCGGCTACCTGCCGGTCGCCCACATGGTCTGGTTCTGGACCGGTCCAGACGCCATCACCGCGGCGACCCTCGACGCCGAGACCGCCAAGGCCGGCTGGCTGTTCCAGAAGGGCGCCCTCGACTTCGCGGGCGGCACCGTGGTGCACATCAACGCCGCTATCGCCGGCCTCGTCGGCGCAGTCCTGATCGGCAAGCGCGTCGGCTACGGCCGTGAATCGATGGCCCCGCACTCGCTGACCATGACCATGATCGGCGCCTCGCTGCTGTGGGTGGGCTGGTTCGGTTTCAATGCCGGTTCGGCACTGGAAGCGGGCGACGTCGCCGCGCTGGCCTTCGTCAACACCCTGCTGGCCACGGCCGCCGCGACCCTGTCGTGGGTCTTCGGCGAGTGGATCACCAAGGGCAAGCCGTCGATGCTGGGCGGTGCCTCGGGTGCCGTCGCCGGCCTCGTCGCCATCACCCCGGCCTGCGGCTTCGTCGGTCCGATGGGCGCGCTGATCATCGGCCTCGTCGCCGGCATCGTCTGCCTGTGGGGCGTGAACGGCCTGAAGCGCATGATCGGCGCCGACGACTCGCTGGACGTGTTCGGCGTGCACGGCGTGGGCGGTATCCTGGGCGCGCTGCTGACCGGCGTGTTCGCGGCGCCGCAGCTGGGCGGCCAGGGCATCTTCGACTACGTCACCAACAAGATGTCCGCCGATCCGTACTCGATCGCCCACCAGGTGCTGGTGCAGGCGGAAGCCGTCGGCACCACCATCGCGTGGTCGGCCATCGTCTCGTTCGTCGCCTACAAGATCGTCGACGTCGTCGTGGGCCTGCGCGTCCCCGAGGACGAAGAACGCGAAGGCCTGGACATCACGAGCCACGGCGAGCAGGCTTATCACTCCTGATTGTCGAATCGGCAATGTGGTTCAAAAAAGCGCTTTCGGGCGCTTTCAAAAAGGCGCCTTCTTAGCGCTTTCAAAAAAGCGCCTTATTGGCGCTTTTTTGTTTCCTGAACGAATATAGGACTTTAAAAAACGTTCATCCGACCCAATCTCGGCTTACCATATCGCCAAGAAGCCCGAAGGACGTCATTTTTATGGTTCCCCACCTCGCCACCGCCCTGACCGGTCCCCTGCTGGACCTGGAAAAGAAGATCCTCGAAGCCACGCCCGCCATCGAACGCTGGTTCCGCCTCGAGTGGCAGGAGCATACGCCGCCGTTCTATTGCTCGGTGGACCTGCGCAATGCCGGCTACAAGCTGGCGCCGGTGGACACGAACCTGTTCCCGGGCGGCTTCAACAACCTGTCGACCGAGATGCTGCCGCTGACGGTGCAAGCCGCCATGGCCGCGATCGACAAGTATTGCCCGGACGCCCGCAACCTCCTGTTGATCCCGGAAAGCCATACGCGCAACCCATATTATTTGCAGAACGTGCAGCGGCTGATGCAGATCTTCCGCCAGACCGGCCTGCACGTGCGCCTGGGCTCGCTGTCGCCCGACGTGACGGAACCCACGCCGCTCGCGCTCCCGGACGGGAATATGCTCGTCGTCGAACCGCTCGTGCGCTCGCCCAACGGCCGCCGCGTCGGCCTGGCCGACTTCGACCCGTGCACGATCCTGCTGAATAACGACCTGTCCGCCGGCATCCCGAGCATCCTGGAAAACGTCCACGAGCAATCGCTCCTGCCGCCGCTGCACGCCGGCTGGGCCGTGCGCCGCAAGAGCAATCACTTCAAGGCCTTCGACGAGGTCGCGAAGAAGTTCGGCAAGCTGATCGACATCGACCCGTGGCTCGTGAACCCGCTGCACAGTAAATGCGGCGAGGTCAATTTCCAGGAAGACGTCGGCATGGAATGCCTGGCCGATAACGTGTCGGCGCTGCTGTCGAAGATCAAGAAGAAGTACAAGGAATACGGGATGAAGGACCAGAAACCCTTCGTCATCGTCAAGCCGGATGCCGGGACGTACGGCATGGGCATCATGACCGTCAAGGACGCGAGCGAGGTCAAGGACCTGAACCGCAAGCAGCGCAACAAGATGTCGGTCATCAAGGACGGCGTCACCGTCACCGACGTGATGATCCAGGAAGGCGTGCCCACGTTCGAGTCGATCAACGACGCGGTGGCGGAGCCGGTCGTGTACATGATCGACCGCTACGTCGTCGGCGGCTTCTATCGCGTGCATGCGGAGCGCGGCGTCGATCAGAACCTGAACGCGCCGGGCTCGCAATACGTGCCGCTCGCGTTCGCGCAGCAGCATGCCGTGCCGGACCTGAAGGCCAAGCCGGGGACGGCCGCGCCGAACCGCTTTTATGTGTACGGCGTCGTGGCGCGTCTCGCGTTGCTGGCGGCGTCGCTGGAGCTGGAGCGGACCGATCCGGATCCGGAGATTTATTGACGCTGTAGCTGGTCTTCGTTGCACTAGGGTGGGCTCTCAGAGCCCGCGCGGATGTTTGCGGCATGTTGGCGTTACGCGTGGGCACAGGGTGCCCACCCTACGCTGGAGCGCTCAGACCCGGAAACCTATTGATTCATTCCGCCCGGTCCGTCTCGGGCTTGCGCGCCATGTAGATGAAGTGAGAGCGCAGCGGCGGGATCAGCGTTGCCAGCGCTTCCGGTATCAGCCACGGCAGGGCGGCCAGGGTACGGCCCAGCGGCGGCGCCAGCACCAGCGTGCGGTAGTGGCGGCTGGCGGCGGGCCAGAAACGCAGCAGCTCGACGTCCGTCACCTTGCGCACGTGGGCGTTGCGCGGACTGGCGTAGCGGAAGTCGAAGATCATCGTCCAGCCGCCCGGACGCAGCACGCGCCACATCTCGGCGGCCAGGTCGCGCCGCAGGTCTTCGTCGAGGATCGAGGAAAACACGGTGTGCGCGCTCACGAGGTCCATGCTGGCGTCGGGAAAGGCGTCGAGCTGTCCCAGATGCCAGCGGATGCCGGGCGCCGCGCGGGTGCGCGCCTGGTCGAGGCGGTCCTGCTGCAGCTCCGTGCCCGCCAGGTGGGCCGGCGTGGCGCCCCAGTCGATGAGCTGGCGCAGGAAGCTGCCGCTGCCGCAGCCCACGTCGAGCACGCGCACGGCGGACAGGTCGCGCCCCACCGTCAGCGGCAGCAGCTCGGCCAGCGCGCGCGACCGCGCCGCCGCCTGGCGGACGACGTCGGGCCGGTGCCAGGCATATTTCGCCAGCGCGGCGCCGCGATGCCATTGGCGATAGACCTGGTTGATGCGTTCCTGTTCGGCACGGTCGCTCATCGTGTCCTCCTCGAACGCATCTTCCCAAGCGGGCCGGAAGCACGTTTGAGGGGACGCAAATGCGGGCTGACTAGATGACTTTTTGCCAACAGGAAGCTGCCTCGCCAACTCGTCCGGCGGTCGCGGCCGCCTTTCCGCGAACATCCGCGTTTCCGGCTAAAATCGAGGCATTGCCTCCATTGGGACCATCATGAAAATCGCTTTTCTCGCCGATCCGCTGTCCGGCTTCAAAATCTACAAGGACTCGACCTTCGCGATGATGCGCGAAGCCGCGCGGCGCGGTCACCGGATCTACGCCTTCGAACAGCGCCACCTGGCGCTGGAGGAGGGCGCCGTGACGGCCGAGGCGACGGAAATCCATCTGACCGGCGACGCCGACGACTGGTACCGCGAGGGCGACACCGATATCGTGCCCCTGTCCGGATTCGACGCCGTCATCGAGCGCAAGGATCCGCCGTTCGACATGGAATACGTGTACGGCACCTATCTGCTGGAGCTGGCCGAGCGCCAGGGCGCGCGCGTCTTCAACAAACCCTCGGCGATCCGCGACCACAACGAAAAGCTGACCATCGCCCAGTTCAGCCAGTTCACGTCGCCGACGCTCGTGTCGTCGTCCGGCACGCGCCTGCGCGCCTTCCACGCCGAGCACGGCGACGTGATCTTCAAGCCGCTGGACGGCATGGGCGGCGCCGGCATCTTCCGCGTCAAGGACGACGGCCTCAATCTCGGTTCGATCATCGAGACGCTGACCGAAAACGGCGCGCGCACGATCATGGCCCAGAAATACATTCCCGCCATCGTCAAGGGCGACAAGCGCGTGCTCGTCATCGACGGCAAGCCGGTCCCGTTCGCGCTGGCGCGCATTCCGCAGGCCGGCGAAGTGCGCGGCAACCTGGCGGCCGGCGGCACCGGCGTCGCGCAGCCGCTGTCGGCGCGCGACCGCGAGATCGCGGAAACGCTCGGCCCCGTACTGGCCGCGCGTGGGCTGTTGCTGGTAGGATTGGATGTGATCGGCGATTTCCTGACCGAGGTGAATGTCACCAGCCCCACCTGTTTCCAGGAGATCGCCGACCAGACCGGTTTCGACGTCGCGGCGATGTTCATCGATGCCATCGAAAACCGGGTAACGGGAAACTAAGACAATGGTAGGCATTCTGCTGATGACCCACGCTCCGCTGGGCCAGGCATTCATCGCCGCGGTTGCGCACGTGTTCCGCGGCCCCACCGAGCGCTTCGAGGCGATCGACGTGACGGCGGACCAGGACACGAACGAAATCCATGCGCTCGCGAAGAGCGCGATCCAGCGCCTGGACGAGGGCGACGGCGTGCTGGTCATCACCGACATCAAGGGCGGTACGCCGTCCAACTGCTGCAATTCGCTGGCCGAGGCCGGGCGCGTGGAAATCATCGCGGGCATCAGCCTGCCGATGCTGCTGCGCGCGATCACGTACCGGCGCGACACGCTGGACGTCGTGGTCGAAATGGCACTGGCCGGCGCCCAGAACGGCGCCGTCAGGGTGGACAACAGGATCCGGCTCGGCACCTGACCGGACCGATGAACGAGAGATTAGACAACTACAATATGATTCAACAGGAACTCGAGATCATCAACAAGCTGGGCCTGCACGCCCGCGCTTCCGCCAAATTCACCCAGCTCGCCGCCAAGTTCCAGAGCGACGTCTGGCTCACCCGCAACGCGCGCCGCATCAACGCCAAGTCGATCATGGGCGTCATGATGCTCGCCGCCGGCAAGGGCGCCAAGGTGACGCTGGAGGCGGACGGCCCCGACGAACAGGCATGCATCGCGGCGCTTGCCGGCCTCATCAACGACAAATTCGGCGAAGGCGAGTAATGCCGGATACACGCGGCGCACGTCACCCGGGACCCTCCATGGCATCGTTCACATTGCACGGCATTCCGGTCTCGCGCGGGATTTCGATCGGGCGCGCGCACCTGCTCACGCCGGCCGCGCTCGACGTCAAGCACTACCTGGTGCCGGAAGAGCAGGTCGAGGCGGAAGTGAAACGCCTGCAGGACGCGATCGCCGAAGTGCACCGCAACCTGCAGGAACTGTGGACCGAGCTGCCCAAGGAGGCCCCGACGGAACTGGGCGCGTTCATCGACGTGCATGTGCTGATCCTGTCCGATCCGATGATCTCGGAGGCGCCGCTCGACATCATCCGCAGCCGCCACTACAACGCGGAATGGGCGCTCGTCACGCAGATCGACGAGCTCTCGGCGCAATTCGACGAGATCGAGGACGAGTACCTGCGCGAGCGCAAGCAGGACATCCAGCAGGTGGCCGAGCGCGTGCTCAAGGTGCTGATGGGGACCGCGCTGCCGGCCCCGCCGCCGGTCGGCGAAGACCACTTCCAGCCGCAGATGATCGTTGTCGCCCACGACATCTCGCCGGCCGACATGCTCGCGTTCCGCGACCGTTCGTTCGTCGGCTTCGTCACGGACGTCGGCGGCCAGAATTCGCACACGGCGATCGTCGCGCGCAGCCTCGACATCCCGGCCGCCGTCGGCATGAGCCAGGCGTCGCGCCTGATCGAGCAGGACGACTGGGTGATCGTCGACGGCGATGCCGGCGTCGTCATCTGCAATCCGAGCGCGCTCGTGATGGAGCAGTACCGCGCGCGCCAGGCCAACCTGATGAAGGCGCGCAAGCGCCTGCTGAAGCTGAAAAAGACGCCGGCCGTCACCAAGGACGGCACGCCGATCACGCTGCTCGCCAACATCGAGCTGCCGGACGACTGCGGCCCGGCGCTGGAGGCGGGCGCCGTCGGCGTCGGCCTGTTCCGCTCCGAATTCCTGTTCATGGGACGCGGCGCGCAAGGCCTCAAGGTACCGGGCGAGGACGAGCAGTTCGAGCAGTACCGCAAGGCGGTGCTGGCGATGAAGGGCCGGCCCGTCACGATCCGCACGCTCGACGTGGGCGCCGACAAGCCGCTCGACCAGACCGAGCACACGGCGCTGAATCCGGCGCTGGGCCTGCGCGCGATCCGTTATTGCCTGGCCGAGCCGCAGCTGTTCCTCACGCAGCTGCGCGCCATCCTGCGGGCGTCCGCGTTCGGCAAGGTGCGCATCCTGATCCCGATGCTGGCGCACGCGTTCGAGATCGACCAGTCGCTCGCGATGATCGAACAGGCCAAGGCCCAGCTGCGCGAGCAGAACGTCGGGTTCGACGACGACGTGGACGTCGGCGCCATGATCGAGATCCCGGCGGCCGCGCTGGCGCTGCCGATGTTCGTGAAGCGCCTCGACTTCCTGTCGATCGGTACGAATGACCTGATCCAGTACACGCTGGCGATCGACCGCGTCGACTACGAGGTGGCGCACCTGTACAATCCGCTGCACCCGGCGGTATTGAACCTGATCGCGATGACCATCGAGGCCGGGCGCAAGGCCGGCGTCGACGTGGCCGTGTGCGGCGAGATGGCGGGCGACGTCAAGCTCACCCGCCTGCTGCTGGGCATGGGCCTGCGCGAGTTCTCGATGCATCCGGCCCAGCTGCTGGCCGTCAAGCAGGAAATCTTGTCCAGCGACCTGGCGCTGCTCGTGCCGCGCACCCGCCGCATCCTGCGTGCGATGGAACCGGCGGCGATCGCCGACGCCGTGGAGCAGCTGCAGTCCGTCTAGTTACAACTTAAGAGTCTTCATGGGATCGATCGGAATAGTCTCCCCCCAGGCGATGCAGTTCGCCGAACCACTACATCTGCAAAGCGGCGCGGTGCTCGGCGATTACACGCTGGTGTACGAAACGTATGGCACGCTGAACGCCGACAAATCGAACGCGGTGCTGATCTGCCACGCGCTGAACGCGTCGCACCACGTCGCCGGCCACTACGCCGACCAGCCCAAGAGCGCCGGCTGGTGGGACAATATGGTCGGACCGGGCAAGCCGGTCGACACCGACCGCTTCTTCGTCATCGGCGTCAACAACCTCGGTTCCTGCTTCGGTTCGACGGGCCCGATGCACGTGAATCCGGCCACGGGCAAGCCGTACGGCGCCGCCTTCCCCGTCGTGACGGTGGAAGACTGGGTCGCCGCGCAGGCGCGCCTGGCCGACCGCCTCGGCATCGAACGGTTCGCGGCCGTGATGGGCGGTTCGCTGGGCGGCATGCAGGCCCTCGCGTGGAGCATCATGTTCCCCGCGCGCCTGCGCCATTGCATCGTGATCGCGTCCACGCCCAAGCTGTCGGCGCAGAACATCGCGTTCAACGACGTGGCGCGCCAGGCCATCCTCACCGACCCGGACTACCGCGGCGGCGACTTCTACGAACACGGCGTCGTGCCCAGGAACGGGCTGAAAGTGGCGCGCATGGTTGGCCACATCACGTACCTGTCGAACGACGACATGGCGGAAAAATTCGGCCGCAAGCTGCGCAACGCGGCCGAGCGCAACGAGTACAAGTTCGACTTCGGCGTCGACTTCGAGATCGAATCGTACCTGCGCTACCAGGGCGATAAATTCTCGGAATACTTCGACGCCAACACCTACCTCCTGATCACGAAGGCGCTCGATTACTTCGACCCGGCGCGCGAGCATGGCGGGGTGCTTGCCAAGGCGCTGGAAAACACGCGCGCCCAATACCTGATCGCTTCGTTCAGCACCGACTGGCGCTTCTCGCCGGAGCGCAGCCGCGAGATCGTCGAAGCGCTGCTGGCCAACCGCCGCAAGGTGACCTATGCCGAGATCGACGCGCCGCACGGCCACGACGCCTTCCTGCTGGAGGACGCGCGCTACATGAACATCGTGCGCGCCTACTTCGAGCGCATCGCCGGCGAGCAGAAGGAGGCCGCATGAAATTCGAAGACCTGAGCACCCTGCGCCCCGACCTGGCCTTCATCGCGCACTGGGTGGGCGACAGCGCGCACGTGCTGGACGTCGGCTGCGGCGACGGCGCCATGCTGCGCTACCTGGAACAGGCCAAGCGCTGCACCGGCTACGGCGTCGAGATCGCCGACGACAAGGTCCTGGAAAGCACGCAGCGCGGCATCAGCGTGATCCAGCACGACATGGAGCAGGGCCTCGGCCTGTTCGCGGACGACGCGTTCGACGTGGTCCTGTGCCTGTCGTCGCTGCAGATGATGCAGCACGTGGAGGCGCGCCTGCGCGACATCGTCCGCGTGGGCAAGGAGGCGATCGTGTCGTTCCCGAACTTCGCCTACTGGCCGCACCGCGCCGCGCTGCTGAAAGGGCGCATGCCGGTGTCGCGCACGCTGCCTTACCAGTGGTTCGACACGCCGAACCTGCGCTACGCGACGATCTACGACTTCAAGGACCTGGCCGAGAAATGCGGCCTGGAAGTGCTGGAATACGTCGCGCTGGCCGAGGGCAGGCCGGTGTCGTTCCTGCCCAACCTGCGCGGCAGCCTGGCGGTATTCCGCCTGCGCAAGCGCGACCTCGCGGGCAAGGCCTGAACGTTTTGCGCTTGCATGCCCGCGTATCGTGTTGTACATACGTGCGTGTCGCGGGCATGATGTCGTCAGAACCCAGCAGGAGAAAACCATGAACCCCATCCTCAAACGCAGCGCGGCCGTACTGCTTGCGTGGTGCGCCGCCACCCAGGGCGCGTATGCCGCGCGCCCGCAGGAAGACCGCCCGAACCAGGACCAGGTCGTGCAGGACGGCATCGCCGTCAAGCCGCTCAACCGCAACCGGCTGGGCAGCGCATGGCGCGACTTCGCGGCGCCCGAGGAGGCGATCAACCAGCAGTCGGCCCAGCAATACCTGGCGCTGATCGGCAAGGCGAAGCAGGAGGGGGCGCTCGTGCCCGAATCCGATCCGCAGGTGCAGCGCCTGCGCGCCATCGCCAAGCGCATCATCCCGAACACCGTCCGGTGGAACCAGGACGCGCAGCAGTGGAAATGGCAGGTCAACCTGCTGAAGTCCGGCGAAGTGAACGCCTTCTGCATGCCGGGCGGGCGCATCGCCTTTTATACCGGCATCATCGACAAGCTGCGCCTGACGGACGACGAGATCGCGGCCGTGATGGGCCACGAGATCGCGCACGCGCTGCGCGAGCACGGGCGCGACCGCCAGAGCAAGGCGACGGCGACGGGCCTCGTCAGCCAGCTGGGCGGCACCGCGCTGTCGGCCTGGCTCGGCGTGGACGTGCGCGGCGCGGCGAATGCGGTCGGCCAGCTGGCCGTGCTGAAGTTTTCGCGCGACGAGGAACGCGAGGCCGACCTCGTGGGCCTGGACATCGCCGCGCGTTCCGGCTACGACCCGCGCGCCGGCATCGCGCTGTGGAACAAGATGGCCGTCCTGAACCAGAGCGGCGCGCCGATCGAACTGCTGTCCACGCACCCGGGCGGCAGCGAACGCATCGAGCAGATCGAGAACCACATGAACGTCTTGTTGCCGCTGTATGCGCGCAGCAAGGGCGTGCCGGTCGACCGCCTGCCGCCGTACCGCTCCAGCGTCGCGCAGCGCTGACCGGGTCCGATGGCACGTTTCGTCAGGAAGGGTCACCAGGCCGCCGCCAACGCCGTCGTGCCGCTGCCGGTGAAGGACGGCGTGGCGCCCAGTTATCTGTGGATCACGGACACCCGCACCGGCGGCATGCTGGCGTTCCTGGAAGCGCGTTTTCCCGACATCGCGGGCCCGTCCTGGGCCGCGCGTTTGGAGAAAGGCGACGTCGTCGACGGGCAGGGCGAGCGCCTCGGCGCCGACAGCCACGTGCGCCAGGGCATGCGCATCTGGTACTACCGCGAGCTGGAACACGAGACGCCGATCCCGTTCGAGGAATCGATCATCTTCCAGGACGAGCATCTGCTCGTCGTCGACAAGCCGCACTTCCTGCCGATGATCCCGACCGGGCGCTTCCTGCGCGAGACCTTGCTCGTGCGCCTGAAGCAGCGATGCGACCTGCCGCACCTGACGCCGATCCACCGCCTCGACCGCGAGACGGCCGGCGTCGTGATCTTCTCGCACAACCTGGCCACGCGCGGGACCTACCAGTCGATGTTCCAGAAGCGCAGCATCCGCAAGGTGTACGAGGCGCTGGCGCCCGTGCTGGCAGGACGGGACTTCCCGTTCACCTACCGGAGCCGCATGGTCGACGGCGACAAGTTCTTCGTGATGCGCGAAGAGCCGGGCGAGCCGAATTCGGAGACGTTCGTCGAACTGCTGGAAACGCGCGGCGGCGTCGCGCGCTACCGGCTGCATCCGCACACGGGCCGCAAGCACCAGCTGCGCCTGCACATGGCGGCGCTGGGCGTGCCGATCCTGAACGACGCGTTTTATCCGGTCGCGCTGCCGTGCAAGGGCGACGATTTTTCCGCGCCGCTGCAACTGCTGGCGCGCGCCATCGCGTTCGACGATCCGCTCACGGGCGCGCCGCGCAGCTTCGCCAGCACGCGCGCGCTCGACTGGCCGGCGCTGTAGCACCTGTCCGGCACGCGGATGCATGCGAAAACGGGATACCCCCGAACCGGGACAGGTTCCCGGCGCCCGTCAGGCCAATCCGACCGAGAAATTCGAGGTGCCGATGATGGCGACGTTGCCCGCCACGTCCTGGATCGCGTTGTCTTCCACCGCCAGGTGAAAGCTGCCGTTCAGCGTGCCGAGGTTGAGTTCCAGCGTGTTTTGCACACCGTCCGCGTTCGTCGTGATGTCCCAGTTGGTCAGGTCCCACGCATGGTGCGATTTGCCGACGTTGAAGCTGTTCAGCACGTCGATCGCGCCGTTCTGCACGAACACGACAGGTTCGCTGAATTCCAGGCTGTGCCAGTTCGCCGACGATTTCGTGTATGACTGGCTCACGGTGACGGTCGGCGCCGTCGTGTCCACGGTGATCGACAGCGGCGACGAGGCGATGCTCCGGTTGCCGGCCGCATCGACCTGGCGCGCGGTGAGCGTGTGCACCCCGTCCGCGAACGCCTTGTCGGCGCCGGGCGTGAACGACCAGGCGCCGTCGGTGCCGACGTCGGCGCTGCCCAGCAGCGTGTCGCCTTCGTACACCTCGACCTTGCCGCCGGCCTCGAGCGCCGTGCCGGTCAGCGTCGGCGTCGTGTCCGCCGTGATGCCGTCGCTGGCCGAGATGCCCGTGTCGCTGCCCGCGGCCAGCAGCGGCGCGCCGGGCGCGTCGGGGGCGACGGCGTCGATCGTGAACGTGTAGGGCGCCGACAGCTCGCGCGGCGTCACGTTGCTGCTGGTGTCGGCCAGTGCCAGCGTGATCGTGTGCTGGCCGTTCGCCAGGTCCCAGCCCGGCGTGAGATGCCAGGCGCCGTCGCCGCCGGCGGTGGTCGTGCCGAGTACCGTGCTGCCGTCCCACACGGTCACGCTGGTGCCGGCGGCCACGGTGCCCGTGAACGCGGGCCGGGTGAGGTTCGTGATGTTGTCGGTGGCGGACAAGCCGTTGTCGACGCCCGCGTCCAGTGCCGTCACCGCGGCCGCTGTGCCGGCGACGGTGACCGTCAGCGGTTGCGACGGCGCGCTGGCATTGTTCGCGCCGTCGTACTGGACGGCGGTGAGCGTATAGATGCCGTCGGTGCCCAGCACGGCGGTATCGATGGTCCAGTTGCCGCTGCCGTCGGCCTGGCCGCTGCCGGCCAGGTGGTCGCCCGCGTACAGGTCGATCCTGGCCCACGCTTCGGCGCCGCTGCCCGTGATGTTGGGCGCCATGATGCTCGTGATGTCGTCGCCCACGGTGCCCGTGTCCGACCCGGCGGCCAGGTGCGGCGCGGGCGGCGCGTCCGGCGCGTGCGCGTCGATCTGGATGGAGTGGCCGTAGCCGTCGCCGTCGAGCAGGTACCCGAACGTGATGTGCGCCAGGTCGAGCAGGTGGCCGGCATCGTCGGCGAAGTGGCCGGCCAGGTCGGCCTTGCTGGCGATGTCGAGACCGGCGACATCCTGATCGCCGGCCGCCACCTTGTATTCGAACACGGCGGCACGCCGGTCCGCGCTGGTGTTCAGGAACGTGGCCGTGGCGCCGTTGTCGAGATGGAGGACGGGCGCGCCGTCGCCCGCCACGTTGACCGGTTCGCTGAACGTCACGCTGATGTCGATGGTCGCGCCGACACCGTAAGTGCCGCCGCTGCCCGCCGCCAGGCCCGTCGCCGAGGGCGGCGTCACGTCGACATAGGCGCCGGCCGTGTGGAAGCCGATGCCTTCGGACGCCACCTGGTTGCCGGCCAGGTCGGTCAGCGTGTAGGGCAGGTACAGGGAATAGTCGTTGCCCGAACCGAGGTGCAGCTCGTCGGCGGTCAGCGTGATGGTCTTGTGGTCGCTCGAGAAGTCGCTGTCCGCCAGGTCGAGATAGGTGCTGGCGCCGTCGTGGTCGTACAGCTGCAGGCCGTCGCTGGCGCTCTCGCCGTGCGTCCAGTAGACGGCCTTGTCGAACGTGAGGACGAGGTTGCCCGCCACGTCGAACGCGGCGTTGCCGTCGGGTGAGCCGGTCAGGCGCGGGTTCGTCGTGTCGACCGTGATCTGCTTCGATACCGTCACGCTGGCGTGGCCGGCGGTATCGACGATGCTCGCCGTGTATGTGTGCACGCCCTCCGCCATGTACGCTTCGCCCGCGTAGTACCACGCCGTCACGCCGCCGCCCGGCGTACCCACGTGCAGGCCGTACGGGTCGACGTCCTGGCCGTCGTACGTGACCACCAGGTGCTGGGTGTCGGTCAGCGTGCCGACGAAATAGCCCGCGGCGTATTCGTTGCCGGCGTTCGTCACGCCATCGTCGGCGAACGGGCCGGCGTCGTTGACCTCGATGCCGGACACGTACCCGGCCACCGTCGTGTCGAACGTGTAGTTGCCCGAGCTGGCCGTGCCGCTGCCCGCGTTGCCGAGCGCGTCATGCACCTGGGCCAGGTCCACGCTGACGACGTTGGTGCTGTCGACGACGCCCGCGTCGGCCGCGGACAAGGTCGCGTACCAGGTCAGGTTGTCGTCCGAGTGGTGCAGGTTGGCGAGCGTGGCGTGCGGCGCGCTGATGGCGGCCGCGTCCAGTGCCGCCACCGGGGCCGAGAAGTGGATCGTGACGCCGACGCTGGCGCCGTTGACCAGCGCGGCGCCGTCCAGGTCGACCGTGGCGCCGACGTGCTCCATGTTCAGGCCGTAATGCGACAGCGAGGTCGCCGTGCCCGTGCCCGCATTGCCGGCCGCGTCGTGCACCTGGGTCAGGTCTACGCCGAGCGCGTTGTCCTTGCTGCTCGTCGCGCCGGTGGCGGCCGTGAGCATGCCGGTCCACGTCTTGCCGCCGTCCGCCGTCGCGAGCCCGCTCACGTCGGCATGCGGGGCCTGCAGCGCGGCCGCCGTCAGGCCGGTCACGCTTTCCGAGAACGTGATCGTGAAGCGGATGCCGTGCGCCGGGCCGATCGTCGTGTCGTCGAACAGGATGTCCATCACGGTGGGCGGCGTGACGTCGACCGCGGACGTCGTGATGATGCCGCTGCCCGTGTTGCCGAGCGCATCGTGCACCTGCGCGAGATCGAGACTGGCGGTAGCGCCGCCGTTGTCGTCCAGCGGCGTCACCGTCGCCGTCCACGTCAGCCAGTCGGACGAGTGCTGCAGGTTGCCGAGCGTCGCGTCGGGCACCTGCAGGGCGGCCGCCGTCAGGTCCGTCACGGCTTCGTTGAAATGGATCGTCAGGTCGCCGCCGGCCAATGCCAGCGTGGCGGCCGGGCCTTGCGTGTCGACCGCGTATGCCGTGCCGGTTCCGGTGCCGTTGCCGGTGTTGCCGGCCGAATCGACGACCTTCGTCAGGTCGACGCTGACGGCATTGTCGGCCCAGGTGCCGCTGCCGTTGGCCGTGAGCGTCGCGGTCCAGGTCTTGCCGCCGTCGATCGACTTGAGGTCGGCGACGTTCGCGTGCGGCGCGCTGATGGCGGCCAGCGGCAGGTCCTGCAGGGTTTCCGCGAACGTGAACGTCGCGTGGATGCTCCGCCCGCCGCCGAGGATGGCGCCGTCGAGGGCGATGGCGACCGTGTCCGGGGCCTGCGTGTCGACGGCGTAGTTGCCGGAAAACGTGCTGCCGCTGCCGTTGTTGCCCGCCGCGTCATGGATCTGGGTGAGGTCGAGGCTGACCGCGTTGGTCGCGTCGGTGACGCCGGCCTGCGGGGTGAGCGTGGCCGTCCACGTCAGGTAATCGGCCGAGTGCTGCAGGTTGCCAAGCGTCGCGCCCGGCGCGCGCAGGGCGGCCGGCATCAGGTCCGTCACGGCTTCGCTGAAACGCAGCGTCAGGCCGAGGTTGCCGCCCGTGTGCAGGATGCCGCCGTTCAGTTCCAGCTTGGCGGTCGGCCCCTGGGTGTCGACCGTGTAGGCGTCCGAGGCGGCGGTGCCGCTGCCCGCGTTGCCGGCCAGGTCGCGCACCTGGGCCAGGTCGACGGCGAGGACGTTGTCGCCCGCGGTCGTGGCGGCATTGCCGCTCAGCGTGACGAGCCAGGTCGTGCCGCCGTCCGTGGTGTGCAGGTTCGAGACCGCCGCATGGCCGGCGCTCAGGGCGGCCGGGGTGAGGCCGGTGACGGCTTCGGAAAAATGGATGGTTGCGACGGCGTCGTGGCCGGAGGCGAGCAGCGTGCCGTCCAGCGCGACGGTGGCCGTCGGCGCCTGGGTGTCGACCGCGTAGGTGGCCAGGGTGCGCGTGCCGCTGCCGTGGTCGCCGGACATGTCGACCAGCCGGCTCATGTCCAGGCTCAGGACGTTGCCGGCGGCCGTGGTGGGGTTCGGCGGCGTCCCCAGGTGCACCACCCAGGTGATGCCGCCATCGGCCGTCGTGGCGCCGGTGACGGCCGCGTGCGGCGCGCTGAGGGCGCCCAGCGGCAGGTCGGTCACGGCTTCCGAGAACGTCAGCGTGACGGCGATGCTGCCGTCCATCTTGAGGATGGCGCCGTCCGCACCGGCGGAGACGAGCGCCGGACCGACGGTCGGCGTGGGGAACGACAGCAGCGCCGTGGAACGCACGCCCGCGAACGCCACGTGGTCGCTCGACTGCAGCGCGTCCGCGCCCATCACCACGCTGTATTTGTGGCCGGGCAGCAGGTTCGTGACGTGCAGCGTGACCTCGGCCCCGTCGAAGAGGAGGCTGGACGCGGATACCGTGTGGGTGTCGGTCGCGCCGACGACGCGCATCGTGGGCAGGCCGGTCGCGCGGTCGATCACGGTCTGCACGGCGCCGTCCGTGACGATGATCGTGCCGTTGCCGGCCGCCATCGCCTGGTCGAAATCCAGGGTGATGCTCATGTCGCGCGCCGTGCCGGTCGCCTTGACGCCGGGTTGCAGGATCGGCGGCGTGAGGCTCGCGGTGGCGGGGGCGGTCGTGGTCGGGGCGGTGGGCTGAGTGGTCATGATCGTTCGCGGACAGTTTTTGGCACCGTGGAAAAAGATTCCGTACGGAAAGCTTAGCGGACGATCATATCAACAAACCACTTCCCGATCTTCAGAAAGTGTGTAAGTTGATGTTTTTACGACATTCTTCGCGATAAATCCCCTCGCCCGGGGGGAATCAGAGCGCGTAATCGATGATCAGCGGCGCATGGTCCGAAAACCGCTCGTCCTTGTAGATCGCGACCGCGTGCGCCCTGGCGGCGATGCCCGGGGTGGCGACGTGGTAATCGATGCGCCAGCCCACGTTCTTCGCCCAGGCCTGGCCGCGGTTGCTCCACCACGTGTACTGCTCGGGGCGCTGGTCGATGCCGCGGTGGACGTCCACGAGGCCCAGTTCGTCGAAGATGCGCGTCATCCAGGCGCGTTCCTCCGGCAGGAAGCCCGAATTCTTCCGGTTGCCCTTCCAGTTCTTGAGGTCGATTTCCTTGTGCGCGATGTTCCAGTCGCCGCAGATCACGATCTCGCGGCCTTCGGCCTTGAGCGCCTGCAGGTGCGGCAAAAACACTTCCATGAAGCGGAACTTGGCTTCCTGGCGCTCCGGGGACGACGAGCCGGACGGGCAGTACACGGAAATGACGGTCAGATTGCCCACGTCGGCGCGGGTGTAGCGGCCTTCGTTGTCGAATTCGACGCAGCCGAATCCCGTCTTGACGGCGTCCGGCTTCGTGCGGCTGTAGACGCCGGTGCCCGAGTAACCCTTCTTCTCGGCATAGTGGAAATGGCCGTGGTAGCCGTGCGGCGCGAGGAATTCCTCGGTCATGTCGGCCTGCTGGGCTTTCAGCTCCTGGACGCAGATGAAATCGGCGTCCTGGCCGGCCATCCAGTTGAAGAAACCTTTTTTATGGGCGGAACGGATGCCGTTCAAATTGGCGGAAATAATTCTTGGCATGGGAACGAAAGGGCGGCGCACACGATAAGGGCAACAGTGTAGCGTGTTTTGACATGTATCAACACATTCATGCCGAATGTTACCGCTGACAGCACGGAGCAGCGCGCGATACAAATGTTAAGAAAATCGCACAACATGCTAAGCTCCAATGCTGTGCCCGATGGGCGGGCACGTTCACCGTGCACAAGGAGCCAGCGTGCTGATCAGATCAGATGATCTGCTGTCGGGAAAACACGGCAGGAGCGGCCATTTCGTGAGGTTTTACGACGACGGCGACGTCATGCTGGACGAAGTCGCGACGTTCCTCGCCCAGGCCGTGCGCACCGACGGCAAGGGCATCGTGATCGCCACGCAGGACCACATCGACGTGCTGCGCCGGCGCCTCGGCCCGGCGGCCGTGCGGGTGTCATGGATGGATGCCGACGCCGCGCTGGCGCAGTTCATGGTCGACGGCTGGCCGGACGCGGCACGCTTCGAGGCCGCGATCGGGACCGCGGTCGCCGCGGCCTGCGCCGGCGGCGCCACCGTGCATGCATTCGGCGAAATGGTGGCGTTGCTGTGCGCGCGCGGCTGCCACGATGCCGCGCTCGAGCTCGAGGCGCTGTGGAACAAACTGGCCGAGCAGCACGTCTTCTCGCTGTTCTGCGCCTATCCCTGGGATGCGTTTCCGACGCCCGACCTGGCGCAAGCCTTCCGCCAGGTGTGCGCACAGCACGACCATGCCTGCGCCGACACGGCGCTGGTCCTGCCGGCCGAGGGCGACGCCGATATCGGCCGCCTGCGGCTCGAGCAGGAGGTGCGGGCGCTGCGCGCCGACGTGGCCCGGCGCAAGGACAGCGAACGGGCGCTGCGCCGCAGCGAGCGCGAACTCGCGGACTTCGTCGAGAACGCGGTCGAGGGCCTGCACCGCGTCGGCGCCGACGGCACCATCCTGTGGGCGAACCGCGCGGAACTGCAGATGCTCGGCTACGGCTGGGAGGAATACGTCGGCCGCAACATCACCGAATTCCACGCCGACCGGCCGGCCATCGACGACATCATCACCCGGCTCGCGCGCGGCGAAACGCTGTACGACCATCCGGCGCGGCTGCGCTGCAAGGACGGGTCGATCAAGCACGTGCTGATCCACTCGAACGCCAGCTTCGAGGACGGCCGGCTGCGCTACACCCGCTGCTTCACGCGCGACGCCACCGAGCGGCGCGAACGCGACATCGCGCTCGCGCAGCGCGACCGCATGCTGCTCGACGCGCCGGTGGCGGCGGCCCTGCTGATGGGCCCGGACTTCGTCGTCGGCCTGGCCAACCGCTGCTACCGCGAGCTGGCCGGCCGCGACGTCATCGAAGGACAGCCGTTGCTGCAGGCGTTTCCGGAACTGCGCGGCAGCGAGATCCACCACCTGCTCGACCAGGCGCACGGCAGCGGCCGGGCGGCGCGCGCGGAAGAGCTGCGCGTGCTGCTGCGCGACACCGCCGGCCGCGAGCACGAACGCTTCCTCAAGTTCAGCGTCGAGCCGCTGGCGGTGGAGGAGGGCGAGGAGCGCGGCATGATCGTGGTTGCCGTCGACGTCACCGAGCACGTACGCACCCGCCAGGAGATCGAGCACGCCCACGCCGAGCGCGCCGAGCTGCTGGCCGAACTGACGGCCGCCAGCCGCGCCAAGGACGAATTCCTGGCGATGCTCGGCCACGAACTGCGCAACCCGTTGTCGCCGATCGTCAGCGCGCTGGAGCTGATCCGCATGCGCGGCGAGACCGGTTCCGTGCGCGAGCGCGAGGTCATCGAACGCCAGGTCCAGCACCTGGTGCGGCTGGTGGACGACCTGCTGGACGTGTCGCGCGTCACCCGCGGCAAGGTGGAGCTGAAGTGCGAACGCGTCGAGCTCGCCCAGCCGCTGGGCAAGGCCGTCGAGATGGCCCGGCCGCTGCTGGAACAGCACCGCCACCGGCTCGACGTCGAGATCGAACCGGGGCTGGCCTGGGAAGGCGATCCGATGCGCCTGGCCCAGGTGGTGTCGAACCTCTTGACCAACGCGGCGCGCTACACGCCGGCCGGCGGCCACGTCGTGCTGCGCGCGCGCGGCGAGGACGATGCGCGCTTGCGCATCGACGTGAGGGACACCGGCATCGGCATGAGCCCGGAACTGCGCGCCCAGGTGTTCGAGCTGTTCTTCCAGGGGAAGCGCGACATCGACCGCGCCGAGGGCGGCCTGGGCATCGGGCTGGCGCTCGTCAAGAACATCGTCGAGCTGCATGGCGGCAGCGTGGAAGCGCACAGCGCCGGACCGGGCATGGGCAGCGAATTCGTCGTGCTGCTGCTCCGGCGCACGCCGGCGGCAGGCGCGGCGCTTGACGTGCCGCGCCTGCTGTCCGCCCCGGCGGCGGAACGGCGCCGCGTCATGCTGGTGGACGACAACGTCGACGGCGCCGACACCCTGGCGCGCCTGCTCGCCGCGCACGGCCACGAGGTGCGGGTCTTCCACGAACCGGTGGCCGCACTTGCCGCCATTCCGGGCTTCCTGCCCGACCTGGCGGTACTGGACATCGGCCTGCCGGTCCTCGACGGCTACGAAGTGGCGCGCCGCCTGCGTCCGCTGCTGGACGGCCACCCGTGCCGCCTCGTCGCGCTGACCGGCTATGGCCTGGCCGCGGACCGCGCGCGCAGCGCCGAGGCCGGATTCGATGCGCACCTCGTCAAACCGGTCAATCCCGATCTGGTGGTGCGGCTGGCCGGGGGACGCAGCACCGTCTGAGCGTCGGTGTTGTGCCGGTGGGAAACTTCGCGAAGTCCGGACGTAACGTGTTTTGATCCAAATCAACACCGTTACGACCTGCCCAGATGTTGTCGTTTTGCTCGCTAGAATGACATCCCTGTAATGTTTCTATGCGCGACGTCAACGCCTCCTTCCACCCACCAGAGACCCAAGTGCTGATCAAGACCGATGACCTGTTGTCCGGAAAACATGGCAAGACGGGGCATTTCGTCCGTTTTTACGACGACAGCGACACACTGCTCGACGAAGTCGCGTCCTTCATCGAGCGGGGATTGCGGGCACGGGGCCGCGGCATCGTGATCGCCACCGGCGCGCACGCCGACGCGCTGCGCCGCCGCCTGGACGAGCTGGCGGGCGCCGAAGGGCGGGCGGCGCCGCCGTCCTGGGACATCGTGTGGCTCGACGCCGAAACCACGCTGGCGCGCCTGATGGCCGGCGGCTGGCCCGACCGGACCCGCTTCGAGTACGAGGTCGGCCGGATCGTGGCCGAAGCGCGCGCCGGCGGGGCGCCCGTGCACGTGTTCGGCGACATGATGGCGCTGCTGTGCGCGCGCGGCCGCTACGATGCGGCGTTGCATCTGGAGCGGCTGTGGAACGAGCTGACGCGCAAGCTCGATTTTTCGCTGTTCTGCGCGTATCCGTGGGGCCTGTTTCCGACGGCCGACGTGGCGCACGTGTTCCGCCAGGTGTGCGCGGAGCACGACCATGCGTGCGCGGACGCCGCCGCCCCGCTGCCGCCCGGGCGGGGCGTCGACATCAACCTGGTCAGGCTGGAGCAGAAGATGCATGCGCTGCAGGCGGAGGCGGCACGCCGCCGGCAGGCGGAAAAAGACCTGCTCCGGCGCGAGCGCGAATTCGCCGACGTCGTGGAGAACGCGGCCGAAGGCCTGCACCGGATCGGCGCCGACGGCACCATCCTGTGGGCCAACAAGGCCGAGCTGCAGATGCTCGGCTACCGCTGGGAAGAATACGTCGGGCACCACGTCGCCCGCTTTCACGCCGATGCCGCCGCCGCCGACGACATGCTGGCCAGGCTCGCGGCCGGAGAAACGGTGCTCGACGAGCCGGCGCGCCTGCGCTGCAAGGACGGCTCGATCCGGCACGTGGTCGTCCGCTCGAACGCCTGCTTCGAGGACGGCCACCTGCGCTACACCCGCTGCTTCACGCGCGACGTCACCGACCAGGCGCGCAGCCTGGACGAGATCGCGTGCGCCAGCGCCCGCCACGCCGGACTGGTGGCCGCGCTGGAGGCGGCCGGCCGCGCCGAGGAGGCATTCCTCGCCATGCTCGGCCGGTCGCTGCGGGCGCCGCGCACCGAACGGCGGCTGCGGCGCCTCGCGCGGCTGGTGGAAAGCCGGCTTCGCGGGTGCGCGCGGGGCGGATTACAATACCGGTTTTCACAGTTCGAGGGTCGTGTCGTGGACAATCTGCGCCAACAGTTCATTGCGTTTTCAGTCGAAGCCGAAGTCTTGAAGTTCGGCCAATTCACCACCAAGGCGGGCCGCCAGTCGCCGTACTTCTTCAACGCCGGCCTGTTCCACGACGGCGCCACGCTCGGCAAGCTCGCCGGGTTCTACGCCCAGACGCTGCTCGATTCCGGCCTCGAATTCGACATGCTGTTCGGCCCCGCCTACAAGGGCATCACCCTGGCATCCGCGACGGCCGTGGCGCTGGCGGCAAAAGGCCGCAACACCTCGTTCGCCTACAACCGCAAGGAAGCCAAGGACCACGGCGAGGGCGGCACGATCGTCGGCGCCAGGCTGGCCGGCCGGGTCGTCATCATCGACGACGTGATTTCGGCGGGAACGTCGGTGCGCGAATCCGTCGCGATGATCCGCGCCGCCGGCGCCGAACCTGCCGCCGTGCTGATCGCGCTCGACCGCATGGAACGGGGCGGCAAGGACGGCGTGCTGTCGCCGCTGTCGGCCGTGCAGGAAGTCAGCCAGACCTACGGCATCCCCGTCATCTCGATCGCCAGCCTCACCGACCTGTTCGGCTACCTGGAGGCCGATCCGAAGCTGGCCCAGTACAAGGACGCCGTGGCGGCGTATCGCCAGCAATACGGCGTGGTGTGATCCCGCGTAATGTGATGTAATGGCGGCAACTTTTCCGGAGCTGCCATGAACAATATCGCCCGCGGCATTCTGACCGTCATGCTCTCGTTGGCGCTCGCGGGCTTCGGCCTGTGCGGCGCCGTCGGCACCTTCGGCGGCATCGTCAGCATGTCCGACTCGTCGGCCGAAAGCAGAGGCATCGGACAGCTCATGCTCATCTGCGGGCTGGCCGGACTCGCCATCGCTGGTGCATGCCTGTTCTTCGTCCTCAGGTTGCGGCGCAAGCGCCTGCCCGGCACCGAATGACCGGTCCCGTCCTCCCCGCCGCGACGGCGCAGCTGGTCCACCTCGTGTTCGAATGGCTGGCCCTGGCCGGCGGCGTGCAGCTGTACCGCTGGCAGCGCCGGCGCGCGTCCCAGCCCGCGTTGTTGCAACCGGGATCCTTCGCCGTCGTCGTCGGCTGCATCCTCGGCGCCGCCATCGGCAACAAGCTCGTGTTCTGGATCGAGATGCCGCACCTGTGGCACGGGCTCGATCCAGACTGGCGCCTGATCGCGTCGGGCCAGTCGATCGTCGGCGGGCTGCTGGGCGGCCTGCTCGGCGTGGAGATCGCCAAGAAGACCGCGGGCATCCGCGGGTCGACGGGCGACCAGTTCATCCTGCCCCTGATCGCGGGAACCATCGTGGGCCGCATCGGCTGCTTCCTGGCCGGCCTGCACGACGGCACCTACGGCGTGCCGACCACGCTGCCGTGGGGCGTCGATTTCGGCGACGGCATCCCGCGCCATCCGACCCAGATCTACGACATGCTGTTCGTGCTGGCCGTGGGCGCCTTGCTGTGGCGCGCGCGCAGGCCGCTCGCGCGCAGCCCGGGGCTCGCGTTCAAGCTGTACCTGGCGTCCTACCTGGCCTGGCGCCTGTTCGTGGACGGCATCAAGCCGGTGGCCTATGCGTATGCGTTCGGGCTGTCCGGCATCCAGTGGGTATGCGTGCTGGCGCTGGCGTGCTACCTGCCGTTCGTGTTCTTTCAATCCCGGGAGCTTGCCCGCACATGACGTTTTTATCCGATTCCCGCGCACGCGGCGGGATGCTGATCCTCGCCCTCGCCTTCATCGGCGGTACCGGCTGCGTCGCGATCGACGCGGTCAACAAGAACCGCTACGAGCGCCAGAAGCGCGACGCGGAGGCGGACCGCCAGCGCCGCATCGCCGAGCAGACGCCGGCAGCCGCGGCGGGCGATCCGGCGGCGCGCACCGCGCTCGCCTATGCGCTGGTGTCGGCGTCGGACCGAAGGCAGGACGACGCGCCGCGTGCGCTGGCCCTGCTGGAGCAGGCCGCCGCACAGGACTACGGCATGGCCCAGGCGATGCTGGGCGAGATCCTGACCGGGTCGGCGGTATTTCTGCACGTGCCCCGACGTTTTCCGCCCGACCCACGCGCGCTCACGCGCGGCATCGCGCTGCTGCAGCGTGCGGCCACGAAGGCTTGCTCGTACCGGCCCGGGCCGGGCATTTACCACGTCGAGCCGGCGCAGAGGGCAGCGCAGATGCTGGGCGTCGCCGGGCTGCCCGACGAATCCCTGCTCTGGCGGGCGCGCGGCATCGTGCATTGCGGCGGCGCGAACGCCGGGTATCTTGCGTCGCAGGCCGAGTCCAAGTACATCAAGCCCGTGGAGCGCACCGAGACGCTGGCGCTGTTGACCTTGACCGGCAACGCGAAGGCCATCGCCGAGGCCAGGGCCGCGCTGCCGGCGGACACGGTCGCCGCCGCCGAGCGCCTCGCCGCCGACCTGCGCCGCCAGGTCGCCGCGTCCGAACGGGATTACCCGGCACCGCCGCGCAAGGAACTGCCATGAGCCGCAAATCCCGCCCCTACCTGTTCTACGACACCACGACCTCCGTGTGCTCGACCTGCCTGCACCCGGTCGAAGCGAAGATCGTGTTCAAGGACGACAAGGTCTACATGGACAAGTGGTGCGGCGCGCACGGCCTTGAACGCGTGCTCGTCAGCGACGACGTCGCCTACTACCGGCTGTGCCGCGAAGTCTTCGTCAAGCATCCGGAGATGCCGCAGCAGTTCAACACGAAGATGGAATACGGCTGCCCGTACGACTGCGGCCTGTGCCCCGACCACATGCAGCACTCGTGCCTGTCCGTCGTCGAAATCACGGACAACTGCAACCTGAACTGCCCCGTGTGCTATGCGGAGAGCGGCACGCACCGCGAACGGCATCGCCCGCTCGACGAGGTGATTCGCATGCTCGACGCCGTCGTCGCCAACGAGGGCGAGGCCGACGTGATGCAGCTGTCCGGCGGCGAACCCACGCTGCACCCGCAGTTCTGGGACATCCTCGATGCCGCGAAGGCGCGCCCCATCAAGCACGTGATGGTCAACACGAACGGCATCGTGCTCGCGCAGGACAAGGGTTTCGTTGCGCGCCTGGCCGGCTACGCGCCCGGCGTCGAGGTCTACCTGCAGTTCGATTCGCTGCGCGCGGAGGTCCACCGCGAACTGCGCGGCGCGGACCTCACGCGCATCCGCCGCCAGGCGCTCGACAACCTCAATGAGGCCGGGCTGTCGACGACGCTCGTCGTCACGCTCAAGAAAGGCCTGAACGACGGCGAGATCGGAGACATCATCGACTTCGCGCTGCAGCAGCCCTGCGTGCGCGGCGTGACCCTGCAGCCGATCCAGGACGCCGGCCGCGTCGAGGATTACGACCCGCGCCTGCACCGCCTGACGGTGTCCGAGATCCGCCGCCGCATCGCCGAACAGAGCCGCCTGTTCACGCTGGAAGACGTGGTGCCGGTGCCCTGCAACCCGGACACGCTGGCGATGGCTTACGCGATCAAGACGGAGCAGGGCACCGTGCCGCTCACGCGCTGGCTCGATCCGCAGGCGCTCGTCGAAGGCAGCGGCAACACGATCGTGTTCGAGCGCGATGCGGGGATGCGCAACGTCGTGAAGGACCAGGTATTCAAGCTGTTCTCGACGAACCACTCGCCGGAATCGCAGGCCAACTGCCTGTCGGAGCTGATGTGCTGCCTGCCCTTGATCAGCGCGCCGTCCGCACTCCGTTACGACAACGTGTTCCGCGTGCTGATCGTGCAGTTCATGGACGCGTATTCGCTGGACGTGCGCGCGCTGAAGAAATCGTGCATCCACTTCGCGCTGCCGGACGGCCGCCTCGTCCCGTTCGAGAGCTACAACCTGCTGTACCGCGACGGCCGCCGGCTCGAACACATCCGCGCCGGCATCGCGTCCGACTTCGTGCGCCGACGCGGGAGACCTACGATACCGCTGGTGCCGGCGCCGCCATCTGCTGCTTGACGGCCATCGCCAGGAAGGCGTCGAGCGCCGTGCCGCGGCCGTCGCTGCCGCCCACCTGGATCGACGGCACGAGCGCCACCTGGCCCCGTTCGATCGCTTCGGCGAAGCGCAGCAGCACGGTCTGCTGGAACTGGAGTTCCGGACCGCCGTAGGCCGCCACGTTCAGTTCCGTCGCCTTGGCCTGCGCCTGGCCGACGGCTTCCAGCTGGAACGCTTCCGCCTCGGCCAGGCGGCGCTTGGCGTCGGCGGCGCCGGCCGCGTGCTGGCGCGCTTCCTCGGCCGCCTTGATGGCCTTCTGCACGGCCGCGCTGCCCTGGTTCTCGGCGATGCGCACCGCGAGTTCCGATTCCGTGATCGACGTCTGCTGCTTGGCGCGCGCCTCCGCTTCGCGCAGGATGCGTTCCTGCTGCGCGGCCGCTTCCTTGGTGCGGTAGGTCTCCAGCTGCTCGCGCGAGACCTGCCGTTCGCGCAGCTGGCGCAGGATCGTCTCGATCTGCGTGTCGCCTTCCTTCGCGCGCGGCGTGCCGATCAGGACTTCGTTCAGGGTCAGGTTATAGCCCTCGAAGTTGCGCCGCATTTCCGCCATCGCGCGTTCCTGGATGTCCGAGCGTTCCTGCAGCAGCTCGATGAGCGTCTTGCGCTGGCCGACGTTTTTAAAATACGCGGCGACCATCGGATCGAGCGTCTGCTCGACCAGCTTGCGGATGTCGCCGAAGCGCTGGATCACGAGCGGCGCCATCTTGTAGTCGATGTTGACGACGACCGACAGCGGCAGGTCCGGCTCGAACGCATCCTTCGTGATCAGCGAGACTTCCGACAGATGCTTGTCCAGTTCGTGCGAGCCGATGGCGCCGGCCTGCCATTTCAGGATGAAGTTCGTCGTCGGCACTTCGATCACGCGCTTCGCGTACGGGTTCAGCGCGTACTTGCCGGGCAGGAGCGGCGTCGCCTGCACGCCTTTCTCGTCGGTGGCCACGAGCTCGCCGTGGCGGTAGTCGTCGCCTGTCTGGTCCGTGCCGGCCTTGCCGGTGTACGACACGACGACGCCGACGAAGCCCACCGGCACTTCGGTCTTCGGCACGATCTCCCACGACGCGAAGCGCGCGTTCAGGTAATAGGTGCCTTCGACGAGCACCTGCAGCTGGCGGCCCTTGTAGCCGCCGGCGTCGATGAATGTTTCCGGGTTCTGGTAATCGTGGTGGTAGCGCGCCGCGTCGGCCGGATCGGCGCCGACGATGGGCGCGACGATCGTCCCTTCCGGCAGCGACTGGCCTTCGTGCGTCGTGACGACGGCCAGCTTGTCTTCGCGGATCACGAGCGGGCGGAAGCCGCCGCGGGCGACGAGGTCGTCGTGGACGGCGGCCAGGATGCCGCCGATCCCGCCCTTGCCATCGACGTTGGCGTCGCCCGGCAGCGCCAGTGCGTACACGCGGTCCTCGGCCAGCACGACGAATTGCGCGAGGTTGATGGCATACGTGCCCTCACGCAGGATCTTGCGCTGCAAGCCTTTCTGGCCGCCTTGCGCGAGGAACGCGGCGACGTCGGTAAAATCGGCGGCGACCTTGTTGCAGCCGAGGTTCTGGCTCGGCGCCATCGGCAGGCCGTCGCGCGCGAACACATAGGCGAGGGTGCCCTGCTGGATGGTCACGAGGTTTTCGCGGTGCACGCGGTACTGGAACGGCGCGAAGAAGTGGAAGCCGCCGCGCAGCAAGTCCGGCTGGAAGCCCGCCTCGCCCTGCAGCGCGATGAAGCCGGCGCGCACGGAGCCCCGTCCCGACCATTTCTTTTCCACGACCCCGATCTTGTCGTTGGGGATGTAGACGACGCAGCTGCGCACGAACACCAGGAGGATGCCAAGCAGCAGACCCGCGGCCGCGACGGCGATGATCTCGAACATATGACGTCCTTTCGACGAATGATGACGAGATCAGCGTAGCGGAGCGGGCGTAAACGCGGTGTATAAAGATCGGGCGTGCTCGCAACGATGGCGTAAAAACCTAGGCCGCCATGGGCGCCGCCGCGAACTGCGCCACCTGGTCCGCCAGCGCCTTGCGGTAGGCGGGACGGGCCGTGCAGCGGTCGCGCCAGGCAGTGAGACGCGCGAAGCGCTCGACATAGCCCATGCCGTCGAGCAGGCGCACGACGGTCGTCATGAGGATGTCGGCCGCGCTGAAATCGCCGGCCAGGTAAGCGCGGCCTTCCAGCCACGCATCCACCTGTCCCAGGCGCTTCAGCGCGATCTCTTCCAGCACCGGGCGCTGCGCGGCGGCCCACGGCTGGTCCATGGAAAACGCGACGAGGTTGGCGAGGTTGCCGAGATAGGGCTCGACCGAATTCAGGGCGGCGAACATCCACATCGTGACGTTCGCGCGCTCGGCCGGATCGCGCGGCAGCAGGGCGGGATGGCGCTCGCCCAGGTGCAGCAGGATCGCGCCGGATTCGAACAGCGTCAGGTCGCCGTCCTGCAGCACCGGCACCTGGCCGAACGGCTGCTCGCGGCGATACGCGGGCGAGTCCTTCTCCTCGAAGCCGATCAGGCGCATGTCGTACGGTTGGCCGATCTCCTCGAGGGCCCAGCGCACACGCAGGTCGCGCACGTGGCCGACGGCAAACGAAGGAACGGAACGGAAAGTGGTCAGGGTAGGCATCGGTCGTCTCCTTGGGGTGAATGTCGACCAGCATACGCGGGCACAAAATATGTTCAAGAACATAATGTGGATGCGCGCATAATGCCGTTCTCGAAAGGAGATGCGAGATGCCCTACAGCAGCGAACACAAGGCCCAGACCCGCGAACGCATCGTGCATGCGGCGCGCCGGCTGTTCAACCGCCATGGCTTCGAACAGGTGTCGATCGACCGCGTGATGTCCGAGGCCGGCCTGACGCGCGGCGGCTTCTATCACCACTTCGACAGCAAGGACGAGCTGTATGCGGCGGCCGTCGCCAGCTTCAGCACGTGCAATCCGTTCATGTCCGATTTCAAGGACAGGCCGCCGCCCGAACCGCACCGGCTGGCGCGCATGCTGGTCGACATCTACCTGAGCGACGAGGTGTTCGACAACATCGAGGCGCATTGTCCGTTGTATGCATTGCCGGGCGACGTGGCGCGCGCGGGACTGTCGCCGCAGAAGGCGTACACGCAGCTGATCCGCAATCTCGTGCAGGTGTACGCGGGCGCGCTCGCGCACGAACCCGACGGCGACCAGCGCGCGCAGGCGATCGTGGCGCTGTGCGTCGGCGGCATGGTGCTGGCGCGCACGACGGACGATGCCGCGCTGCGCGCATCGTTGCGGGCGGCGGCGCGGGAGCAGGCGCTGGCGCTGCTGGACGGGATGTAAACGCCGTGTATAAAGTTGCGCGCGCCGCGCAAGGGCCGCGTAAACGGCGGCGCGCCGTCCCAGAGTGAAAACGCGGTTTCGCCGCCGCGTGGACGATTTCGTAATGACAATTGGTGAGTTTTCCGTGGCGCAAATCCCCTAGACTACCGGCAGCTGTGCAGCGGGCGCTGCGCATCGCAAACAAGACTAGGGAGTCAACATATGGCCACACAGGCATTCTTCGATATCGGTAACGTCATCCTCGCACCGTCGCCCACGTTCGCGCGGCTGAAGGACAAGCCGCGCCCCTGGATTCCCTTATTGGTCCTCGTCCTGTTGACGCTGGGCGTCACGTACTGGTACATCTCGACGCTCGATTTTGCCTGGTTCCGCGAGCACATGCTGGCGGCGCAGGGGGCGGCCAAGCCGGAAGCGCGGGCCGCGCTGGAGCATTTCCTGACGCCGAAGACGATGATGTGGAGTTCCGGTGCCGGCGCGGTGCTGGGCACGCCGGTCCTCTGCGCCCTGGTGGCGCTGTACTACCTGTTGGCGGCCAAGGTGATGGGTACCGGCATCGGTTATGGCAAGTGGTTCGGCTTCGCCGTCTGGACCAGCATCCCGCGCCTGCTGGCGCTGCCGCTGTCGGCGCTGCAGATCGTGACGTCGGGCGGCCGCCTGGCGCCGGAAGACATGAACATGGTGTCGCTCAACTACCTGCTGCTGCACGTGCCGATGTCGAACCCCTGGTTCGGCTTCGCCACCAATCTCGACCTGACGTCGCTGTGGTCCATCGCGCTGGCCGTGATCGGCCTGAAGGCCTGGACGGGGCGTTCGACCGGGGCCTGCGTGACGGTCGCCGTGCTGCCGTATGCACTGGTCTACGGCATCTGGGCCGCGAAGATCGCCTTCGTCGGGTAAGCGCATGAACAAGAAAGCGATAGGCGCGGCCGTCGTCGCGGCGTTCTTCCTCGTCCCGCTGGCGATCAAGTTCGCGGGCAAGCCGACGCGCCGCGAGGCCGAGCTGGCGACGGTGCAGAAACTGGCGATCCATCCGTCGATCCTCGCCACGGGCAACCTCGTGTTCCGCCAGGAGGTGCAGCTGTCGGCCGAGGTGATCGGCAAGGTGTCCGGCGTGCTGGTGAAGGAGGGCGACCGGGTCGAGCGCGGGCAGATCCTGCTGCGGCTCGATCCGACCGTGTACCAGGCCGAGGTGGCGCAGCAGGAAGCCAACCGGCGCAATGCGGCGATCGCCATCGAGCGCGCCCAGATCAACCTCGCCAACCAGCAGCGCAGCCTGGACCGCACGGGCCAGTTGTACAAGGCGAAGTACATCGACATCTCGAAGTACGACGACGCCGTGCACCAGATGGACCTGGCCAAGGTCGAGGTGCGCGCCAGCCGCGAATCGCTCGAACAGGCCAGCGCGCTGCTGTCGCAGTCGCGCGAGCACCTGGCCAAGACCGAGGTGCGCGCGCCCATCGACGGCACCGTGACGGCCGTGCCGATCAAGGTCGGCGAGACCGCCGTCGCCAGCGCGACCGGCATCGCGGGATCGTCCTTGATGACGATCGCCGACGTCGGCTCGATCATGGCGGAAGTGAACGTGGACGAAGCGGACATCGCGCGCGTGGCGGTCGGCCAGCAGGCCAAGGTGTTCCCGGCCGCGTTCCCCGACCAGCCGGTGACGGGCAGCGTGGAGAGCGTGGCCATGGCGCCCCGGAACACGCTGGGCGCGCAGAGCCAGGGCCGCAGCTATGTCGTCAAGCTGCACCTGCTTGACACGAAGCTGGCGCTGCGGTCCGGGATGACGTGCCGGGTCGAGATCGTCGTCGGCAACGGCGCGGCCCGCGCCGCGGTGCCGATCCAGGCCGTGATGAGCGAGGAAATCCCGGGCGCCAAGGACAAGGTCAAGAACGCCAGTTACGTGTTCGCCGTACAGGACGGGAAGGTGAAAAAGACCACGGTGGAGCTGGGGCTGTCCGACGACGCCAACCAGGAAGTGACGAAGGGCCTGGCGGTCGGCCAGACGATCGCCGTGGGTCCGGCGCGCCTGCTGCGCGAGCTGCACGACGGCGATGCCGTCACGGCCAAGAAGGCCGAGGTAAAGGTCGCCGACGTCAAATCCACCGATGGAGAGCACCCGTGATCCGGCTCGAAGGCGTGACCCGGCAATACCAGATGGGCGACCAGACCGTGCACGCGCTGCAGGGCGTGGACCTGCACATCCGGGCCAACGAGTTCGTGGCGTTCATCGGCGCGTCCGGGTCCGGCAAGTCGACCATGATGAACATCGTCGGTTGCCTCGACCGCCCCAGCAGCGGCGCGTACTGGCTCAACGGGCGCGAGGTCGCGACCATGTCCGGCGACGAGCTGGCGCGCGTGCGCAACGAGGAGATCGGCTTCATCTTCCAGAGTTTCCATTTGCTGCCGCGCGCGAGCGCGCTCGACAACGTGGCGCAGCCGCTGATCTATCGCGGCATACCGCTGCGCGAGCGCCTGGCGCTGGCGGAACGGGCCTTGCAGCGCGTGGGCCTGGGCGAACGCGTGCACCACCGGCCCAACGAGCTGTCGGGCGGCCAGCGCCAGCGGGTGGCGATCGCCCGCGCGCTCGTGGGCAATCCCGCGATCCTGCTGGCCGACGAGCCGACGGGGAACCTCGATTCGACCACCAGCGAGGAGATCCTGGCGCTGATCCGCGAACTGCACGCGGGCGGGCAGACGGTCGTCATGGTGACCCACGAACCCGAGATCGCCGCACAATGCCGGCGCATCGTGCGCCTGCGCGACGGCCGGATCGTGTCGGATACGGCAAACGACGCGGAGAACGCGGCATGAACCTGTTCCTCGAAAGCCTGCGCTCGGCGCTGGCGTCGATCCGCGCGCACCGCCTGCGCAGCTTCCTCACGTCGCTCGGCATCGTGATCGGCGTGGCGTCCGTGATCACCGTGATCTCGCTGATCCAGGGCCTCTCCAAGAGCGTCAGCGACCAGTTCGAGGGCCTGGGCGGCAACGGCCTGACGATCCGGCCGCACAACGAGTTCAAGGACGTCATGCGCGGCAAGGTGAACTTCCTGCATTTCGAGGACGTGGCCCAACTGCACCTGCGCGTGGAGGGCATCCGCGACCTGAGCCCCGTCTTCACGCCCGGCTTTTCCGAAGTGCGCTTCACCGGCCTGTCGGCCACGGCCCAGGTGTTCGCGACGACGGCCAGCTACCAGGAAGTGAACGGCCGCTACGCGCGCCTGGGCAGGTTTCTCAGCGCGTCCGACGACGCCAGCGCGCGCCGCGTGGCCGTGATCGGCGAGAAGCTCATCGACGACCTGCACCTGCCGCCCAACCCGGTCGGGCAATTCGTCCTGTACGCGAACGAGTGGTTCAAGATCGTCGGCGTGATGGAAAAGCGGGGCGAGATCTTCGGCATGTCGCAGGATAACTACATGATCATCCCATTCAAGACGGGGCAAAGCATCATCGGCAACAACACGCGCCCGCAACTGCAGATCACCGTCGCGGTGCGCGACCTGGGCCGGCTGGACGCGACCCGCAGCCACATCCGCATGGTCATGCGCCAGGCCCACCGCCTGAAGGCCGACGAGCCGGACGATTTCGAGATCGAATCGGCCGACCAGATCGCGAAGTCCTTCGACAAGTTGAGCAGCACGGTGACGCTGGTGATGAGCGGCGTGGTCGGCATCGCCCTGCTGGTGGGCGGGATCGGCATCATGAACATCATGCTGGTGTCGGTGAAGGAACGCACCCGCGAGATCGGCATCTGCAAGGCGATCGGCGCGCGCAGCCGCGACATCCTGCTGCAATTCCTGATCGAGGCCGTCACCTTGTCGCTGCTGGGCGGGTTGCTGGGCCTCGTGATCGGCTACGCGCTGGGCGCGGCGATCGCCGCCATGATCCCCGACTTCCCGCCGGCCGTCGTGCCGTGGTGGGCGGTGGCGCTGTCGGTGCTGTTTTCGGGCTCGGTGGGCGTCGTGTTCGGCGTCGTGCCGGCCAGCCAGGCGGCGCGGCTCGACCCGATCGAGGCGCTCCGCTATGAATGACACCGGGGTCAGAGCCCGTTTTTTGGCACGATCTCTGGGGCAATTACCCAAAACCGGGCTCTGACCCCGGTTTTTTCAGCCTGCCAGCTTTTTCTTGAGCAGTTCCGTGACCTGCGCCGGATTCGCCTTGCCCTTCGACGCCTTCATGCACTGGCCGATCAGCGCGTTGATCGCCGCTTCCTTGCCGGCGCGGTACTGCTCGACCGACTTGGCGTTGGCCGCCAGGACCTCGTCGACGATCGCTTCGAGCGCGCCCGTGTCTGAGATCTGCTTCAGGCCTTCGCGCTCGATGATGGTGTCGGCCAGATGGTCGTCCGCCGATTGCGCGTCCCACATCAGGCTGAAGACCTTCTTGGCGGCGTTGTTCGAGATGGTGCCGTCGGCGATGCGCTGCAAGAGCAGGGCCAGTTGCGACGCTTCGACCGGCGACGCCTCGATGGCGACGTCGGCGCGGTTCAGCGCGGACGACACGTCGCCCATCAGCCAGTTCGCGGCGGCCTTGGCGTTCTCCTTGCCGGCCTTGGCGACGACGGCTTCGTAATACGTCGCCATCGCCTGCGACGACGTCAGGATCAGCGCATCGTACTCGGGCAGGCCATAGGCGCCGATGAAGCGTTCGCGCATCGCGGCCGGCAGTTCCGGCATGCCGGCTTGCACGCGGGCTATCCACTCCTGCGAGATCGCGAGCGGCGGCAGGTCGGGGTCGGGGAAGTAGCGGTAGTCCTGCGCGTCTTCCTTGCTGCGCATCTGGCGCGTTTCCTTGCGGTCCGGGTCCCACAGGCGCGTGGCCTGCACGACCTTGCCGCCGTCCTCGATCAGCTCGATCTGGCGCCGCACTTCGTAATGCACGGCTTCTTCGATGAAGCGGAACGAATTCAGGTTCTTGATCTCGCAGCGGGTGCCGAATTCCTTCTGGCCGACGGGGCGCACGGATACGTTGACGTCGCAGCGGAACGAGCCTTCCTGCATGTTGCCGTCGCAGACGCCGAGCCACATCACGAGGCCGTGCAGGGCCTTGGCATACGCGACGGCTTCGGCCGCGCTGCGGATTTCCGGCTCGGAGACGATCTCCAGCAGCGGCGTGCCGGCGCGGTTCAGGTCGATGCCGCTCATGCCGTGGTAGTCCTCATGCAGCGACTTGCCGGCGTCTTCCTCGAGGTGGGCGCGGGTCAGGTTGACGGTCTTCGTCTCCAGCTTGCCGTCCTTCTCGAACGCGAACGTGAGGCTGCCGCCCTGCACGACCGGGTCCTCGAACTGGCTGATCTGGTAGCCCTTCGGCAGGTCGGGGTAGAAGTAGTTCTTGCGCGCGAAGACCGAATGCGGCGCGATCTTGCCGCCCACCGCGAGACCGAAGCGGATGGCGCGTTCGACCGCGCCCTTGTTCATCACGGGCAGCACGCCCGGCAGCGCCAGGTCCACGGGGCTGGCCTGCGTGTTCGCCGCGGCGCCGAACTTGATCGAGCTGCCGCTGAAGATTTTGGAGTTGGTCGTGAGCTGGACGTGGTTCTCAAGACCGATGACGACTTCCCATTGCATAGTGTTCTCTCTTTGTCGTTACGTTCGCATGTGCCGCCGTGGGCTCGTCACGCGTCACGCGCGGGCCCTTCATGCGTCACGCGTGGGCTCGGGGAGCCCACCCTACGATGCATTCGTGCCGTAGGGTGGGCACCCCGTGCCCACCATGCATCAAACGCCTTCCGGCGCGCGGGTATGCCAATCCGTGGCTTGCTGGTACTGGTGCGCGATGTTCAGCAGCTTCGCCTCGGCAAAATAATTGCCGATGATTTGCAGGCCCACCGGACGCTTCGCGTTCTTCTCGCCCTGGCCAAAGCCGACCGGGATCGACATGCCGGGCAGGCCGGCAAGGCTGGTCGACAGCGTGAAGATGTCGGCCAGGTAGTTCGCCACCGGGTCGTTCGCCTTCGAGCCCAGGTCCCAGGCGACGCTCGGGGCCACCGAGCCCATGATCACGTCGCACTGGTCGCGGAACGCGGCCTGGAAGTCGTCGGCGATCAGGCGGCGGATCTTCTGCGCCTGCACATAATAGGCGTCGTAGTAGCCGTGGCACAGCACGTACGTGCCGACCATGATGCGGCGCTGGACTTCCTTGCCGAAGCCCTGCGCACGCGTCTTCTTGTACATGTCCTGCAGGTCGGTGTACTCGGGGGCGCGGTAGCCGTAGCGCACGCCGTCGAAGCGCGACAGGTTGGACGACGCTTCCGCCGGCGCGATGATGTAGTAGACGGGGATCGACAGCGCCGTCTTCGGCAGCGAGATCTCGACCAGCGTCGCGCCCAGCTTCACGAATTCGTCCAGCGCGGCGCGCACGGCCTGCTCGACGTCGCCGGCCAGGCCTTCGCCGAAGTATTCCTTCGGCACGCCGATGCGCAGGCCTTGCAACGAAGCGTTCAGGTCGCGCGCAAAGTCTTCGCGCGCATTGCCTTGCTCGGCGGTGAGGCTCGTCGAGTCGCGCTCGTCGAAGCCGACCATCTCGTTCAGCAGCAGCGCGCAGTCCTCGGCCGTGCGGGCCATCGGGCCGCCCTGGTCGAGCGACGAGGCGAACGCGATCATGCCGAAGCGCGACACGCGGCCGTACGTCGGCTTGATGCCGGTGATGCCGCAGAACGCGGCCGGCTGGCGGATCGAGCCGCCCGTGTCGGTGCCGGTCGCGGCGGGCGCGAGGCGCGCGGCGACCGCGGCGGCCGAGCCGCCCGACGAGCCGCCCGGCACGGCCAGCGCATCCCACGGATTCTTGACGGCGCCGAACGCGGAGTTCTCGTTCGACGAGCCCATCGCGAATTCGTCGCAGTTCAGCTTGCCCAAGGTGACCATGCCGGCGTCCGCGAATTTCGTCACGACGGTGGCGTCGAACGGACTCACGTAATTGCCCAGCATCTTCGAGGCCGCGGTCGAGCGCCAGCCTTGCGTGACGAAGATGTCCTTGTGCGCGATGGGGATGCCGGTCAGCGGCCCGGCGTTACCCGCCGCGATGCGGGCATCGGCGGCCCTGGCCTGGGCCAGCGACAGCTCCGGATTCACGTCCAGGAAGGCGTTGTGGCTGCTCGCGGCGATGCGGTCGAGGTAGTGCTGCGCCAGCTCCGTTGCCGAGACTTGTTTCGTGTGCAGGAGCGCGGACAGCTCCTTGATGGTTTTTTGATGCATCATGATGGTCGGCGTTCGCTGCGGGTTATTCGATGACTTTCGGCACGAGGTACAGGCCGTCCTGGGTTGTCGGGGCCGGGGCCTGGTAGTCGTCGCGGTGGTTGTCTTCGGTCACCACGTCCTCGCGCAGGCGCAGCGGCAGGGCAAGCACGGCCGCCAGCGGTTGCGACAATGGCGCAACACCGCTGGTGTCGACGGCCTGCATCTGCTCGGCCAGGGCGAAGATCCCGTTCAGCTCGTTCAAGGCGATTTCGGCATGTGCCTCGTCCATATCGAGCTGAGCCAGATTGGCGATCCGTTTTACGTCTGAAAGTGTCAGGGACATGGCAAAAAGCGCGGTTCGGCACCGCGTTCAAAGATGAATGTGTAGATAATGAAATTTGGACAACGGCGCGCTAAAGCTGATAAAAGCTTTCTAATACCGTCCATCTCACCGGCTGATATGGGCATGAAACCACCCGTTTTTCAGCGTTTAATCGGCAAATTATAAGGTAGAATGGCGGGCTAATGCGTTCTCCGGGCAAACCGGCCCGACTTCCACGCATGAAAAAGCCCTCGATGCGGATTCGGCGTCGCGGCGAAGATTCCCCGATTAATGTTAGGCGCACCTCGTTGCGCACATCAGGACACACATGTTTGGTTTTTTACGTAGCTATTTCTCGAACGACCTGGCCATCGACCTGGGTACCGCCAACACGCTGATCTATGTCCGCGGTCTGGGCATCGTACTGGACGAACCTTCGGTCGTCGCGATCCGCCAGGAAGGCGGTCCGAACGGCAAGAAGACGATCCAGGCAGTCGGCAAGGAAGCCAAGCAGATGCTCGGCAAGGTTCCCGGCAACATCGAAGCGATCCGTCCGATGAAGGATGGCGTGATTGCCGATTTCACCGTCACCGAGCAGATGCTCAAGCAGTTTATCCGCATGGTGCACGACTCGAAGTTCTTCCGGCCGTCGCCGCGCATCATCATCTGCGTGCCGTGCGGTTCGACGCAGGTCGAGCGCCGCGCGATCCGCGAATCGGCGCTGGGCGCCGGCGCGTCGCAGGTCTACCTGATCGAAGAGCCGATGGCGGCCGCGATCGGCGCCGGCCTGCCGGTGTCGGAGGCGACCGGTTCGATGGTCGTCGACATCGGCGGCGGCACCACCGAGGTCGGCATCATCTCGCTGGGCGGCATGGTCTATAAAGGTTCGGTGCGCGTGGGCGGCGACAAGTTCGACGAAGCCATCGTCAACTACATCCGCCGCAACTACGGCATGCTGATCGGCGAGCAGACCGCCGAGTCGATCAAGAAGGCCATCGGTTCCGCGTTCCCGGGCTCCGAAGTCAAGGAGATGGAAGTCAAGGGCCGCAACCTGTCGGAAGGCATCCCGCGTTCCTTCACCATCTCGTCCAACGAGATCCTCGAAGCGCTGACCGACCCGCTCAACAACATCGTCTCGGCCGTCAAGAACGCCCTCGAGCAGACCCCGCCGGAACTGGGCGCGGACATCGCCGAGAAGGGCATGATGCTGACCGGCGGCGGTGCGTTGCTGCGCGACCTCGACCGCCTGCTGATGGAAGAGACCGGGCTGCCGGTGCTGGTGGCCGAGGATCCGCTGACCTGCGTGGTGCGCGGCTCCGGCATGGCGCTCGAGCGCATGGACAAGCTGGGCTCGATCTTCTCGTACGAGTAACCCGGCAGTGGCAACGCGGACAGGGCGTGTGACCGTTCCGGCGATCCCGGGGCGACACGCGCCGTCCGCGTTTGGCGCCGCCCGGCAGTCGTATCCTCGCGCCGGGCGTCTACATCGACGCGGGCGCAGCTAGCCCCGCATTATTGGAAGTCATGGAATACAGTCCTCCGCCGCTGTTCAAGCAAGGCGCCCCCGCAAGGGTCAAGGTGACCGTGTTCGCTCTGCTCTCGATCGCTCTGCTCGTGGTCGACGCCCGCCTGCATGCGCTCACCGCCGTGCGCCAGGTGGCGGCAACGGTCCTGTACCCGTTCCAGATGGCTGCCCTGATGCCGCGCGATGCGCTGGCGAATATGGGCACGTATTTCTCCTCGATCTCCGCCCTGCAGAAGGAAGTGCACGACCTCAAGAGCCAGCAGGTCGCGATGGCCCAGGCCATGCAGCAGGCGCAGCTCCAGATGGCCGAGAACGCCCAGCTGCGGCGCCTGATGGACGCGCGCGAACACCTGCCCGTGCGTTCGCAGATGAGCGAGATCCTGTATGACGCGCGCGACCCGTCCACGCGCCGCGTGGTGCTCGACCGCGGCACCCGCAACGGCGTCAAGCTCGGCCTGCCCGTGATCGACAACGCCGGCGTCGTCGGCCAGGTCACGCGCGTGTTCCCGTTCACGTCCGAAGTCACGCTGCTGACCGACAAGGAGCAGGCGATCCCCGTGCAGGTGCTGCGCAACGGCCTGCGCAGCGTGGCCTACGGCCGCGGCCAGTCCGGCCTGCTGGACCTGCGCTTCGTCGCGCCGAACGCCGACATCCAGGTCGGCGACGTGCTCGTGACGTCGGGCCTGGACGGCGTGTATCCGGCCGGCCTCGCGGTGGCCAAGGTGATCCAGGTCGAGAACGTGGTGCAGGGTGCCTTCGGCCGCGTCGTGTGCCAGCCGCTGGCCGGCATCGACCGCTACCGCCAATTGTTGATCGTGATGTCCGACCAGCCGCTGCCGCCGCGCCCGCCCGCGGAACCGGCCAAGGCCGCCGCCAGCGCGGCGTCCCGGAAGAATCTGCCGCGCATGGCACCGTTGCCGCCGCTGCCGTTGGCGCCGCAGCCGCTGGCCCCGGCCGTCGCGCCGGCCGCCGGCGCCGCGAACGGGGCGCGTCCGGCCACGCCGCACGCGAACGCCGCCGCGCCCGCGCCCGCGCGCGCGACCCCGAAGGCCGCGACGGGCGCGCCGGGGCCCGCGACGGGCGCACCCGCCGCCGGCACGCCGGCCGCCACGGCACCCGTTGCCCGCCCGCCGGCGCCGCCCACCGCCCGTGCTCCGGCCGCGGCCGCGCCGACGGTCGCGCGCGCGCCGGCCGCCGGCACCGGCACCGCCGCGCCGGCCGCGCCGACTGTCGCGCGCACGCCGGCCACCGGCACCGTCGCCACCGCCGCACGCCAGCCGGCCGTCGTCCCGGCACAAGGCACCGCCGCGGCGCCCGCCGCCAACGCCGCGCCCCGGCCGAAGGAGGGCAACTGATGCCGACGACGAACCGTCCGCACTACATCCTGCTGCCGGTCAGCCCGCTGTTCATCTCGTTCAGCCTGGTGTGCGCCTTCATGCTCAACCTGCTGCCCTGGGGCCGCTGGGTCGGCGCGCCGGACTTCGTCGCGCTGGTGCTCGTGTTCTGGGGCATCCACCAGCCGCGCAAGGTCGGCATCGGCATCGCGTTCTGCATGGGTCTCCTGATGGACGTGCACGACGCGACGCTGCTGGGCGAGAACGCCCTGGCCTACACGCTGCTGTCGTACCTGGCGATCATGATCCACCGCCGCGTGCTATGGTTCCCGCTCGTCACGCAGGCGATGCACGTGTTCCCGCTCCTGCTGCTGACCCAGGCGATCCAGGTGATGGTGCGCTTCTTCGTCACGGGCCGCTTTCCCGGCGCGCTCGTGTTCATCGAGAGCGTCGTCGCCGTCGCGCTGTGGCCGGTGATTACGTGGCTGCTGCTGGCGCCGCAGCGCCGCGCGGTCGACAAGGACCATACGCGTCCGATCTGAAGAACCATTCACGCCATTCCGAATGACCGAGATTAAAGACAGCGATCGCGAGATCCACCTGTTCCGCATGCGCCTCACGGCGATCGCGCTGTTCGTCTTCATCTGCTTCGGCCTGCTCGTCGCACGCTTCGTCTGGCTGCAGGTCGTCAAGCACAGCCAGTACATGGCGCAGGCCGAGGACAACCGCATCGCGCTCGTGCCCATCGTGCCGAACCGCGGGCTGATCGTGGACCGCCACGGCGTCGTCCTGGCCAGCAACTACTCGGCCTACACGCTCGAGATCACGCCGTCGAAGCTCGAGGCGAACCTGGATTCCGTCATCGACGAACTGTCCAAGCTCGTGACGATCGAACCGAAGGACCGCAAGCGCTTCAAGCGGCTGATGGAAGAGTCCAGGAATTTTTCCAGCGTCCCGATCCGCACCCGCCTGACGGACGACGAAGTGGCGCGCTTCACGGCGCAGCGCTTCCGCTTCCCCGGCGTCGAGGTGCAGGCGCGCCTGTTCCGCCAGTATCCGCTGGGCGAGGTGGCGTCGCACGTGCTGGGTTATATCGGCCGCATCAACCAGGCCGAGGCCAAGATCATCGACGCCAGCGACGATGCCGCCAACTACAACGGCACGGACCACATCGGCAAGGAAGGCCTGGAAAAGAGCTACGAACACCAGCTGCACGGCCAGACCGGCTACGAGGAAGTGGAACGCTCGGCCGGCGGCCGCGCCATCCGCACCCTCTCGCGCACGCCGCCGACGCCGGGCAGCAACCTGATCCTGTCGATCGACATCGAGCTGCAGAAGGTCATCGAGCAGGCGTTCGGCGATTACCGCGGCGCGCTCGTCGCCATCGAACCGTCGACGGGCGACGTGCTTGCGTACGTGTCGCGGCCCGGCTTCGACCCGAACCTGTTCGTCGACGGCATCGACTCGCAGAGCTGGAACGAATTGAATACGTCGCCCGACAAGCCGCTGATGAACCGCCCGCTGTCCGGCACGTACCCGCCCGGTTCGACGTTCAAGCCGTACATGGCGCTGGCGGCGCTCGAATATGGCCTGCGCCGCCCCGAGTACGGCATCAGCGACCCGGGTTTCTTCATGCTGGGCGGCCACCGCTTCAACGACGACAAGAAGGGCGGTCACGGCTTCATCGACATGTACCGGTCGATCGCGGTGTCGTGCGACGTCTATTACTACCAGCTCGGCAACGAAATGGGGATCGACCGCATCCACGACTTCATGCAGCCGTTCGGTTTCGGCGAGAAGACGGGCATCGACCTCGAACACGAAAAGACGGGCATCCTGCCGTCGCAGCAGTGGAAACGCGAGCGCTTCAAGCGCAACCGCGCGGCGCAGAAGTGGGTGGGCGGCGACACGATCTCGATCTCGATCGGCAATGGCTTCAACAGCTACACGCCGCTGCAGATGGCACACGCCGTGGCCACGCTGGCCAACGACGGCGTCATCATGAAGCCGCACCTCGTCAAGATGCTGGAGGACGGCGGCAACCACGCGCGCACGCTGACGGTGGCGAAGGCGTCCGGCCGCATCGCCGTCAAGCAGGAAAACATCGACATCGTCAAGCGCGCCATGGTCGGCGTGACGTCGGACGCCAAAGCGCCCGGCACCGCGGTCCTCCAGTTCCGCGGCGTCCCGTACACGGTCGCCGGCAAGACGGGTACGGCTCAGGTGGTGGGCCTGAAGGGCCAGAAGTACAATGCGGCGGCGACGCCGGAGCGCCTGCGCGACAATGCGCTGTTCATCGCCTTCGCACCCGCCGACCACCCGCGCATCGCGCTCGCGCTCGTCGTCGAAAACGCCGGCTTCGGCGCGGCCGTGGCGGCGCCGATCGCGCGCAAGGCGATCGATTACTACCTGCTCGGCAAGCGCCCGGGCGACGCCGACAAGCCGCCGCCCAAGCCCGCGGACCCGGTACCGGCCGACGAAGACCAGGTGGCGCCCACGGCCGGCGCCGACTTCCAGCCGGGCGGCGAGACCCCCGGCAACAAGGACTGAATCATGGCGCACTTTCCCGAACGCCGCTCGCTCAGCCGGCGCCTCAAACCGTATTTCACCGTGTTCGATCCGGCGCTGTCGCTGATCCTGTTCCTGCTGCTGTGCGTGGGACTCGTCACGCTGTCCTCGGCCGGCCACGACTTCCCCGGCCGCCTGGAAGGCCAGATGCGCAACATCGTCGCGGCCTTCGTGTTCATGTGGGCCGCGGCCATCGTGCCGCCCCAGACCCTGCTGCGCCTCGCGGTGCCGGTGTACACGTTCGGCGTGGCGCTGCTGCTGGCCGTGGCGGCCGTCGGCACCATCAAGAAGGGGGCGCGGCGCTGGCTGCACGTGGGCGTGGACATCCAGCCGTCCGAGATCATGAAGATCGCCACGCCGCTGATGCTGGCCTGGTATTTCCAGACACGGGCCGGGGCCCTCAAATGGAAGTCGTTCCTGGTGGCGGCGGTGCTGCTCGTGATCCCGTTCGGCCTCATCGCCAAGCAGCCCGACCTCGGCACGGCGCTGCTGGTGGGCGCGTCGGGCTTCTATGTGATCTTCCTGGCCGGCCTGTCGTGGAAGGCGCTCGGCGCCCTGTTCGCGTCCGGCTGCGCCGCGCTGCCCGTGGCCTGGTCGCTGATGCACGACTACCAGCGCGAGCGGGTCATGACCCTGATCGACCCGACGTCCGATCCGCTCGGCAAGGGTTTCCACATCATCCAGTCGACCATCGCGATCGGTTCCGGCGGCGTGTCCGGCAAGGGGTATATGAAGGGCACGCAGGCGTATCTCGAGTTCATTCCCGAGCGCACCACCGACTTCATCTTTTCGGTATATTCCGAAGAGTTCGGTCTGATCGGCAATTTGATACTGCTGTTCCTGTACCTGCTGCTGATCGGGCGCGCGATGATGATCGCGGCCAATGCGCCGAACCTGTTCACGCGCCTGCTGGCGGGGGCGGTCGCGATGATGTTCTTTACGTATGCTTTCGTCAATATGGGGATGGTCAGCGGCATCCTGCCGGTGGTCGGCGTTCCGCTGCCTTTCATGAGCTATGGCGGTACCGCGCTGATTACCCTGGGCCTATGCAGTGGTATATTGATGAGTATTCAACGACACCGCAAACTGGTGCAGACCTGATATGCAAGAGAACGCGATGGCCGTTCCGAGGTCGCTCCCAGCGGTCATTGCTGTGCTGGCAATGATGGCGGGATGCAGTACCACGGACCAGAACGGCGAACACAAAAGCCTGATTCCCCTGCCTTGGCGGCACAAGGTGACCCGCGTGGATCCCTCGCTTCCCAACCTCCCCGCGGCCGGCTCCGGCCGTGGCGGCTACTACCAGGACGACGGCCCCGGCGCGAATCCGCCGCCGGGCCTGATGGACACCCCGGACGCCGTCGTCAAGTACGAACCCTATGCCAGGTTCGGCAACAAGCCGTACGCCGTGTTCGGCCAGACCTACACGCCGCTCGTCAACGATGAACCGTTCACCCAGCGCGGCGTGGCCAGCTGGTATGGCGTGAAGTTCCACGGCCAGCGCACGTCGTCGGGCGAGCCCTACGACATGTACAAGATGACGGCCGCGCACCCGACCCTGCCGATTCCTTCGTACGCGCGCATCACGAACCTGGAGAACGGCAAGTCCGTCGTCGTGCGCATCAACGACCGCGGGCCGTTCCATTCCGACCGCATCGTCGACGTCTCGTACACGGCGGCCCTGAAGCTGGGCCTGTTGGGCAAGGGCAGCCACGAAGTCCAGCTCGACCGCCTGTTCCCGGGCGACGAGATCCGCCTCGCGTCCGCGCGCCGCGCCGCCGCGTCCGAGGCGCAGGCGCTGCCGCCGCCGGGCATCGCGGCCCTGATGCTGGAAGACCGGGCCGACACGGACAGCGCCGCCGTCGCGCCGGCGCCGGCCGCGGCGGCCGCAGCGGCCGCGGCGCCTGACCAGGCGGCGCCCAGGTCCGGCTTCTACCTGCAGCTGGGCGCCTACGGACGCGCGGGCAAGGCCGAGGAAATCAGCGAAAAGCTCAAGCAATCCGGCGTCGACCTGGCGATCGAGGTCGTTCGCTCCGGCAGCGTCAATCGCCTGTATGGCGGTCCATTCGACACCCGCGCGCTGGCGCAGGAAGCGGCGCGTGCGCTGCCGGCGAGGCTCGGGCTGCGGCCCATCGTCGTGCGCCGCTGAGCGGGCAGAGCCCCACTGTCGTCAACTCGAATAGACATCTGATGTCTGATCAGACGCAGGGCATTTGCTCGACAATGCTGCCGATCAGCGCTGTCGAGCCCTGTATTTTTGGCAATAAATGTCTCAAAATGCCGGTTCCCTGCTTGTTTTTCATCGGATGTCAGACATCTGCAACGATTTTTTATTTGCTATACGCTACCATTTTTTGATCGAGAAAATAAGCGTAGCTCAGAATATTAAAAGGCGGTCTCGCGTTAAATGCCATATAAACGCGAAGTTTGCCATGATGTTTGCGCATAACATTTTTGTTTGCGCAATTGACACTACTAACATTGTGCTCCTACACTGGGTTTGCCAACGATAAAGACGGCCTACCGGCGCGTCCTTGGCACAGAAAAACACAGGAGACAGCAATGATCGAGAAGTCCGTACAGCGGCGCCGCCAGCGCCGGCAAGTCGTGCTTGGCCTGAGCGTGCTCGCCGGCCTCATCCAGCAAGCCTATGCGCAGGAAGCCGCAGCACCGGCCCAGGATGCACCCGCGCAAGTCGCGCCCGCCGTCCAGGCCGATGTCAACGTCGTCAAGGTGACCGGCTACCGCGCCAGTCTGCTTTCGTCGGCCAAGGACAAGAAGGAAGCCATCGGCTTCCAGGACACCATCAGCGCCGAAGACATCGGCAAATTCCCCGACAAGAACATCGCCGAATCGCTGAGCCGCGTGCCGGGCGTGCAGATCGCGCGCGACGTGACGGGCGAGGGCACGAACATCCAGATCCGCGGCCTCGGTTCGAGCTTCACCAAGATCCTGCTGAACAATGCGCAGATCGCCGTGGCCTCGTCCGGCCCGATCGACGGCGCCAACACGAACCGCGAGGTCGACCTCGACCTGCTGCCGACCGACCTGTTCACCAAACTGACCGTCGCGAAGAGCCCGACGGCCGACCTGATCGAAGGCGGCGCCGCCGGCGTCGTGAACATGCGCAGCGCGCGTCCGTTCGACAATCCGGGCACGCACGTCTCGTACGGCGCCATTGCGCAGAAGCAGCAGATCGCCGACGGCGTCGGCGGCCGCGGTTCCCTCGTGGCCAGCAAGACCTGGGGCGACACGTTCGGTATCCTGGCCGGCTTCACCGTCAACCGCCAGAAATCGCGCACGACCGGCTACGAGACCGTGGGTCTCACCAACCCGAACCTGACGGCGGCGCAGAGCTCCTCGCCGACCCGCAACAGCACCGGCGGCGGCAACTGGACCATTCCGGCCACCGTACCGGCCGGCGCCGGCGCGGGCCTCGTGGCGGGCACCCCGATCGACCAGGCCTTCCTGCTGTCGCACAACCCGGGCCTGACGATCGACCAGATCGACAACGCCCTGTTGCCGCGCCTGGGCCGCTTCATGGATTACTTCGGCACGCGCGACAAGGGCGCGGCCATCCTGAGCGCCGAATGGCGTCCGCTGGCAAACCTGCACTTCTACGTCGACACGCTGTACAGCAAGAAGGACGACGACATGCAGCGCATCGCCTACACGTGGGCGGTCCGCAACGGTGCGTCGATCCCGCTGAACATGCAGGTCGATAACACCAACTGCACCATCGGCTGCACGGTCACGTCGGGCACGTATTCCAACGCGAGCTACTTCATCGAGTTCGGCCCGCGCCGCGACCGTACCGACCTGAAAGGCATCAACCCGGGCATGGAGTGGAAGATCACCCCGACCCTGAAACTGGATGCGCAGGCCAACGCCACCAAGTCGACGTTCTCGCACGAAGCGCCGACCGTCATGCCGATCACGGCCGCCGGCAGCGGCCTCGTCGCCACCTTCAACAACAACGGCGGCGGCGTGCCGAACATCACGTTCAACCAGGACGTCAACGACCCGGCGAACTTCGTCTGGGCCGGCGGCCGCGTCAACATCCAGAACGAGCTGCGCGAGACGAGCACGAAGGGCTTCCACACCGACCTGACCTGGGGCGATGCGAAGCTGAGCCTCAAGGCCGGCCTCGCCTACGACGACATCGACCGCCGCATCCGCGGCCAGGACAACTCGGCCGCGTGGCAGGCTGCCGTCTGCGGCAACAACCCGAGCGTGTTCCTGCAGGGCCCGAACGGCGCCCCGGCCTGCGACGGCGCCAGCACGCCGGGCGCCAGCGCCGCCGCGCTGTACCCGGGCTACGGCACCGGCTACACGGCCGGCCAGACCGCGCCGCTGGTATACCAGGGTTCGCTGATCCCGCTGAACAAGCTGTCGAGCTACCTGGTGCAGGGCCCGAACGGCCGCGTGGTCGTCGACTGGGATCGCTTCCGCAAGGATTCGAACTACGACGCCTACAATTCGAGCGCGCCGGATTCCACGAGCTCGTCGACCGGCGCCAGCTCGGGCTATGTGCGTGAAAAGACGACCGGCTTCTACACCGAGGTCAGCGGCGAGACCAAGCTCGGCAGCTTCCCCGTGCGCTACAACGCCGGCGTACGCTATGTCCGTACCAAGCAGGACGTGGGCTCCCTGAACTCGTTCAGCGACCCGCGCAACGCCACCCTGACGCAGAACGGTTCGAAGTACCCGAACGTGACCGAGTGGGTGTACCAGGACACGACGTACAACAACACGCTGCCGTCGGCCACCGCCGCCATCACGCTGCGCAAGGACGTCGTGGCCCGCGTCGCGCTGTCGAAGACGATGACCCGCGCGAACCCGAACTCGCTGCGTCCGGGCATCAACTTCAGCGGCACGTCGGCCGACGTCGGCACGATCGGCAGCCCGGAACTGAAACCCTACCTGTCGAACAACATCGACCTGGGCATCGACTGGTACACCGGACGTGAAGGCTACGTCAGCCTGACCGTGTTCCAGAAGAAGGTGAAGGGCTTCACCGTCATCGACAACCTGACGATGCCGTTCAGCGCCCTGGCCGCCTACGGCATTACCTACAACAACCTGATCCCGACCCAGCAGGTGGCGATCAACTCGCGCGGCGGTCCGGACGTGGCCACCGTGGTGATGAGCCAGGAGCGTAACGCCGGCGGCATCCTGACCGTGCGCGGCCTGGAAATCGGCTGGGTCCAGCCGCTCGACAAGCTGCTGCCGATCAAGGGCTTCGGCTTCAGCGAGACGGCCACGCTGATCAACCAGAGCGCGAGCGGCGAGGGCACCAACGGCTTCGTCGCCCTGAACGTACCGAAGAAGAGCAACAACTTCGGCTTCTACTACGAGAACCACGGCTACATGGCGCGCATTTCGCACCAGTACCAGCAGGGCAGCCAGAGCGCCAACGCGAACCAGAGCGGCGTGACGCTGGCGGCACTGTACGGCCGCTCGTACAAGCAGGCCGACTTCTCGTCCAGCGTGGACCTGGAAGAGGTGCTGGGCCGCGACAACTGGCCGACGATCACGTTCGACATCGTCAACCTGAACAAGGCCAAGCGCGAAGGCTACTTCCAGTTCCCGAACGCGGCGTTCAGCTCGTATGATCCGGGCCGTACCTTCCAGCTGGGCCTCCGCGGCAAGTTCTGATCACGCAGTACCCATTACGTCCCCTGTCCCCGCTTTCGACCGGCATGCTGCGCGCCGGTTGCAAGCGGGGCTTTTTCTTTGGCTGTGTTCGCGTTAATTAGGTAAGCGAGCGCTGCCGCCTAGCCGCGCTGCGCCGCAGCGCACAGCAGGTGCGCGGGCATCGTCAGGCGCCGCGCGTCCAGCAACCGTTGCCATCCCGAATAGTTGATCAAATAGCGGCTCGCGACACCGCGAAACCGCACCAGCCAGCTCTTGACATTCTGGATGTGGATCGCGCCGCGCGCCCGAATGCCGGCCGACACGTTCACCGCCTCGTGCGTGATGCCCGCAGGCGAGGCAACGAAAGCGCTGCAGGCCGCTCGCCTGGCCACAGCGGTGTACGCGACCACAGCCGCAGCGCGGACATGGCCGACCTCGGGCCGCGTGTTCGATCAGCGCGATGCATTCCGCCGGATGCGCGAGGCCCGCGATCCATTCGCGCAGCCGGACCAGGTCGGAAGCCGACAGCTGTACCGCCGACAACTTGGCGAACACGTCGTCGAACGTCAGGCTGCGCATCGTCACTCCTCATGAGTTAACTCGACGATACGTATGACCTCCGCAACCAGATTCAGTTCACATACTTAACGCGAACACAGCCTTTTCTTTTGCGGTAGCTCACACCGCTTTAGTATTCTCTTCGCGATCCGGAACTGCTGCGCCGGCGCATCGGTCGAACCGCCTACACACGTCACGATGCGACAGGAGGCGAGGGCATGGGCACACGACTCATGGAGTTGGTCGAACGCTTCGGCGGCCGGCTGGAAGGCGATCCGCAGATCGAAGTCACGCGCATCGCCCCGCTGGACCGCGCGGGCGCCACGGACATCAGCTTTCTCAGCGACAGCCGGCTGCGGGCCGCGGCGGCGCACAGCCGGGCGGCGGCGCTGATCCTGTCTCCGCTCGACGAGCCGGACGTCGCCGCCGCGTACGACGGCGCACGCATCGTCACGAACAACCCGTACGCCTATTTCGCGCGCACGGCGCAATACCTGTGCGGGTCGGGCGCCGCGCCCGCACCGGGCATCCACCCGTCGGCCGTCGTGCACGCGAGCGCGCGCGTGGACCCGACCGCGTGCATCGGCGCGCACGTCACGGTGGAGGCGGGCGCCGTCATCGGCGCCGGCGCCATGATCGACGCGGGCTGCTACATCGGTCCCGACGCATCGGTCGGCGAAAGAACGCACTTCTTCGCCAACGTGACCTTCCACGCGCGCTGCGTCATCGGCGCGCGCGGCATCGTCCACTCGGGCGCTGTGATCGGCGGCGACGGCTTCGGCTTCGCGGTGGACGGCGGCATCTACATCAAGATCCCGCAGACGGGACGCGTGGTGATCGGAGATGACGTCGACATCGGCTCGAACACGGCAATCGACCGCGGCGCGCTGGACGACACCGTGATCGAAGACGGCGTGAAACTCGACAACCTGATCCAGATCGGCCACAACTGCCGCATCGGCGCGCACACGGCAATGGCGGGCTGCGTGGGCGTGGCGGGCAGCGCCAACATCGGCAGCCACTGCACGTTCGGCGGCGCCGCGATGATCAACGGCCACATCGACATCGCCGACAACGTCCACGTCACGGCCGGCACGCTGGTGCCGAACTCGATCGCGGCACCAGGCCGCTACACGGGCTTTTATCCGATCGCGCCGAACGCGGAATGGGAGCGCAGCGCGGCGCTCGTGCGCAACCTGGCGACGATGCGGGAGAAGATCAAGGTGCTCGAGCGGGGGATGAAGGCGTTGGGCGGAGAGCAGGCAGCGCGGGCCGGGTAGCGGCTGGTGCGGTCACGGCACTGTGCTTAGCAGTGTGCAGGTGCCGAGCCTGACCAATGCGCCTATCGTCACCGGAAACTGCGAGGCCCACCGTTTCGGTCGGGATCTCGGGATCTCGTGTTCGAAGCGCCGGCGCCGGGGCCACTGACGCCAGCGTCCGAATTACTGCCTGTCATGCGTGTTGTTTTACCGCCTCGATTTCCAGTACGCCGGCGATGCGGTTCAATAATGGAATCCCGCAGAAAAATCCGTCGAGGACGACCAGGAGCGGACCGAACACGCTGTATATTTTCCGCAGCGCGTTGGGCATGCCCGTCAGATTCTTGGGTACCAGATTCGCGCGTTTCAGGCGGGCGACGCGGAAGCCTGCCTCCTGCAGAAGGAGTCGTATTTCCGACGCCGTATAGCGACGTGGATGGGAGTATCCGAGCTTGAATCGTCTGACGACAGCCTCCTGCCAGGCGGCTTTTTGCGGAAGCTGGTAAATCAGGAATCGCCCGTTCGGTTTCAGCACGCGTGCGATCTCGGCCAAGGATTTTCGTTCGTTACCGACCTCCCCGCTGCACTCGTCGACATGCTCGAGGACACCGCAACTCAACATAGCGTCGAACTCTTCGCGCTCAAAGGGGAGGTGGGTTGCATGCGTCGTTCGTGTGACGTCAAGTGCATTGCAAAGCGGAAGGTTCGGCAATACAGCATCGTCGGGGCCGATGTCGAATGACGTAACCTCAAGGCCTCGCCTGCGTAGCAACCATGTCATTTGGCCATAGCCGCAGCCCCAATCCAGCACGCGCTGCGCAGGATGGTCCGCGCCGGTTTTCTTCGGCCGCGCAGCATGCAGTCTTGCCTCGATATCGTTTGCGATACGGATATAGTTAAGCAGACTGATGGGCTGATCGAGATGTGGTAAATGCAAGCCTTGGGCGCGAATGCAGTCCGCGTTACTCTTCAGGAAATCTACATCATATTGGTCGCGAGTCAGTGCCATCATGTCGAGTAGTGAGTAAAAAATGGAGGCAGGCTTTGCCGGGCGCAGGGGCGTTTGCCTGGAACAGGTTCCAGCCAACCGTGTCGAATTTCCGTCAGGTCAACAGCCACCGGCATCTGCTGGTCGAACCCGGCCGCAAGGCTCAGCATAGCATCGCGCGAAATCGGAAGGGCCGCGGCTCAGTTGCAACTCTTGACGTCCGCGCCGTCGTAGCGTTCCGCGTAGCCTTCGATGCGCTTGCGGGTCGCGGCGTCGAGGCTGCGCACACGGTAGACGTAGTGGGTGGTCTGCGGTCCGCGCGGGGCGATGCGCGCCGTGTGCACGCCCTGTTTGCCCAGTTGGGCGAGCATGGCCTGGGCGCTGCTTTCGGTCTTGAACACGCCGAGGGAGATCGCGTACTTGAGCGGCGAATCGGCCTGCAGGATGTAGAAATTGGTCACGCCCAGGGTGCGCAGCTCCGCGGCCTTCTTGTCGGCCGCTTCCTTGCTGCCCTGGGACGGGATGTGCACGATCCAGCTGGTCACGTCCTGGGCCTGGACGGCCTGGCGCGACTGGCGGTCGCCGAGGTCGAGCGCGGCCAGGCGCGCCTCGAAGCGGCGCGCGTCGCCCGCGTCGAGCGGGCCGATTTCCGTGCAGGCGAAGGCGGGCGCAGGGGCGGGCGTTTGGGTGGGCGCCTTTGCAGCGGTTGCAGCGGTTGCAGCTGCGGATGCAGGCGCGCTTGCCGCCGCCGCGCCGTCGGCCTCGTCGCCACCCGGCGGCGGCGCGGCGGCCTTCGCGGCGGCTTCGGCCTGCTCGCGCGTCAGCAGCGTCATCTTGGCCGTGTTGAACTGGCGCTTGAGGCGCGCCGGTTCGTGTTCATTGCTCTTGCCCGTGCCGAACAGGCCCTGGGCATACGCGAACAGGGCGGCGTTCAGGAACAGCAGGGACCAGAAGGCGAGTCGTAGCACGAGCGTGTCCTCAAGCAGATGCGGGGTCGGGGGCGGAAGCGGGCAGCGGCGCGGCCGCATGCAGGCCCACCAGCACGATATTATCCAGCATCCAGTGGGGAACGGACAGCAGCGGGGCCACGCTGGCCGCCGCGCCGCCCGAGATGATGCACAGGTCGGCGGGCAGGGCGGCGCAGGCGCGTTCGATCGCGCCCGCCTGCGCGGCCAGGCAGCCGGACAGGATCGCGTCGCTCGTGTGGTCGGCGAACACAGGCGGTGCCATGTGGCGCTCGCCCGGCGCCACCTGCGGCAACTGGGCCGTGCCGCGCGCCAGCGCGCCCAGCATCAGGCCCAGGCCCGGCAGGATCATCCCGCCGAGGAAGTCGCCCGCGGCAGTCACCGCGTCGACCGTCGTCGCGGTGCCGCACGTGGCCACGACGAGGGCCTGGCCGGGGGCGAGGCAGCGTGCGCCCAGCGCGGCGGCGAAGCGGTCGCTGCCCAGTTGCGCCGGATTGCGGTAGCGGTTGCGCAGGCCGTTCAATTCGGCGCGCGCCGTGAACCAGTCCGGCGCGGCCGGCAGGAGCGGGGCGAGCAGCGCCGTCAGCTGCGCCTGCATCGCGTGGCCCGCCACGTTCGAGACGACGGCGCGCGTGAGCCCGTGGCCAGCCCAGGCGGCCTGCAGGCGGTCGAGTTCCGCGTGCGCCACGGCGCCGTGCGCGGTCCAGTCGCCAGGGAGCGCGTCGAGCGCCGCGATGGCCCATTTGATTCTCGTGTTTCCCGCGTCGACGAGCAGCAGCATGGTGGTCTCCCGAAGATCAATCCGTGGTGCGCAGCGACACGTCGCCGGCGACGATCGCGATGCGTCCGCCCGCCGTGTCGAGCAGCAGGCGGCCCGTGTCGTCCACGCCGGCGGCAAGGCCCTCGTGCTGGACTTCGCCGCGGTCGAGCAGGACGACCGGCCGTCCCGTCCAGGCGTGCAGCACGTTCCAGCGCGCGGCGAACGCGCCAAAGCCCCGCTGCGCGAACAGGGACAATGCGTCGGCCAGGCCGTCGAGCAGCGCGGCCATCAGTGCGTCGCGGTCCATGCGCGCGAGCCACGGCACCGCGGCGGCGCTGCGTCCGATCCTGTCTTCGAGTGCGTCCGGCATCACGAGGTTCAAGCCGATGCCGACGATGGTCCAGGCCGCGCCGTCCGGCAGCGCCTGGGTCTCGACGAGGATGCCGGCCAGCTTGTCGCCATCCTTGAGCACGTCGTTCGGCCATTTCAGCTGCACGGGCTGGCCGAGGCGGCCCAGCGTTTCCGCCAGCGCGACGCCGATCGCGAGCGGCAGGCCGGCCAGGCCGCGCAAGCCGTCGGCGAAGCGCCAGGCCAGCGAGAAGGTCAGCGAGTTGCCCGGTTCGGACAGCCAGCTGCGGCCCGCGCGCCCGCGCCCGGCCGTCTGGTGTTCCGCGACCAGCAGCACCGGCGCCGCCAGGTGCGGCGCGCGCGCCAGCAGGTCGGCGTTCGTCGATCCGGTTTGCGCGACCACCTCGACGGCGACGCCGGCGCGCGACAGTTGCGTAATGCGATCGGCGTTCATGGCGCCACCTTGCCCGCCTTCTGCGGCGCATGCACGAACAGGGCATCGAACAGGACGTTGGGCAGCAGGCGCAGGAGTTTCGCCGCGACGCCCATCGGCCAGGGGATCACGCGGTAGCTGCGGCCCGCGTCGATGGCGCGCGCGGCTGCGGCCGCGAAGCGGTCGGCCGGCATCAGGAAGGGCATGGGAAAGCGGTTCAGGCGGGTCATCGGCGTATCGATGTAGCCGGGCGCGATGGTCACGACCCGGATACCGTGGGGTTGGAGTTCGAGGCGGAGCGATTCCGCATACGTGTGCACGGCCGACTTCGACGCGCAATAGGCGCCCGCGCCTTTCATGCCGCGGATGCCGGCCACGCTGCCGATCGCGACGAGGCGGCGCGTACCCGTGCCTTGCTTCATCGTCGCGATGAACGGTGCGAAGGTGGCGACGGTGGCTGTGACGTTGATGGCGAAGATCTCGGCGAACTGGGACACGTCGCCCGGCCGCTCCGTCAGCGTGCCGGCCGAGACGCCGGCGCTGGCGATCACGATGTCGGCGCCGCCTTCACGCGCGATGAAGTCGGCGGCGGCGCGCGCCAGGGCCGTGTGGTCCGTCACGTCGACGGCGTAGATGTGGTGGTCGTTTGGCGCGGGCAGCGCGGCGGCGAGTTCGCGGAGGGCATCGGGGCGGCGGCCGAGCAGGCCGAGGACGGCGCCGCGCGCCGCGTATTCGCGCGCCAGGGCCGCGCCGATGCCGCTGGATGCGCCGGTGACGAACACGCGCAGCCGGCGGCCCCGCGCCGCGGTCATCGCTTGTCCGCTTTCGCTTTCGTGACGAGGAAGTCCATCACCTGCAAGGCCGTCTGCTGTTGCTGGGCTTCCGTGGTGCCCTCGGGGGCGCCCGCGCCCGCGCCCGCGCCCGCGTGCGAGGGCGACGTGATGAAGCGGCCGTCGATGACGACGAGCGGCCAGCGGTCGACGCCGTAGGCATCCATCATCGCGGCTGCGCGATGCAGCTTCGCCTGGATGCCGAACGAGCGGTAGGTATCGATGAACTTCGCGCGGTCGATGCCGTTTTGCGCCACCCAGTCGAACACCCGCTCGTCGCTGGACAGGCGCAGGTGCTGCTGGTGCATGGCGTCGAACACCTTCTGGTGATACTGGTTCAGGAGGCCCATCGCGTCGAGCGTGTAGAACAGGCGCTGCTGCGGCAGCACGCTGGCGTCGCGCGGCACGTGCACGCGCTTGAACACGATGTCGTCACCCTGTTTCCTGACCCACGCTTCCAGCGCCGGTTCGAAGGCGTAGCAGTGCGGGCAGTAGTAGGCGAAGAACTCGATGACTTCGATTTTTTTACCGGCGTCGGTCGGCTGCGGTGAAGGCAGCACGACGTATTGCGCGCCCGCTTGCGGATCGGCGGCCAGCGCCGACGCGGCTTGCACACCGGCCGCGAGGCCGAGGAGGGCGGTGCAGAACAGGCGGCGCGGCAGGCGCATGCGGGGCTCCCGGGATCAGCGCTGGTTGCGCACGATGTCGACGACGATGCCGCTGTCGAGCAGCTTGGCGCGCGCCTTGTTCATGGTTTCGACCTGGTTGTACGGGCCCAGGCGCACGCGGTGCAGCACGCCGCTGTCGCTCGCGCGGTCGCTGATCGTCGCCTCGAAGCCGAGCAGCGCCAGCTTGGCGCGCGTCGCTTCGGCGTCCGGCAAGCCGCGGAATGCGCCGGCCTGCAGGTAGTACACATAGCCGCCGGTGGCGCCCGTGGCGCCGGGGGCGGTTGCGGCCGACGGCGCGGCGGAGGCGACGCGCGTCTCGGGTTTCGGTTCCGGCCTGGCCGGCGCCGGCTCCTTCATCGCGGCGATCGCCTGGCCCAGCGGGTCGGCCTCGGCCGGTTTGGTCTCGGCGGGGGCGGCGGTGCCGCCGGTCGCGCGCGCGGCGGCCTTTTCCGAAATCTCCTTGTTCGCCTCGCGCGCGGCGTCGCGGTTGGCGTACATCGGTTTGTTCGGATCCTGGGCCTGGCCCGGCGCCGGATCGGCCGGGCGGCCGGCCTTGACCGCCTTGTCGGTGAACGGCGAGGCGCCCTTGGTGATCGTGAGCGCGACCGCGACCGCGATACCCAGGCCGACGATCAGGCCGATGATGAGGCCAGTGAGCGTGCTGCCCCGCTGGCGCGCGAAGGATTGGAGCTGTCGATTACGGAATACGGCGGTCATGTAGTGCGGGTCTAGGTTGGAACGCTTACATTTTTTCCGGCGCCGAGACGCCGATCAGGGCCAGGCCGTTGCGCAGCACCTGGCGGATGGCGGCCGCCAGCGCGAGGCGCGCTAGCTTCGTCGGCTCGTCGTCGTCGAGCAGCCATTTGTGGGCGAAGTAATAGCTGTGCAGTTCGCCGGCCAGGTCGCGCAGGTAGAACGCGACCTGGTGCGGGCCCAGCTCGACGAGCGCGCGCTGCAGCATCTCGGGATAGTCCGCCAGCTTGGCCAGCAGGCCGGATTCGTGCGAATTCGTCAGCGGCGCCAGGTCGGCGTTGGCCAGCCCGGCGACGTCGCCGCCCCAGTTCGCGAGGGCCGAGCAGATGCGCGCGTGGGCGTACTGCACGTAGTAGACGGGGTTCTCGTCGTTGGTCGCGAGGGCGACGTCGACGTCGAACACGAACTCCGTGTCGGCCTTGCGCGAGATGAGGAAGAAGCGCACGGCGTCGCGGCCGCGGGTCACGTCGCCGTTGCCCGACCATTCGATCAGGTCGCGCACGGTCACGTACGAGCCGGCGCGCTTGGAGATCTTGACCTCCTCGCCGTTCTTCATGACGGTGACCATCTTGTGCAGCACGTAGTCGGGATAGCCTCGCGGGATGCCGATGTTCACGGCCTGCAGGCCGGCGCGCACGCGGGCGATGGTGCCGTGGTGGTCGCTGCCCTGGATGTTGATGGCCTGGTCGAAACCGCGCCTGAATTTCTGGATGTGGTACGCCACGTCCGGCACGAAATACGTGTACGTGCCGTCGGACTTGCGCATCACGCGGTCCTTGTCGTCGCCGTAGTCCGTCGTCTTGAGCCACAGCGCGCCGTCCTGCTCGTAGGTCACGCCGGCGTCGACCAGGGCCTGCACGGCCGCGTCGACCTTGCCGTCCGTGTACAGCGAGGACTCGAGGTAGTAATTGTCGAACTTGACGCCGAACGCCTGCAGGTCCTGGTCCTGCTCGTTGCGCAGGTAGGTGACGGCGAAGCGGCGGATCGATTCGATGTCGTTCGTGTCGCCGCTGGCGGTGGCCGGCTGGCCGTCGCTGGCCGCCACGGTCTTCCTGGCGAGGAAGTCGGCGGCGATGTCGGCGATGTAGTCGCCGTTGTAGGCCGACTCGGGCCATTCGGCGTCGCCCGGCTTGAGGCCGCGCGCGCGCGCCTGGACCGAGTTGGCCAGCGTGGCGATCTGCACGCCGGCGTCGTTGTAATAGAACTCGCGCGTGACCTGGTGGCCCTGCGATTCGAACAGCGCCGACATCGCATCGCCCAGCGCCGCCTGGCGGCCGTGGCCGACGTGCAGGGGGCCGGTCGGGTTGGCCGACACGAATTCGATGATCACGTGGTGCTCGTTGCCGGACTCGCCGCGGCCGAAGGCGTCGCCCTCGCGCAGGACGGTGGCGACGACGGACTGCTTGGCGCTCGCGGCCACGCGCAGGTTGATGAAGCCGGGGCCGGCCACGTCGGCCGATTCGATCAGGCCCGCCGCCTTCGGTGCGGCCAGCAGCGCGGCGACGAGGCGGGTGGCCAGTTCGCGCGGGTTGGTCTTGAGCGGCTTCGCCAATTGCATGGCGATGTTGCAGGCGATGTCGCCGTGCGACGGATCGCGCGGGCGCTCGAGGACGACGTTGGGCACGAGGTCGGTGCCCGCGACGATGGGGGCCAGCGCGGCCTGGAACAGGGCGACGATCTCTTGTTTTTGTTGGGCGAGCATGAACTGTGGTCGAAAATATAATGGTCGGTGCGGCGCGGTGGCATGGCCACGGGCAGGCTAAGCAATCATTATACTGGTTTGACGCAACGCGCCACCACTCCGGGGCGCCGACGCAAGCCTCGCTTAAGCCTGCGCAACGCGTAACCGTTACAATGTGCGTCTTTATGCATTGATCGATTGCCATGACCGAAAAGCGCCCGACGCTCACCCTCAAACCCAAGGCCGGCGGCCGCACCGGCGGCAAGAAGGCCGGTCCGGCCCGGCCGGGTGGCCCGCAAGCCGGGAAAGGGACTGGTCCGCGCAACCCCAAGGCCGGCCCCGCCGTGACCGGCGGACGCGACCAGGGACGCGACCCGGGACGCGAAGGCGCGCGCGACAGCGCGCCGCGCGGTCCCGGCGGTGCGCCGCAGCGCGCCATGGGGAATCGCCCTCCGCGCGTCGAGCCGGCGCCACGCGGCCTGGAGAATCGCCCCCAGCGCGTCGAGCCGGCGCCGCGCGACGTCGCCGTTGCGCCGCCGCGTCCGCACGAAGAGCCGGGCCCGCGCCTGCGCCACAGCCACGAGGTCAAGGTCCACGCCCAGCTCGATTACCGTCCCGACCTGCGCGACGATTCCCTTGCGTTCGCCCTGCTGGGCGCGGCGAGCAGCCTGGCGCGCGTGCGCGCCGGCATGGCGCTGCCCCAGGCGCTGGCCGACGTGGTCCAGGCCTGGGACGCGCCGCCGCAGGCGCGCGGCGCCATGCAGGACATCGCCTACCGCGCCATGCGCCAGCTGGGACGCAGCGGCACGCTGCTGGGGCTGATGACGAGCAAGGCGCCCGAGCCGGCTATGCTGGCCGGCCTGCTGGAGTGTGCGCTGGCGCTGCTCGATCCGCCCGCGGGCGCCGAGCCCCCGTACGAAGCCTTCACGGTCGTCGACCAGGCGGTCCGCGCGGCCGCCGCGCATCCGGATTTCGCCCACGCCAAGGCGATGGTGAACGCCGTGCTGCGCCGCTTCCTGCGCGAGCGCGAGGACGTGGTGGCCAGCGCCCTGCGCGAGCCGGTCGCCCAATGGAATTACCCGGAATGGTGGATCGACGCCGTGCGCACCGCGTATCCGGGCGACTGGCAGGCCATCCTCATGGCCGGCAACCGCCAGCCGCCGCTGACCCTGCGCGTGAATCGCCGCAAGACCGACGTCGAGACGTATCTGAAGCTGCTGGACGCGGCCGGCATGCGCGCGGAGCAGGTCGGGCCGAGCGCCGTGCGCCTGGCGCAGGCCGTTGGCGTGACGCAGATCCCCGGCTTTGCCGACGGTCTCGTCTCGGTGCAGGACGCGGGCGCCCAGCTGGCCGCGCCGCTGCTCGACGTCCGTGACGGCATGCGCGTGCTGGACGCATGCGCGGCGCCCGGCGGCAAGAGCGGCCACATCCTGGAAACGGCCGACGTCGACCTGACGGCGCTGGATGCCGACGCGCGCCGCCTCGTCCGCGTCGACCAGAATCTGGAGCGCCTCGGCCTGCATGCGACCGTCAAGGCGGGCGCGGCCGAAGCCACGGATTGGTGGGACGGCGGCCTGTACGATCGCATCCTCGCCGACGTGCCGTGCACGGCCTCCGGCATCGTGCGCCGCCACCCGGATATCCGCTGGTTGCGCCGCAAGAGTGACACCCACCAACTTGCAACACTTTCCACCAAAATACTCGACAATCTTTGGCAGATGCTGCGGCCCGATGGTAAATTGCTGTTCGTGACATGTTCGCTCTGGCCGCAGGAATCGGAAGCGCAGGCCGCCGCCTTCGCGGCGCGCCACGATGCGGTCCGTCTCGATGCGCCGGGCCAACTGCTTCCTCGAAGTGGCGGCGGGCAGGATCATGACGGTCTGTTCTACGCCCTGTTCCACAAGGCCGGAGCGTGAGTAACCCCGACAACGCTTTTTAAGGCTCTGGCCCCTAGTGACTGTACGATTTTTCCTCCTCCTCGCCTGCCAGCTGTTGCTGGCATTGACATGCGCGACTGCGCAGGCGGCCGAAGGGATCGAAATCACCCGTGCCAGTATCGAGGCTTCCGACGACGGCTACCGCCTGTCGGCCGTCTATTCGTTCGACCTCACGCCCGGCCTCGAGCAGGCCATCGAGCACGGCGTGGCGCTGTCGTTCACCACCGAGATCGAACTGACCCGGCCACGCTGGTGGTGGACCGACGACCATGCCGTGTCCTCGCGCCGTACGACCAAGCTGAACTACGACGTGCTGCTGCGGGTCTATCACGTCTCCACCCCCGGCAGCATCCAGCAGAATTTCGACACCCTCGACGACGCACTGCGCGCCATCCGCCTCCCGGCCCGCTGGCTGATCGCCCCCAAGGGCGCGCTCAAGCCGGGCGAGACCTACAACGTCACGCTGCGCATGTTCATGGACCGCGAATTCCTGTTGAAGCCGCTCCAGATCGACGCCTTCAACAATTCCGACTGGCGCCTGGCCTCGCACAAGAAGACGTTCACCTACCGTGCGGAGTAAGCCGTGATCAAGGCCCTGCGCTACGGGCTGGTGATCGGCAGCGCGATCGCCTCGATCCTGCTGTTCCTGCTCGCCTCCGCGTCCAGCAACACGGGCTTCTTCGCCCATGACTTCACCTGGCTGCTGGGCCTGATCCTCGGCGTGGCCGGCGCGCTGTTCATCCTCGTGCTGGTCGCGTTCTGGCGCCTGTATTCGCGCTACAAGGCCGGCAAGTTCGGTTCGCGCCTGATGCTCCGGCTGATGGTCCTGTTCGGCGGCATCGGCATCGTGCCCGGGCTCGTCGTCTTCATGGTCTCGGTGCAGTTCGTCTCGCACTCGATCGAGTCCTGGTTCGACGTCAAGATCGAGGCCGCGCTCGACTCGGGCCTGAACCTGTCGCGCGCCGCCCTCGACGAAGCGCTGGTCAACCTGGGCGTCAACGCCGGTACCGTGGCCGCCACGCTGGCCGGGCAGGGCGAGCGCGATGCGCAGGCCATCCTCGTGCGTGCGCTCGACGAGGGCAACGGGATGCGCAGCGCGCTGCTGATCGATGCCGCCGGCAGGCTCGTGGCCGACGCCACCGAGGACCGCCGCGCCGTCCTGGTCGCCGACCTGCCGACGCCGCAGATGCTCAAGCAGGCCGCGATGCCGGGCGGTTACGCGCGTGCGGAAGGGGGCATCGACGACGACTTCCGCGAGGCGCGCGGCGAATCGCCCAGCGGCCTCGACGCCGCCACCGGCCTGCGCCTGCGCGTGGTGGTGGCCGTGCCCGAGCCGCCCGGCATGGCGCCGCGCTACCTGCAGCTGACGCAAGGCGTGCCCGTCAACCTGGCGTCCAACGCCGCCGTGCTCTCCACCGCCTATCGCGAATACCAGGAGCGCTACGCCGCGCGCACGGGCTTGCGCAAGATGTACATCGGCACGCTCACGCTGACCCTGCTGCTGGCGATCTTCTCGGCCATCGGCGCCGCGTTCCTCATCGCCGGCAACCTGGCCCAGCCGCTGCTCGTGCTGGCCGAGGGCACGCGCGCCGTGGCCGAGGGCGACCTGTCGCCGCGCCCGATCGTCGAGACGAACGACGAACTGGGCACGCTCACGCAATCGTTCAACGCGATGACTGGGCAGCTGTTCGAGGCCCGCTCCGCCGTCGAACGCAACCGCGCCGCGCTGGAAAGCGCCAAGGCCCACCTGGAATCCGTGCTGGCCAATATGTCGGCCGGCGTGATCGTGATGGATGCCGACGGCGTCGTCGTCAATTCCAACGATGCCGTGCACCGCATCCTGCAGGTCGACGTGGCGTCGCTGGCGGGCCGTCCGCTGGACGAGATCGACGGGCTGGAAGTCTTCGCCGGGGCCGTCACGCGGGCCTTCTCGGCGCAGAGCGCGCAATCGGCCGCGGGCCGCGGGAAAGGGCGCGCGCACTGGCAGCAGCAGATCGAGATCCCGCGCCGTCCCGGCACCGACGACGACCACGACCTCACGCTGCTGACGCGCGGCTCGCGCCTGCCGGTCGGGGCGGGCAGCGGCTTCATCGTCGTGTTCGACGACATCTCCGACGTGATCTCGGCCCAGCGCTCGGTGGCCTGGGGCGAGGTGGCGCGCCGCCTCGCGCACGAGATCAAGAACCCGCTCACGCCGATCCAGCTGTCGGCCGAGCGCCTGCAGATGAAGCTGATCGACCGCGTCGACGCGGACGCCGCCGTGCTCCTCAACAAGGCCACCGACACCATCGTCAGCCAGGTGTCCGCGATGAAGCGCATGGTCGACGATTTCCGCGACTATGCGCGCACGCCCCCGGCCGTGCTGTCGGCGCTGGACCTGAACGACCTGATCGAAGAAATCCTGAACCTGTATTTATCCGAGGACGGCTCGGACGTGATCCATCCGTCCCTGCAGCCGGGCCTGCCGCGGGTGATGGGCGACACGACCCAGCTGCGCCAGGTGATCCACAACCTGCTGCAGAACGCGCAGGACGCGCTGGCCGACCGCACCACGCACGACGCCCCGCCGCGCATCGACATCGTCACGGAGGCCATCCACTACGTCGGCGCCGACGGCGGCACGGGCACCGCGGTGCGCCTGGCGATCGTCGACAACGGGCCCGGATTCGCGCCGAAGATCCTGTCGCGTGCGTTCGAACCGTACGTCACGTCGAAAGCGCGCGGCACCGGCCTGGGCCTGCCGATGGTCAAGAAGATCATCGATGAACACGGCGGCCGGATCGACATCGCCAACCGCGCCGACGGAAGTGGCGCTTCGGTATCGATTTTGCTGTTAAAGTTAGCGCCAGAGGCGAACTTGGCCGAAGCGTGAATCGCGCATAGAATCTTGGCTGTAGGAGGCGCACGTCAGCGATTTGTGCGGCGTCTCCGTGGAGAGAGATCAAAAAAGGCATAAGAAGATGGCGAACATACTCGTAGTTGACGATGAAATGGGCATCCGCGAGCTGCTCTCGGAAATCCTTGGCGACGAGGGACACGCGGTCCAGCTGGCGGAAAACGCCCAGCAGGCCCGCCAGGCGCGCCAGCAGGGCGCCCCCGACCTGGTGCTGCTCGACATCTGGATGCCCGATACCGACGGCGTCACGCTGCTCAAGGAATGGCAGCGCGACGGCCTGTTGACGATGCCGGTCATCATGATGTCCGGCCACGCCACCATCGACACCGCCGTGGAGGCGACCCGCATCGGCGCCCTGAACTTCCTGGAAAAACCGATCGCCCTGCAAAAGCTGCTGAAAGCCGTGCAGCAGGGCCTGCAGCGCGGCCAGGAAGTGGCGCGCGCGCCGGCCATCGCGCCGCGTCCGATGGCCACCGCCGCATCCGTCTCGTCCCCGCTGCCGGAACCCAGCGCCGCGGTGCAACCCATGTACGCGCCGCAGCCGCAGGGCGGGGCGATGGGCGCGTCGATGGGCATGGCCCGTCCCGTCAGCAATGGCGAGGCGCATGCCCACGGCTACACGCTGTCGTTCGACCTGCCGCTGCGCGAAGCGCGTGACGCCTTCGAGCGTATGTACTTCGAGCACCACCTGGGCCGCGAAGGCGGCTCGATGACGCGCGTGGCCGAAAAGACGGGACTGGAACGTACCCACCTGTACCGCAAGCTCAAGCAGCTCGGCGTCGAACCAGGCAAGCTGGGCAAGAAGAGTGCCCAGTGATCCGGCCGGTGCGGCCGCCGCGGACGATGCGCGCGTGGTCGTCACCCTCGTCACGGGCCTGAGCGCCCGGGCGCGCGAAGCGGCGATCGCCGCTCACCTTTCTGATATGAATGACGAAGGCGCGCAGGCCATCATTCTCGAAGGCCTCGCGTCAGGCGTTTCTCCCCTCGATGACCTCGCTCCCGACCAAAGCCTTGCGCGGATCGCGCCCGGTTGCCTGTGCTGCACCGGCAATCTGGTTTTGCGTGTAACATTGAATCGCCTGCTGCGCCGGCGTCCCCGCCGTATCTTCATCGGCGTCGCCGGTAGCGAGCATCTTGATCAGTTGCGATCGTGGTTGCGGTCCGAGCCATACGATCAGCTGTTATGGCTGACTTCCGACCTGAAGGCCTGAATCGTCCGCAGCTTGATCGATACAGTGGAATTCGTAACAAGTTGTAGAGGTTCTTGAATTCGGTTCCAGTGGCCCCACCTCGTAGTTGAAGTGGAAAGAAAGCGGAAAGTAGCCGTCCGCCGCCGGGCGGCAGCCTTGCACCCACCTGATCGAGTGAAGGAGTCATCATGAACATGATCTATAACAGCGAACAGTATAGCGTTGTCGAATTTGGCGTCGATCACAACCTCGAGGCCCTGCGCTTCGGCGGCTACGAGATCGTCGACAAATCCGGCCGGCGCGAAGCGTTCATCGGCGGCAAACTGGCGCAAGCGTTCCGGCGTGATGTCAACAACCTGATCGCGAGCGAACCGACCATGGAGGAAATCGATGATTTCCTGGGTTCCTACGATACCCTCATGAGCCAACCGGTCGTCCTGCACTGATCGTCCGGCCGGGCACCTTCGTCCGGCCACCGCACCTGCGTGACGCGGCCCCGTTCCGGGCTGGCGACGCAGGGCACCAGCTTCTTCCCGTTCCCGCTACCCCATCTTCCCCATTTTCCCCATGCCGGCTTTGCATCTGTACATGGTAAGCTTGAACTATGTGTCAGCTGCTCGCCATGAATTGCAATGTCCCTACCGACATTGTTTTTAGTTTCACCGGCTTCGCCCATCGGGGCGGACGCACGGACACGCACCATGACGGCTGGGGCATCGCCTTCTTCGAGGGCGCCGGCGTCCGCCATTTCGTCGACCACCAGGCGGCCATCGCCTCGCCGATCGCCGAACTGATCAAGCATTACCCGATCAAGTCGCTGAACGTCATCTCCCACATCCGCAAGGCCACGCAAGGCAAGGTCGCGCTGGAAAACTGCCATCCGTTCGTGCGCGAGATGTGGGGCCGCTACTGGGTGTTCGCCCACAATGGCGACCTCAAGGACTTCGACCCCGTGCTCGACGGCCCGTACCGCCCGGTCGGCAATACCGACAGCGAACGCGCCTTCTGCTTCCTGCTGCAGCAATTGCGCGACCGCTTCTGCGACCGGGCGCCCGCCATGCCCGTGCTGCGCGCGGCCATCGCCGAGCTCGTCGCCGTCATCGCGCGCCACGGCACGTTCAACATGATGCTGTCCGACGGCACGGCGCTGTTCGCGCACTGCTCGACCAAGCTGTGCTACGTCGTGCGCAAGTACCCGTTCGCGGCCGCCTGCCTCGCCGACGAAGACCTGTCCGTCGATTTTTCGCAGGTGACGACGCCGGACGACCGCGTGGCCATCATCGTCACGACCCCGTTGACCACCAACGAGACGTGGACGGAGTTCGCGCCGGGCGAGCTCAAGGTGTTCGTGGACGGCCTGCCGCAGCCGTGATCATCCTGATACGTTTTTTACAGGAAATCATTTTCAAATAGTCACCAGGTGGCGGAATGCGTTAAAGTAGCTACGTTCCATTGCTACAAGAGTCCGTGATGACCGATACCGCCGCGAGCCTGGACCACGCGAACTACCCCTTGCGCGTGCGTGACTTTTATTTGGGGCGCCAGCCTGTGCTCGACCGCAACCAGGCCTTGTACGGTTATGAACTCCTGTTCCGCAGCGCGCGCCAGGGCGAGGCCGACGAGACCGGCCTGACCGCGACGGCCGCGGTGATCGCCCACGCGGCCCAGCTGGGGCTCGCGCGCGCGATCGGCGACGCCGCCTGCTTCCTGAACGTGGACGCCGAAGTCCTCGGCAGCGACATCTTCGCCTTCCTGCCGCGCGAGCGCACGGTGCTCGAGATCGTGCCGACCGTCGTGCCGGACGACGCCCTGCTGGCGCGCATGCGCGAACTCGCGGGCCACGGCTTCCGCTTCGCGCTGGACGGCATCGAAGGCGACAGCCTGCGCCTGCAGCGCCTGTTGCCGCTGGCCGGCTTCGTCAAGCTCGACCTGCTCACCGTGCCGCCCACGCAGTTGCCGAACCTCGTGCGCCGCCTGCACGGCATGGAAAAGACCGTCGTCGCGGAAAAGGTCGAGACGCGCGACGCCTACCAGGCCGCCATGGACCTCGGCTTCGATTACTTCCAGGGCTTTTATTTCGCGCGCCCGTCCGTGCTGGGCGGCCGCAAGCTGTCGCCGTCGCAGCTCGCGGTGGTCGAGCTGATGAACCTCGTGATGTCGGACGCCGACAATGCCGTCATCGAACGCACGGTCAAGCGCGACGTGACGCTCGCCCTGAACCTGCTGCGCCTCGTGAACACGCCGGCCGTGGGCGCGTCCCAGCGCATCGATTCCGTCAGCCAGGCGCTGCTCGTGCTGGGCCGGCGCCAGTTGCAGCGCTGGCTGCAGATCATGCTGTACGCGGAACCGGCCACGCGCGGCCACAACCAGACGCCGTTGCTGATGCTGGCCACCACGCGCGGCCGGCTGATGGAATTGCTGGCCCAGCGCTTGCGTCCCAGCCAGCGTGCCGTCGCCGACATCGCCTTCACGGTCGGCATCATGTCGCTGATGGACGCCCTGTTCGGCATCCCGATGGCCGACATCGTCGAACAGATCCCGGTCAGCGACGAAGTCCGGCAGGCCCTCCTGGGCCGCGCCGGCTTCTTCGGCGAGCTGCTCAAGCTGTCCGAGAGCATCGAGCAGGCCGACGAGCACACGGAACTCGTGCTGCCCACGCTGAAGGCCCTGCAGATCTCGGGCGACGACATGATCGAACTCGAGATGTCGGCATTCCAGTGGTCCGACTCCGTCGTCCGCTACGCCATCTGATGTCTTCCCGCCGCGCGCGTCCGCGCGCGGCTTTCCAGCCATGCGATCCGATGGGAGCCCCATGTCGAACGTGTTGTTGCGTGTTGAAGGTCTCGTGAAATCATATGGCACCCGCCGCGCCGTGGACGGCGTGTCGTTCCAGGTGCTGGCCGGCCAGACCGTCGGCCTGCTCGGGCCGAACGGGGCGGGCAAGTCGACCACCGTCTCCATGCTGTGCGGGCTGCTCAGGCCCGACGCCGGCCAGGTGCTGCTGGACGGCCAGGCCGTGACGACGGGCGCGGCAAGCGTCAAGCGCCGCATCGGCCTCGTGCCGCAGGACCTCGCGCTGTACGAAGACCTGTCGGCGCATGAGAACCTGCGTTTGTTCGGCGCCCTGTACGGCCTGAAGGGCAAGGCGCTGAACGAGCGCATCGACCGCGCGCTGGGCCTCGTGAACCTCGTCGACCGCGCGCGCGACAAGCCGGCCACGTTCTCGGGCGGGATGAAGCGCCGGCTGAACATCGCGGCCGCGCTGCTGCACGATCCGGACTTGCTGATCCTCGACGAGCCCACGGTCGGCGTCGACCCGCAGAGCCGCAACGCCATCTTCGATACCCTGGAGGCGCTGCAGGCGCAGGGCCGCGCGCTGATCTACACGAGCCACTACATGGAAGAGGTGGAGCGCCTGGCCGACCACATCGTCATCATCGACCACGGCAAGGTCCTGGCCGACGACAGCCCGGCCGCGCTGCACCGCAAGCTGGCCGCGAAGGCCCTGCTGCGCGTGGAGCTGGCGGAACCGGCGGGCGCCGGGCTGCTGGACGCGCTGCGCTCCCAGGCCGGCGTGACGGCCCTGGCGAGCGAGGGCACGGCCCTCGACATCGGCCTCACGGACAATGCCGACGCCGTGCCGCTGCTCGGCTGGCTGCAGGGGCAGGGCCAGCGCACCGTGCACTTCGCCACCGCGCGCGCCAGCCTCGAAGACATTTTCCTCGACCTGACCGGTCGCACGCTGCGCGATTGAGAGCCGCCCGATGAACACGACCGCCTTCTCCGCCCTCGTCCGCAAGGACCTCATCCTCTACATCTCCGACAAGCGCGCGCTGCTGATGCACCTCGTGCTGCCCATCGTGATCGCCGCGTTCTTCGGTTCCGTGTTCGGCGGCGGCAGCGCCAAGGGCAGCGGCATCGACGTGGCCCTCGTCCAGCAGGACACGAGCGACGCCGGCAACCGCATCGCGGCGGGCCTCAAGGCCGACCCGAACCTGCACGTGACGACGATGGACCTGACGCAGGCCAGGGATGCCGTGCGCAAGGGCAGCCAGGCCGTCGCGATCGTGCTGCCGGCCGGCTTCGCCGAGGCGGCCGGCACCGCCTTGTTCTCGAACCAGGACAAGCCGGCCATCCCCCTGCTGTACGACCCTTCGCAGCCGGCCGTGCTGGCGATGGTGAAGGGCATGCTGACGCAGCAGGTGATGCAGGTCGTCAGCGCCGAGATGTTCGGCGGACCGCTGGGCAAGAAGCTCACGGCGCGCGGCCTGCAGCAGCTCGACGAGAACAAGGTGCAGGACCCTGCGCTGCGCGACATGCTCGTCGCGGTGCGCAAGTTCGAGGACAGTCCGCGCGCGGACGGCGCCGGCACCGGCCAGGCGCGCGGCCTGTCGATGCCGTTCACGACGCACGACGAGAGCCTGGCGAGCGGTCCCGTCGCCCAGGGCTATAACCCGTACGCGCATTCGTTCTCGGGCATGGGCGTGCAATTCATCCTGTTCATGGGCGTGAACATGGGGATCGGCATGCTGCTGACGCGCCGCAGCGGCGTGTGGGACCGCCAGCTCGCCGCGCCCGTCACCATGACCGAGGTCGTGCTGGCGCGCGCCGCCTCGGCCGCCATCATCGCGACCTGCCTGCTGTGCGCCATCTTCGTGGTGGCGGTGCTGGGATTCCACGTGCAGGTGAGCAGCGTGCCGGGCTTCCTCGGCATGGCGCTCGGCTTCGGCGCGCTCACGGCCGGCTTCGGCCTGCTCATCGCCGCGTTCGGAAAGACGCCGGAAGCGGCGCGCGGCATCGCGATGTTCGCGACCCTCATCCTCGTGATGCTGGGCGGCGCCTGGGTGCCGTCGTTCATGTTTCCCGGTTGGGTGCAGCAGCTGACGCTCGTCGTGCCGACGCGCTGGGCCATCGCGGGCCTCGACGCGGTGACGTGGCGCGGCCTGGACGCGGCGGCGGCCGCGCCGGCCATCGCCGTGCTGTTCGGGTTTGCACTGCTGTTCACCGTGGCCGCCGTGTGGCGGTTCCGGCGCGAGCAGGTTTAACGTACGCGATGTGAACGATTGGTGGGCTCCCCGAGCCCACGCGCGGTTCGATCAGAGGTTCGGCACGAGCCGTAGGGGTGGGCTCCCCGAGCCCACGCGCAGTTCGATCAGAGGTTCGGCGCCAGGTACCGCTCCACTTCGGCCTTGTCCAGGCCGCGGCGCCTGGCCATGTCGTCGAGCTGGTCCTGCCCGATCTTGCCGACCACGAAATACTTCGACTCCGGGTGCGAGAAGTAAAAGCCCGACACCGCGGCGCCCGGATACATCGCGAACGATTCCGTCAGTTCCATGCCGATCTCCTCGGCCTGCAAGGCCTTGAACAGGTCGGCCTTGACGGTGTGCTCCGGACATGCCGGATAACCCGGCGCCGGGCGGACGCCGACGTATTCTTCCTTGATCAGCGCCTCGTTCGACAGCTTCTCGTCCGCCACATAACCCCACAGGTCCGTGCGCACGCGCTCGTGCATGTACTCGGCGAACGCTTCGGCCAGGCGGTCGGCAAGGGCCTTCACCATGATCGACGAGTAGTCGTCGCCCTGGGCTTCGAAGCGCTTCTCGATCTTCTCGGCGCCGATGCCGGCCGTCACGGCGAACATGCCGATGTAGTCGGCGATGCCGGACGATTTCGGCGCGATGAAGTCGGACAGGCACTGGTTCGGGCGCTGCACGCCGTCCACCACCGGCTTGACGCCCTGCTGGCGCAGGCCGTACCACGTGAACGCGACTTCGCTGCGGGTGTCGTCCGTGTAGATCTCGATGTCGTCGTCGTTGACGCTGTTCGCGGGCAGCAGGGCAACGACGCCGTTCGCCGTCAGCCAGCGGCCGTCGATGATCTTCTTCAGCAGCGCCTGGCCTTCCTCGAACACCTTGGCCGCCGCTTCGCCCACCACCTCGTCGGTCAGGATCGCGGGGTAGGGGCCGGCCAGGTCCCACGTCTGGAAGAACGGGCCCCAGTCGATGTAGCGGGCGAGCGTGCCCAGGTCGACGTTCTTGAAGACGCGGCGGCCGATGAACTTCGGCTTCAGCGGCGCGAACGCCAGCTGCGCCTTGTTGGCGCGCGCCTGTTCCAGGCTCACCATCGGCAGCGCTTTTTTATTGGCGTGCTGTTCGCGGATGCGCACGTAGTCCTCGGCGATCTCGGCGACGTAGCCGTCGCGGGTCTCCGCCGTCACGAGCGACTGGCCCACCGAGACGGAGCGCGACGCGTCCGGCACGTACACGACCGGGCCTTCGTAATGCGGCGCGATCTTGACGGCCGTGTGCGCGCGGCTCGTCGTCGCGCCGCCGATCAGGAGGGGAATGCGGCGGTCGCGGAACCACGGGTCGCGCTGCATCTCGCGCGCGACGTGGGCCATTTCTTCGAGCGACGGCGTGATCAGGCCCGAGAGGCCGATGATGTCCGCGTTTTCTTCCTTGGCCTTCGCGAGGATCTCGGACGCGGGCACCATCACGCCCATGTTGACGATCTCGAAGTTATTACATTGCAGGACGACGGAGACGATGTTCTTGCCGATGTCGTGCACGTCGCCTTTCACGGTCGCGATGACCATCTTGCCCTTCGGTTTCGCGACGATGCCGGTGCGCGCTTCCTCCGCCGCCTTTTCTTCCTCGATGAACGGGATCAGGTGGGCGACGGCCTGCTTCATCACGCGCGCCGATTTCACCACCTGCGGCAGGAACATCTTGCCCTGGCCGAACAGGTCGCCGACGACGTTCATGCCGTCCATCAGCGGGCCTTCGATCACCTGGATCGGCCGGCCGCCTGCGTTCGCGATGCCGGCGCGTGCTTCCTCGGTGTCCTCGACGATCCACTGCGTGATGCCGTGCACGAGCGCGTGCGCGAGGCGCTTGCCCACGGGCGCGTCGCGCCACTCGAGGTTCTGTTCCTGTTTCGTGCCGCCGGCCTTCAGGGTGCCGGCGAATTCGATCATGCGCTCGGTCGCGTCCTCGCGGCGGTTCAGCACGACGTCTTCCACGCGCTCGCGCAGTTCCGGCGAGAGATCGTCGTACACGCCCACCATGCCCGCGTTGACGATACCCATCGTCATGCCGGCCTTGATGGCGTGGTACAGGAACACGGTGTGGATCGCTTCGCGCGCCGGGTCGTTGCCGCGGAACGAGAACGACACGTTCGACACGCCACCCGACACCTTCGCATACGGCAGGTGCTCGCGGATCCAGCGCGTGGCGTTGATGAAGTCGACGGCGTAGTTGTTGTGCTCTTCGATGCCGGTGGCGATGGCGAAGATGTTCGGGTCGAAGATGATGTCTTCCGGCGGAAAGCCGACCTTCTGCACGAGGGTGTCGTAGGCGCGCTTGCAGATCTCGGTCTTGCGCTCGAACGTGTCGGCCTGGCCCTTCTCGTCGAAGGCCATCACGATCACGGCGGCGCCGTAGCGGCGGCACAGGGTGGCCTGGCGCAGGAATTCTTCCTCGCCTTCCTTCATCGAGATCGAGTTGACGATGGCCTTGCCCTGCACGCATTTCAGGCCGGCCTCGATCACGCTCCATTTCGACGAGTCGATCATGATCGGCACGCGCGAGATGTCCGGTTCCGATGCGATCAGGTTCAAGAAGCGCGTCATCGCGGCCTGCGAATCGAGCATCGCCTCGTCCATGTTGATGTCGATGACCTGGGCGCCGTTCTCGACCTGCTGGCGCGCGACGGACAGTGCTTCGTCGAACTGCTCGTTCAGGATCATGCGCGCGAACGCCTTCGAACCCGTGACGTTGGTGCGCTCGCCGACGTTGACGAACAGCGAGGTGTCGTCGACGACGAACGGCTCCAGGCCGGACAGGCGCAGCGCGACGGGGATCTCGGGCAGGGTGCGCGGCGGGCAGTCCGCCAGCAGGGCGCCGATGGCCTGGATGTGTTCCGGCGTCGTGCCGCAGCAGCCGCCGGCGATGTTGACGAAGCCGGCGTCGGCGAATTCGCGCAGCAGGGCGGACGTGTCTTCCGGCAGCTCGTCGAAGCCGGTGTCGCTCATCGGGTTGGGCAGGCCGGCGTTCGGGTAGATGCAGACGAACGTGTCGGCGATCTGCGACAGCTCTTCCGCGTACGGACGCATCAGGGCCGCGCCCAGCGCGCAGTTCAGGCCGATCGTCAGCGGCTTCGCGTGGCGCACCGAGTTCCAGAATGCGGGCACGGTCTGGCCGGACAAAATACGGCCCGACGCATCCGTGACGGTGCCGGAAATCATCAGCGGCAGGCGCGGCGTGGCCGGGTGCTCGGCGAAATACTGGTCGATGGCGAACAGGGCGGCCTTGCAGTTCAGCGTGTCGAAGATGGTCTCGACGAGCAGCAGGTCGACGCCGCCCTCGACGAGCGCGTCGACCTGTTCGTAGTATGCCGCGACGAGCTGGTCGAACGTGACGTTGCGCGCGGCCGGGTCGTTCACGTCCGGCGAAATGGATGCCGTCTTCGGCGTCGGGCCGAGGGCGCCGGCGGCGTAGCGGGGCTTGTCCGGGGTCGAATACTTGACGCAGGCGGCGCGGGCCAGCCTGGCGGCTTCCACGTTCATCTCGCGCACGAGGTGGGCCATGTGGTAGTCGTCCTGGGCGACGCCGGTCGCGCCGAACGTGTTCGTCTCGATGATGTCGGCGCCGGCGGCCAGGTAGCGCTCGTGGATTTCCTGGATGATCTGCGGCTGCGTCAGGTTCAGCAATTCATTGTTGCCCTTGACGAACAGCTCGCGCGCCCCGCTGGTGGCGGGCGCCGTGAAATCGGTGAAACGACCATTCGGACCGCCGCGGTAGGCCTGTTCGTCCAGCTTGTATTGCTGGATGATCGTGCCCATCGCGCCGTCCAGGATCATGATGCGGCGCGCGAGGATCTCGCGCAACTTGGCTTCGACGGGGGACGGGGCGTGGACGGCGGTGATCATCGTTGGCTTTCCTGGGGTCTGCTGGAGATAAATGTGAGGCGGGTCTGTGATTATACCGTTACTGGCCGAGTTTGTTCCCGGGACGGCCGGTGGCCGACGGTTCGCTCAAAAAAAGACAGGACTGTAAAGACGTTTGTAACGCACTGTATCAAATGCCACATTGTTACATTGGGATACAAATTGCCGCGTATTAGCAATTTCCTGGATACATACAGGGACGACAATTAACTTCATGGAACCGCCGCAGGCGCGGTTTCACGATCAGTATGAGTCCGATCAACGGAGTGCGCGGACGTTTGCTCCGCCTCCAAAATGGGAAGAATTGCAATGAATAAAGAATACGTATCCGAGTGGGACCAGCCGGCAGCTCGCACCGAGGAAAGCGCTCCGGCCAAGGCCCACGCCGTCGCCGGCGTCAAACAAATCGTCACGATCCGCCTGGATGTGGACATGCTGGAATGGTTCAAGTCGGCCGGTCCGGGCTACCAGACCCGCATCAACCAGGTCCTGCGCGAATACATGGAAGCGAATCGCGTGCGTGCTCAGGGCGAGCAGCACTGATTCCTTTAACGCATTGATGGTCGGGGCACAGCGCCCCGCGGGCCTGTGTTCAGGCCTGATGCCCGGAACGGGATGCTGTCAGGGACATTGTCCCGTAGGGTGGGTTCTCCGAGCCCACCAGACCAGATAAAACAGAAGGGCATCACCCGGCGCGAACCGGCTGATGCCCTTCTTTATTGCCGCGTCGTGTTCAGGCGAACGCGAGGCCGTCGAACGAAAAGCCCTTCAGGAATTCGGCCGCCGCCAGGCGCTTGCCGCCCGGCTTTTGCAGTGCCGTCAAACGGAGCGCGCCGGTGCCGCAGGCGACCACGATGCCGTGCGCATCGGCCTGGAGCACCTGGCCCGGCCGGCCCTGGCCATCGACGGGTTGCGCGTTCCAGATCTTGATCGTCGTCGATCCCGCCTGGCCATGTGCGCCAGGGAAGGGATTGAAGGCGCGCACCTTGCGTGCGAGGTCGACGGCCGCCAGCGTCCAGTCGAGCTTCGCCTCTTCCTTGCCGATCTTGGCGGCATACGTCACGCCTTCGTCCGGCTGGGGCACGGCTTCCAATTGACCCTGCGCCATTTTTTGCAACGCGACGACGATCATGCGGCCGCCGAGGGCCGCCAGCTTGTCATGCAGGCTGCCCGTCGTGTCCGTGTCGTCGATGGCGACGCGCTCGACGAGCAGCATCGGGCCCGTGTCCAGGCCTTCTTCCATTTCCATGATGGTGACGCCCGTTTCCGCATCGCCCGATTCGATCGCGCGGTGGATCGGGGCGGCGCCGCGCCAGCGCGGCAGGACGGAGCCGTGGATATTGATGCACGGTTTGATGTCGAGCGTGGAACGGGGCAGGATCAGGCCGTAGGCGGCCACGACCATCACGTCGTACGCCGTCGCCAGCAGGCGCGCGTGCGCGGCCTGCGCTTCGCTGGCGCGCTGCGGGTCCTTGGCATCCATGCGCAGCGACAGCGGCTGCAATACGTCGATACCGTGCGCGACGGCGACCTGTTTCACCGCGGACGCCTGCAACTGCATGCCGCGGCCGGCCGGGCGGTCCGGCTGGGTCAGCACGAGCGGCACGTCGAAACCGGCGTCGAGCAGGGCGCGCAACGCCACGGCGGCAAATTCCGGCGTGCCGGCGAAGACGACTTTCAGGCCGCTCATGCGCGGCGCGCGGACGAGCGCTGCATGTCGCGCTCTTCCTTCTGCAACTTCGTCTTGATGCGGTTGCGCTTGAGCGGCGACAGGTATTCCACGAAGACCTTGCCCAGCAAGTGGTCCAGCTCGTGCTGGATGCATACGGCCAGCAGGCCGTCGGCCTCCAGCTCGAAGGGCTTGTTATCCTGGTCGACAGCGCGTACCTTGACGCGTGCCGGACGTTCGACGCCGTCATAAATGCCGGGCACCGACAGGCAGCCTTCGTCGTAGACCTGCTTGTCCGGGCTGGACCAGATGATTTCCGGATTGACGAAGACCAGCAGATTGTCCTTGGTCTCGGTCACGTCGATGACGACGATGCGCTCGTGCACGTCGACCTGCGTGGCGGCCAGGCCCACGCCGGGGGCGTCGTACATGGTGTCGGCCATGTCCGCCACGAGCTTGTGGAGGCGGTCGCCGAATTCGGTGACCGGCTTGGCGACCTTGTGCAGGCGCGGGTCGGGGTAGCGGAGGATGTTCAGTAAAGCCATGGCTGTGTATTCGAAGTCAATCAATAATCGGTATATCGGGGTCCGTCGCCCGATTCAAAGGCTGCACAGGCATAAACGCAACACGCCGTCCCCGCTGCCGGGCACGGTTTGTCTTGCTAGTTCAGGGATTTCTCGGCAGAATTTGATTCAGTAAGGCAACTCTTGCGACCCTTCATGATCCGCTGCGCGGTCGAAGAGTCGTCTGTTTCCTGCGTTGTTGCCGGCCGAGGTGGCGTAGCACTCGTGTCGATACGGCACTTTACGGACTCTCCAATGAAAAATTTTAGCACAGGCGCTGCCCGGTCGCTCGCGCTCCGCACCGCTGCCACGGCCGCGTTCGCCTTCCTTGCGGCTATTCCGGCCCAGGCCGCCACTACCTGTTCGTTTCGCCCGAACGCGCCCGACCAGCACGTCGTCGTCAAGCGCGATACCTTGTGGGACATTTCTGGCGCCTTCCTCGAGCATCCGTGGTGCTGGCCCCAGGTGTGGGGCATGAACCGCGACGACATCCGCAATCCGCACTGGATCTATCCGGGCCAGGTCGTCTATTTCGACCGCGCCCATGGCCGCCTCACGTTGAACAAGCCGGGCGCCGGACCGGATGCCGGCGCGCCACCCATCGTGCGCCTGTCGCCGCAGCTGCGCACGGAAGACATGGGCGAGAACAATGCCGTGCCCGCGATTCCCGCCGGCGCGATCGAACCTTTCCTGACCCAGCCGCTCGTCGTCGAGCAGCAGGCGCTGGCCGGCGCGGCGCGCATCGTCGCCGCCCAGGAAGACCGGCTCTACCTGGGAGAAGGCGACCGCATCTATGTGCGCGGCGCACTCGACGGGGCGACCAGCTTCCAGGTCTTCCGCCCGGGCAAGGAGCTCATCGATCCGGATACCAACAAGGTCACCGCCTATGAGGCGGCCTATGTCGGCACGGCGCGCCTCGTGAAGCCGGCGGGACCGGGCACGGACGTGCACACCTTCGTCGTCACCCAGTCGGTGAAGGAGATGGGTGTCGGCGACCGGCTGCTGCCGACGCCGCCCACGCCGCTGCGCAACTATGTGCCGCACGCGCCCGCCCGGCCGGTGGTGGCGCGCGTGATGGCCATGGCGTCCGAATCGAATTATGCGGCGCAGAACCAGGTCGTGACTGTCAATCGGGGCACGCTTGACGGACTCGATGTCGGCGCCGTGCTGCAGTTTTATCATCTCGGACAGACCGTGACGGACCCGGAAAGCAAAGGCTTCCTCGGCTTCGGCAAGGCCAAACTGAGGCTCCCGGACGAGCAATACGGCGAACTGTTCATCTTCCGGGTTTTCGACCATGTCGCGTACGGCCTGGTCATGCAGGTGTCGGCGCCCGTGCAGATCGGCGACGTCGCGAAATCACCGGAGTAACCCCACCGTGCAGGACACGGACCTTCACGTAGCGGACCGGCTGGCCGCCTGGCTGCGCCTGGAGCGCAGCGCCGGCATCGGTCCGCGCGCGGCGGCCGCGCTGCTGGATGCCTTCGGCAACCCTGGCGCCGTGTTCGCCGCCGACTTCGCCGCGCTGGCCGCCCACGTGAGCCCGGCGCAGGCGCACGCCCTGCTGCAACCGCCCGCCGCCACGACGCGCCGCCTGCTCGACGCCACGATGGACTGGCTGGCCACACCCGGCCACCACGTCCTGGCGCTGGGCGAACCCGGTTATCCCGAGCTGCTGGCCAGCATCCCCGACCCGCCGCTGCTCCTCTATATTAGAGGGCATGCACATTTACTGGACGGACCGGCCCTCGCCATCGTCGGCAGCCGCAACGCCAGCGTGCAGGGCAGGGCGAACGCGCTGGCGTTCGCGGAAACATTGTCCGCAGCCGGGCTGTGCATCGTCTCCGGCCTCGCGCTGGGCATCGACGCCGCGGCCCACGAGGGCGCGCTGCGGCGCTGCGGCGGGACCGTCGCCGTCGTCGGCACGGGTCCCGATATCGCCTACCCGGCCCGCAACCGTGCCCTGTGCGAGCGCATCGCCCATGAAGGCTGCATCGTCAGCGAATATCCCATCGGCACGCCACCGTTGCCCGGCAATTTCCCTAAACGCAACCGGATCATCAGCGGCCTCGCGGCCGGCGTGCTCGTCGTCGAGGCGGCCGCGCAGTCCGGCTCGCTGATCACGGCGCGCCAGGCCGCCGAGCAGGGGCGCGACGTGTTCGCGATTCCCGGCTCGATCCACGCGGCGCTGGCCAAGGGTTGCCACATGCTGATCCGCGAGGGCGCGAAACTCGTCGACACGGCGCGCGACGTGCTGGAAGCGCTCGCGCAGTCGCCGCTGCTGGCACTGCAGGCGGCTCGCCTGGCGCCCCGCTTACCCGCCCCAGATATTTCCTTAACAGATAACAAGATCGATAACGGCGCCGAAGCTGATGCCGGCGGGCAAGCCGAATCCGCGCTGCTGGCGGCCCTCGGCCACGACCCCGTCGACCCGGATGTATTGCTGTCCCGGCTCGGCTGGCACCCGGGAGAACTCAGTGCGCGCCTGCTCGTGCTGGAGCTGGCGCGGTGCGTCGAGCGCCTCCCGGGCGGCCTCGTTCAAAGGATATTCGAGCGATAATTGGAAGGAACACAGCTGGCAAACCCGATAAGGCCGATAAACAACGCTGATGTTTCCGGGCGTTAGTGGCGCACGTGACGCACTTGTGCCGCGAGGAGTTTAGCTGCTACAGTAGCGTCACCATGTTCGACATCCTAGTCTATCTCTACGAGACGTATTACCGTCCCGATGCCTGCCCCGAGCCGGAGGCCCTGGCACGCAAGCTGTCCGCCGTCGGTTTCGACGATATCGAAATTTCCGAAGCGCTGGACTGGTTGAATGGCCTGAGGGAAATGGCCGGGACGACCAATCCCGCGCTCGAATCGAGCGGCACGCGCTTTTATATTGCCCAGGAAGTCGATACGCTCGGCAGCGCCGCCGTCGGCTTCATCCAGTTCCTCGAACTGGCCGGGTTGCTGTCCGCGTCGCAGCGCGAAATCGTCATCGAACGCGCGCTGGCGCTGGACGAGTCGCCCGTCACGCTGGGCAAGCTCAAGATCATCGTCCTGATGCTCCTGTGGAGCCAGGGCAAGGAACCGGATGCGCTGATGTTCGACGACCTGTTCGGTTCGGACGAGGAAGACGCGGCGCCGCGCCTGCTGCATTGACAGCGATGCAATCATGAATACGAAAACGGGGCCGCGGCCCCGTTTTTTCTTGCGATAAAGCAAGGTCAAGCGTATTTTGCTCGGCAGGATAGGTGGGTTGCCACAATGCGCACGCAGGCAGAGTCTACTTGCGGATTGCGCGGCAACCCGCTTATCATTGGCCGCTACCTGCCAATCGTTACCAATAAGCTAATAGTAAGACAACAAGCGGCCGGCTTATCGAGCCGCCCTGATCTATGGCTCATGTATGATGCGCGAGCCAAAGCCAAGAACAAGTACGAGAAACCATATGACCAAAGCCCTCATCATTGCCGAAAAACCCTCCGTGGCGAACGATATCGCCAAGGCGCTCGGCGGCTTTACCAAGCACGATGAGTATTTCGAATCCGACGACTTCGTCCTGTCGTCCGCCGTCGGCCACCTGCTCGAGATCGCGGTGCCCGAGGAATACGACGTCAAGCGCGGCAAGTGGAGTTTTACGCACCTGCCCATGATTCCGCCGTACTTCGCGCTGAATCCGATCGCGAAGACCGAGTCGCGCCTCAAAGTGCTGAACAAGCTGATCAAGCGCAAGGATGTCGATACCCTGATCAACGCATGCGACGCGGGCCGCGAAGGTGAACTGATCTTCCGCCTGATCGCCCAGAACGCCAAGGCCAAGCAGACCGTCAAGCGCCTGTGGCTGCAATCGATGACGCCGAACGCGATCCGCGACGGCTTCGCCCACCTGCGCAGCGACCAGGACATGTTGCCGCTGGCCGATGCCGCGCGCTGCCGCTCGGAAGCGGACTGGCTGATCGGCATCAACGGCACCCGTGCGATGACGGCCTTCAACTCGAAAGAGGGTGGCTTCTACCTCACCACCGTGGGCCGCGTGCAGACGCCGACCCTGTCGATCGTCGTCGAGCGCGAAGAGAAGATCAAGAAATTCGTGGCGCGCGACTACTGGGAAGTGCGCGCGGAATTCCGCTGCGCCGCCGGCATGTACGAAGGCCGCTGGCTCGACACCGGGTTCAAGAAAGACGAGAACGACGCCGAGAAGCGTGCCGAGCGCCTGTGGTCGAAGGCTGCGGCCGACGCCATCGTCGCCGCCTGCATGGGCAAGCAGGGCAAGGTCACCGAAGAATCGAAACCGACCACGTCGATGGCGCCCGCGCTGTTCGACCTGACGTCGCTGCAGCGCGAGGCCAACGGCCGCTTCGGCTTCTCGGCCAAGAACACGCTGGGCCTGGCGCAGGCGCTGTACGAAAAGCACAAGGTGCTGACCTACCCCCGTACGGATGCGCGCGCGCTGCCGGAAGACTACCTGGACACCGTCAAGTCCACGCTGGAAGTGTTGAAGGGCAGTTCGAACTATCTGCCGTTCGCCAAGCAGATCCTGGACAAGGGCTGGGTCAAGCCGAACAAGCGCATCTTCGACAACAGCAAGATCTCGGACCACTTCGCGATCATCCCGACCGGCGTCGCGCCGAAAAACCTGTCCGAGCCGGAACAGAAGCTGTACGACCTCGTCACGCGCCGCTTCATGGCCGTGTTCTTCCCGGCCGCGGAATTCCTCGTCACGACGCGCTTCACGGAAGTCGAAGGCCACCAGTTCAAGACCGAGGGCAAGGTCATGACGAACCCGGGCTGGCTGGCCGTGTACGGCAAGGACACGACGGGCGACGACAAGGACGGCGCCAGCCTCGTGCCGGTGGCGAAGGGCGAGCTGGTGAAGGCCGAGCAGGTCAACGCCAACGGCCTCGTCACCAAGCCGCCCGCACGCTACAACGAAGCGACCCTGCTGTCGGCGATGGAGGGCGCCGGCAAGCTGGTCGATTCCGATGAATTGCGCGACGCCATGGCCGGCAAGGGCCTCGGCACACCGGCCACGCGCGCCGCGATCATCGAAGGCCTGCTGACCGAAAAATACCTGCTGCGCGAAGGCCGGGAGATGATCCCGACCGCCAAGGCGTTCCAGCTGATGACCCTGCTGCGCGGCCTCGGCGTGAACGAATTGACGGCGCCGGAACTGACGGGCGAATGGGAATACAAGCTGTCGCAGATGGAAAAGGGCAAGATGTCGCGCGAAGAGTTCATGCGCGAAATCGCCGAGATGACCCAGATCATCGTCAAGCGGGCCAAGGAATACAACAACGACACGATCCCGGGCGAGTACGCCACCTTGAAGACGCCGTGCCCGAACTGCGGTGGCGTCGTCAAGGAAAACTACCGCCGCTTTGCCTGCACCAAGTGCGATTTTTCGATGAGCAAGGTGCCGGGCGGGCGCCAGTTCGAGATCGAGGAAGTCGAGGAATTGCTGGAGAAGCGCACCATCGGTCCGCTGCAGGGCTTCCGCTCGAAGATGGGCCGGCCGTTCGCCGCGATCCTGCGCATCGTGCGCGACGAGGATATCAAGAACTTCAAGCTGGAATTCGACTTCGGCCAGGACCAGGACGAGGGCGAGGACGGCGAAGGCGTCGACTTCACCGGCCAGACGCCGCTCGGCCCGTGCCCCAAGTGCGCCGGCAATGTCTACGAGATGGGCCTGGCCTATGTCTGCGAACACACCGTCGCCAAGCCCAAGACCTGCGATTTCCGCAGCAGCCGCATCATCCTGCAGCAGGAGATCCTGCCCGAGCAGATGGCCAAGCTGCTGAACGAAGGCAAGACCGACCTGCTGCCGGGCTTCGTCTCGCAACGGACCCGCCGGTCGTTCAAGGCGTTCCTCGTGCGCGGCAAGGACGGCAAGATCAGCTTCGAGTTCGAGGAGCGCAAGGCCAAGCCGGGCGCGAAGCCCAAGGAACAGGCCGAGGAAGGCGATAGCGGCGCGGAAGCCGCCGCCGCCAAGCCGGCCGCGCGCAAGACCGCGGCGACCAAGGCAGCCGCGAAACCTGCGGCGAAAGCGGCCACCAAGACGGTCGCCGCCAAGAAAGCGCCGGCCAAGCGCGCCACGGCGGCCAAGAAGGCGGTCGCGGGCGAATAAGCCCCCGTCGTCCCCGCGAAGGCGGGGACCCAGGTTCAGCGCTGCGTCGACACGGGCAAAACTTGGGCCCCTGCCTTCGCAGGGGCGACGTGCTTTCGGCGTTGCCTCGACGCGGGTAGAACTTGGGCCCCTGCCTTCGCAGGGGCGACGTGCTTTCGGCGTTGCCTCGACACGGGTAGAACTTGGGCCCCTGCCTTCGCAGGGGCGACGTGCTTTCGGCGTTGCCTCGACGCGGGTAGAACTTGGGGCCCCTGCCTTCGCAGGGGTGACGTGCTTTCGGCGCTGCGTCGGCGCGGGCAAAACGCGGGCCCTGCCTTCAGGGGGCGACGCGCCTCGGGCGCATACCGTTAGTCTTGTTATCGAACGCATAAAAAAAACCGCGATCCTTCGGCATCGCGGTTTTTTTACGTCCGATGGCGGCGTTATTCGCGCCAGTCCTCCTGCAGCGCCCGGATGGCCGCCTCGCCGTTCCGGATCGCCTTCACGCGGCGCACGATTTCGTTGCGCCAGGCTTCGTCGGCATCCTGGTCGCCATCGTCACTGTCGACCATCAGCAGACGCAACAGCTCATGCCTGTCCTCGGGGGACAGTTGCTGGATCTGACCGGCCAGTTCGGCGACGGTGGCATTGGACATGGGGTGTCTCCTAGCAGGGTTTTGTGACCAGATCATAACGTGAAGTTCAGTGCATGTCGACTGGCTGCATATTGTCCGTTGGCTTCCTGTCGATCAGCTTGTTGTCGGGATCGATGCCCGCCCGCGCCGGGCGGCCGTCGACCACCAGCACGACGCGCTGATCGGTCTGCGTCACGAGCCGGCGCTCGCGCGCGAGCGGGTTGCCGTCACTGTCGTCGACGCCGAATTCGATGTAGTCGCGCAGCGGCACAGGCTGCTCCTCGCCCTTGTCGCCGGCGCGCACCTTGCCGGCCGTGGCGCGGATCTCGACCTCGTACTTGCCGTCCGGCCGGCGGTGCGCCGTCGCGCTGTCGGTGTGGTTTTCGTACAGGACGATCGATTCGAACAGGTCGTCGATCAGGTAGGCCTTGTCCGGCGGCGTGATGCCGCGCAGCCGGTCGACCAGCGTCGCCACGGTCGGATAGGGAGGCCCCTTGTACGCGTATTCCAGCAGCAGGCCGTGCAGCACGCCGTTGACGGCGTCCTCGCCCACCATGTCCTGCAGCAGGTACATCGCGAGGCTGCCCTTGTGGTAGTGGATGTAGCTCTGGTTTTCGTTTTGCGCGAGCGGCAGCTCCTTCTTGTTCTCGCGCGCGCGGCCCATCAGGTATTCCTCCAGGTCGTAGCGCAGGAAGCGCCGCATCTTGCTCGATCCCAGCGTGTTCTTCATCGTCATCAGCGCCGTGTATTCGGCGAGGCTTTCCGACAGCACGGTCGCGCCGCGCACGTCGGCGCCGACGATCTGGTGCGCCCACCACTGGTGGCCCACCTCGTGCGCGCTGATGTAATACGGGTAGTCGATGTCCTTGCGCGATTCCGGGTCCACCTTGGCGATGAAGCCCACGCTTTCCGAGAACGGGATCGTGCCCGGCGCCGCCTGCGCGTACGATGCATAGCGGGGGAACTCCGCGATGCGCAGCTCGCGGTTCTGGTAGGGGCTGAAGTGCTTCGAGCCATAGGCGAGGGCCGCCTTGGCGCCGCGGATCATGCGGTCGACATTGAACTCGTGGCCGGGCTGGTAATAGACGTCGATCGTCACGTCCTGCCAGCGGTCGTGGCGCACTTCGTAGCGCGCCGACTGGAACGTGTAGAAGTTCAGCACGGGCTTGTCGGCCTTGTAATGGAACCAGCGCCGCCCGCCGCTCATCCACTCCTGCTCCAGCGTGCCCGGCGCGACGACCGTCTGGTCCGGGCTCGTGCTGACGACGGCGTCGAAGCGGATCCAGTCGGCGTCGTTGGCGATGTAGTTGTTCGCGCGCGCGCTCAGGTCGTCGCGCGCGGCCATGCGTTCCCGCGGCGCGAGGCCGTGGTGCTTGCGGTCGCGGTCGTCCTCCAGCTCGTACGTGCGCTGGTAGCCGACGTGCGGCAGGATCTCGTTGCTGAAGAAGGTGCCGTTGCCGACGACGGCCGTGTCGCGGCCCAGTCCCAGGACGCCGCCGGGGGCGTCCAGCAGATCGAATTCCAGCGCCACGCGCGCGCCGGGCTGCAGGGGCGCCGCCAGCAGGTAATGATAAAAGCCGTGAGCCGGATCGGCGCGCAGCAGCCGCGCCGCCTGCGCGAAGCGCGGATGGAATGCCGGGCCGGGCTTCTGGAACAGGACGACGTCGCGGACCGGCGCGCCCGTGCGGTTTTCCAGCTGGTAGAAGCCGTGCACCTTCAGCGTGCGGCTGCCGGGATGGATATCGACCTGCAGGCCGACGTCCGTGATGCGCGGCTGCGGCAGTTTCGCATAGCGCTTGTAGCGCAGCTCGTAGTCGGCGCGTACCTGCTCCTTGTGCCAGGCCGTCTGGTACGCGCCCAGGTGCACGAGGTTGTACCACAGCAGGGCGCCGCTGGCGGCGAAGATCAGGATGCCGGCCGCGAACGCACCCAGCACGCCGGGCGTCAGGCGGCGGCGCGCCAGTTGCAGGCGCTCGGCGAAGCTGTCGCTCACGCCGCGCGGCCACAGCACGAGCGCGATGGTGAACAGGACGACGGCCGCGCCGCCCCAGTAGACTTGCAGTGCGCGCTGCAGTGCCAGGAAGTGGCCGAAGCCGTTCATGGCCGAATAGGTCACGTCCGGCAGCGCGCCGTACACGAGCATCGGGTGGTCGAGGCCGAAGCCGCCGAGGAACAGCGTGGCCACGTAATAGGTCACCAGCGCGAAGTAGGCGAGGTATTTGTGGTTCAGGATGGCCTGGGCGGCGATCGCCAGCACGGCCAGCAGCGCGTAGCGGGGCAGCAGGATGCCGAACAGCGTCGTCAGGTACAGGCCCGGCTCCAGCGTCACGTAGCCGTGCGCCAGCTGGATGCCCATCCCGCACAGCATCGCGGCCAGCAGCAGCAGCGCCTGCAGGCCGACGAGGGCGATGGTCTTGGCGGCCAGCGGCAGCCAGCTGGGCACGGGCAGCGCGTCCAGCATCAGGCCCATGCGCGCCTCGCGTTCGCGCCACACCATCTCGCCGGCATAGAACGTCGTGACGATCAGCAGGAACAGCGCGAACACGTCGCGGATCAGTTCCAGCACCATGTACGTGACGGGATAGGTCTTCGTGCCGTAGATCGCGCCCAGGTCGAGCGAGCTGACGACGAGGGTCAGCATGCCCGCCAGGACGATCACGGCGAAGTAGACGTTCTTGACGGATTCCCGGAACGCGAGCCAGCTCGATTTCGCCAGCAGCACGGCGAGGCTGCGCGCGGCGAAGTCCGGTGCCTCGTACATGTCGGCGGGGAGGGGCGCCGCCTGCGGCGCGGCGTCGGGGTCAAGCCGCGCCTGGCCGCGCCGGCCCGCGGGCGTGGACACGAAGCTGAAGCGCCAGTAGCCGAGCCCCAGCGCGACGAGCGAGAACAGCGACCAGAGCGCGCGGTTGACGAGGTAGACGCCTTCGAGCGGGACCTGCAGCGTATTGCGTTCCGTGACACTCCAGTACTCGGTGAGGCGGATCAGCGCCGTCGTGCCGAACGGATCGATCAGCGCCGCGAGCGTCTTGTAATCGAGGTCGCGCGCCAGCGACGGCGCGACGATGTAACCGATCAGCATGACGACGCTGGCTACGTACACGGCCAGCATGCGCCGCGTGAGCGCCGCCAGCACGAAGAAGATGGCGCCGAAGATGAACAGGTTCGGCAGCAGCGTGAGGAAAAAGGGAAGCAGGTAGCCGGCCACCGAATAGGGCCCGACGCGGGCGGGATCGATCCCGGGCAGCACGGTCCCCAGCAGGGTGCCGAACAGGATCGCCGAGAACACGACGGCCAGCGTGGCCAGCGCGCCGAGGAAGCGTCCGAACACGTAGGCGTACTTCGGGATCGGCGCGCTGAAGAAGAAGTGATGCATCTCGTATTCGAAGTCCTGCTGCACCGAGCGGCCCATCATCGCGGCCACGACGATGACGCCCAGGCAGCCGAGGAAGGCCACGCTCAGCGCGATCTGGCGCGGCGCGTTGATCAGGACGCGGCCGCCGAATGACACGAAGGCATCCTTGAACACGCCGCCCGCGGCGGCCATCCACAGCAGCGCCAGCGCGAAGAAGGCAAGGAAATACACCCAGGTCGACAGCAGCTTCAGGCGCTGCCTGGCCTCGAAGCCGGCGATGGCGAGGAGCGCGCCCATGGCGTCAGCAATTCCCCGCCAGGCCGTTGTGGCGGCCGGCGATGGTGGCGAAATAGACGTCGTCCAGGGTCGGGTGGATCGGTTCGAAGTCGTCGCCGGGATAGCGGTCGGCGTGCACGTGGATCAGCGTGCGTCCGGACAGCAGGCGCGTGGAGATGACGGTGTGGCGCTTCTGGAAGGCGGGCAGGTCCTGCTTGCTGACGACTCTTGCCCAGATCTTGCCTTCGAGGCCCTCGATGAGGCGGACCGGTTCGCCGCACAGCAGCACGTGGCCCTTGTTGATGATCGCCATGTTGGCGCACAGGTCGGCCACGTCGGACACGATGTGCGTGGACAGGATCACGGTCTTGTCCTCGCCGATGTCGGACAGCAGGTTGTGGAAGCGCACCCGCTCCTGCGGGTCGAGGCCGGCCGTCGGCTCGTCGACGATGATCAGTTGCGGGTCGCCGAGCAGGGCCTGGGCGATGCCGAAGCGCTGGCGCATGCCGCCGGAAAAGGTGCCCAGCTTCTGGTTGCGCACCTCGAACAGATTGGTCTGCTGCAGCAGGGCGTCGACCACTTCGCGCCGGCGGTGGCGCTGTGCCAGGCCCTTCAATTGCGCGAAGTGGTCGAGCAGTTCGTAAGCGGTCACTTTCGGGTAGACACCGAAATCCTGCGGCAGATAGCCCAGCATTCGGCGCACCTCGTCCTTTTCGTCGAGCACGTCGATGTCGTCCAGGAAGACGGAGCCGCTGTCGCATTCCTGCAAGGTGGCGAGGATCCGCATCAGGGTCGACTTGCCGGCCCCGTTCGGGCCCAGCAGGCCGAACATCCCCGGCGGGATGCTCAGCGTGACCTTGTCCAGCGCGACCACGCCATTGGCATAGGTCTTGGACAGGTTGCGGATTTGTAATTCCATGGAGACTCCCGTTGCACGTGACAATGCACGTATTTCATGACTGTTGCATTGTATTAAAAACGAGCTGACGCGGCAGCAGCCGTGCGACATACGGCGTTTTCACAAGTCCAGAGTGCAGAAAAGCGGGAGCAGGATGCCCGCCAGCATACGGTACGGCATGCTTTCTGTCCACTTTGGCAACATTGCCGGTGATATCCGGACGGGCGCATAATGGGCCCATGGATACCCTCATCAAGGACAAGGTGCTGGCCGTCACGCGCCAGGGCCGCACCCGGGCCGAATCGACGGACTGGTTCCGCGTCGCCGTCGGCCTGTACTACCTGGCCGGGCTGATGACGAAGGAAGCCATCGATTTCAAGACGGTCGACCGCGACTTCAACCGCTTCATCTACCACACGATCGGCGGCGGCCACACGATCACGAGCGTCCTGCAATTCATGAGCGGCCAGCGGGTCTTGCCGGTGGTGCAATCCGAGCGCTTCATGGCGGCGTTCACCAGCACCTGCACCGACGTGCACCGGGATTCGATCCCCTTCCTGCTGGAACTGAACCTGGGCGTCGCGAAGAATATCTCGAAGCTCGAGGTGGACGGGCCGTTGCACGACTGGCTGGAGGCGCAGAAGCTTGCGCAGAAGACGAGGGCGGGAGGCGCGGCGGCCGAGGGCATATAATTCGGCTTATCGAACAACCAGGCTGAAAAGGCATCCCATGGCAACCGCACCCCGCATCCTCCATCCTCTCGACCACCTGATCGTCGGCTTCGACAAGGCGTTGCGCGTCATGGGCGGCGTGGCGAAGGCCGCGCGCCCGAATCCGGGCGTGTCGGCCCCGGATTGCGAGCTGAATGCCCAGGAACAGCGGCACAGCGCGGGCCTGATGCGTGTGAACCACGTGGGGGAAGTGTGCGCGCAAGCGCTGTACGATGCGCAGGGCCGGCGCGCGTCCACGAATGCCATGCGCGCGCAGTTCGCGCAATCCGGACGCGAGGAAGAAGACCACCTGGCCTGGACGGCCGAGCGCCTGGCCGAACTGGGCTCGCAGCCGAGCCTGCTGAATCCGCTGTGGTATGCCGGCGCCTACGCGCTCGGGACGGTCGCATCGCGCCTGGGCGACGCCGTCAGCCTCGGTTTCGTCGTCGAGACGGAGCGCCAGGTCGAGGCGCACCTGAACAGCCACCTCGAGCAGCTGCCGCCGCACGACGCGAAATCGCGCGCGATCGTCACCCGGATGCGCGACGACGAGATCGAACACGGCGCCAAGGCCGAGGCGATGGGCGCCGCCGAGATGCCGCTGCCCGTCAAGGCGGCGATGCGCGCCATGTCCAGGGTGATGACCACGGCGGCGTATTACATCTGACAAGCCAACGTGACGCAGGCGTGTGAATTTGGCCATGCGCCGCCACGAAAATCAACCCTCGACGATCTCGAACGAGTGCGTGATCTCGGCCGTCTTGGCCAGCATGATCGAGGCCGAGCAATACTTGTCGTGCGACAGGTTGACGGCCCGCTCGACGGTCGCCGGCTTGAGGTCGCGGCCCGTGACGATGAAGTGGAAGTGGATCTTCGTGAACACCTTCGGGTCCGTCTCGGCGCGTTCGGCCTTCAGGGTGACGTCGCAGCCGCGCACGTCCTCGCGGCTGCGCTTGAGGATCAGCACGACGTCGTAGGCGGTGCATCCACCGGTACCCAGCAGCACCATTTCCATCGGGCGCGGCGCCAGGTTGTGGCCGCCGCCTTCGGGGGCGCCATCCATGTTGACCAGGTGGCCGGAGCCGGTCTCGGCCCGGAAGCTCATCCCGGACGGTCCGTTCCAGCTGACTTTGACTTCCATCGAATTCTCCGCTTGAGTGTGTGTTGACGAGGGCGTCCATTCTAAGCCAGCGCGGCGCACCGTGCTGGCCGGGTCGCATTCCATCGTTCAGACGGCCAGCACGTAGCGCTCGCTCTTCATGCGCCAGGCGGCGAACGCGACGGCCGCCCACGCCGCCAGCGCGGAACACAGGAACGTCAGCACGAACGGCAGGAACCCGATGTCGCCGCCCTTCGCCGTCTCGCGCAGCAAGGTCTGGTTCGACAGCATCGGCACGAGGTACATCCACGACGCCGTCTTCAGCTCCAGCATCGACACGGCGAGCCCCGGCAGCATCGGCACCAGCATCACGATCGACAGCACGCTCTGTGCTTCCTTGAACGAGCGGGCGTTCATCGCCACCGCGATCTGCATGGCGGCCGCGAACAGCGACAGCGGCACGGACGCCAGGCACACGAGCAGCAGCCGTCCCCAGCCCACGCGCCAGCTCATGCCGATTTCTTCCAGCGGCATCCACGACAGGATCCCGTGCGCCAGCATCAGTTCCAGCGTGATGCCGATGACGGCCAGCGACGCCGCGGCCAGCCATTTGCCGCCGACGAGTTCCCACGTGCGCACGGGCTGCGCCATCAGCACCTCGAGCGAGCGGCGTTCGCGCTCGCCCGCCGTGGAATCGACCGCCGCCGAGAGGCCGCAGATGAACGCGGGGAAGAACAGGAAGCCGAGGATGCCGCCGATGATGCCGGCGGAACGCGCGGCCGTCGTGCCCGTGTCGTAGCGCTGCACCTGCACGGGCGACAGCGCCGCCGGCGACACGCCGTGCGCCAGCAGGCGCGCGCTGGCGATGTTGGCGCCGTAGGCGTTCAGCACGTCCTCGACATCGCGCCGGCCGTCCTGCTCCGTCGACGAATCGAACCACAGCTCGATGCGGGCCGGCCGCATCGCCTCGTAGTCGCGCGCGTACTTGCCGGGCAGGCGCAGCACGGCGGCGGCCTTCTTTGCGCGCAGCAGGTCGCCGATCGCGGCTTCGGTGAGCGGCGGCGTATCGTGGACGGTGATGCTCTTCTGCTTCAGCTGGGCCATCAAGGTGGGCGCCTGCGCGCCGCCGATCACGGCCAGCACGATGCCTTCGCGCTCGGGCCGCGTGGCGCGCTCGATCCACTGGTGCAGCAGGACGCCCAGCAGCACCGGGTACATCAGCGTGAACAGGGCCAGCAGGCCGAGCGAGCGCTTGTCGCGCAGCGATTCCTTGAATTCTTTGCGAAACACCACGAGGAATTTGGATTTCATGCGACGATCCCTTCGTCGGTGCCGACCAGGCGCACGAAGGCGTCTTCCAGGTTGGCGATGCCGGTGCGCCGGCACAGGTCGGCCGGCGTGCCCTGCGCCACGGTATGGCCCTTGGCGATGACGATCACGTCGTCGCACAAATGGCTGACTTCCTGCATCACGTGCGTGGCCATCACGACGCAGCAGCCCTCGGCGCGCAGCGCGGCCAGCGCGTGGCGCACGGCGCGCGTGCTCATCACGTCCAGGCCGCGCGTGGGTTCGTCGAGCAGCAGGTGGCGCGGACGGTGCAGCAGCGCGCGCGCGAGGGCCACCTTGATGCGCTGGCCCTGCGAAAAGCCCTTGCTGCGGCGTTCCAGGATGTCGTCCATCGCGAGCATCTCCGAGACCTCGTCGATGCGCTGGCGCAGGTCGCCGTCTTCCATGCCGTTCAGCTCCCCGAAATACGTGAGGTATTCGCGCGTGGACAGGCGCTCGTACAGCCCGAACTGGTCGGTCAGGAAGCCGATGTTGGCGCGCACGGCGAGCGGATCGCGTTCCGGGTCGACGCCGTCCACCAGGATGGTGCCGTGGTCGCGTTTCAGCATGCCGACGAGGGTGCGCAGCAGGGTCGTCTTGCCGGCGCCGTTGGGGCCCAGCAGGGCCGTGATGTTGCCGTCGCGCGCCGTGAAGCTGACGCCTCCCAGCGCCTGCACGGCGCCGAACTGTTTGCGGACTTCGTGTGCTTCGATCATATGCGGCCTGTGTTCAGGGTTGCGGTCCGGCGCTGCCGAGCTGGAAGGTCGGGGCCGGGATCTCGTTCAGGCAGGCGCCGTCGACTTTGGCCTCGGGCCGGTCGAGGAAGGCGCGCAGCAGGCGCGGTGCGCAGCCCAGCTGCGACACGCCGTGGCCGACGTTGGGCGCCGTCAGCAGCTGCGCGTTAGCCATGTAGCGGGCGGCCTCCTGGGCGCGGTGTGGCGGCGTGACGGGGTCCTGCGCGCCGGACAGCAGCAGCGCGGGCGCGGCGATGCGCGTCGGCGCGACATACGGGACGGCCGGCACGTTCATGGCGTGGCACCACCCGCGCAGGCGGTCGCCCAGGGTGCGCGTCAGCGGGCTCGCGTCGGCGGCCGCCAGCGCGGGCGTAAAACGCGGCATGTCCTCGGCGCAGACGACGGCGAGGAGCAGCAACGTGGCCGGCGAACCCTCCGCGGACATGTCGGCGGCGAGGTTGCGGCGCGCGACGAACGGCTGCCAGCGGCCTTCGCTGGCGCTGTGCACGAGGAAGGGCAGGCGGCGCGCGTCGGCCGGCGAATACAGCATGTTGCGCACGGTGTTGAGCAGGCGTGCGCTCGTCATCGTGAAGTCGACCTGGCGCGCCGTGCGCGGGTCCGGCAGGTTCAGTTTCAGGGGCGCCGCATCGAGCTTGCCGACGAGCGCGTCGAATTCGCCGCGCAGGTTCGGGTAGGCGCGGGCGCAGGCGGCATCCCTGGCGCACTGCGCGAACAGCCGGTCGAGCGCGGCCTGGGCATCGTGGCCGCCGGCCGGGATCACCTGGTCGGGCGCGGCGACCGCGTCGAGCAGAAGCGTGCGCACGGCGGCCGGGTAGGCGCGCGCATAGGCCTGCGCGAGACGGGTGCCGTACGAACCGCCCCACAGATTGATCTTTTCATAGCCCAGCGCCCGGCGCACCGCTTCGATGTCGCGCGCGGCGGCGGCCGTCGTGTAGGCGGCAAACGGGGTTTTGCTGGCCGTGATGCAGCGGCGCATGGCGGCGTCGGCCTCCAGATCGCTGAGCTGCGCATCCGCGTCCCTGTCGGACGGGCATTCGAGCTTGCCGGACAACCCGGTGCCGCGCTGGTCGATGAACACGATGTCGCGCGTGGCGCGCACGCGCTTGAACGCGGTGGACAGCAGCGGCAGCACGTCGCTGCCCGCTTCGCCGGGGCCGCCCGCGAGCACGAACAGCGGATCCGGCCGCGCGCCCTGGCGCAGGGCGGGGGCGATCGTCACGTGCAGGTTCAGGGTGGCGGGCTTGCCGGGTTCGAGCGGAACGGGCAGGGTCAGGCAGCGCAGGGCTTCCTCGACGCCGGGCAGGTGGCAGGTGCGCGTCTGCGCCGGTGCCGCGGGCGCCGCCGCCGCTGGGAGCGTGGCCAGCAGTGCGCCCAGGAACAGGATGGATTTCAACAAATAGTCTCCTCATCGATGCAGATCATACTAATTTGATATCGATTTCGTGGTCAATGAAAAGTTGCAAAATTGCATGACTCAGCGTGGGAGTCTAGGCTGTGTGATTCCGCTAGGAATTGCGTTGCCTCCACCCCAGTGCGCAGGCGGGGGCGGCCTTGACTGTCGGGTGAGAAATCGGCTATAGTCGTGGGCTTTCCATTTGCTCGGGAAAAGACAATAAGGCAGAGTCCGCGAAGTAATATCGCCCGCGGAACCACCATTCGAGCATTACTACCCCTATATTAGGAAGTCAACATGAAAACTTTTTCCGCTAAGGGCCATGAAGTCCAGCGCGATTGGTACGTGATTGACGCGACGGACAAAGTCCTCGGACGTGTTGCCAGCGAAGTGGCACTCCGACTGCGCGGCAAGCACAAGCCGGAATTTACTCCGCACGTCGATACCGGTGATTTCATCGTCGTCGTCAACGCAGGCAAACTGCGCGTGACCGGCACCAAAGCCAACGACAAGAAATACTACCGTCACTCGGGCTACCCGGGCGGTATCTACGAAACCAACTTCCTGAAAATGCAACAGCGCTTCCCGGGCCGCGCCCTGGAAAAAGCCGTCAAAGGCATGCTGCCGAAGGGCCCGCTGGGCTACGCAATGATCAAGAAGCTGAAAGTGTATGCGGAAGCCACCCACCCGCACGCTGCCCAGCAACCCAAAGCACTCGAAATCTAAGTAAGGAACTGACATGATCGGTAACTACAACTACGGCACCGGCCGTCGCAAGAGTGCAGTGGCCCGTGTGTTCATCAAAGCTGGCACCGGCCAGATCATCGTGAACGGCAAACCGGCCGCCGAATACTTCTCGCGCGAAACCGGCCTGATGGTCATCCGTCAACCGCTGGAACTGACCGGCAACGTCGAGCGTTTCGACATCAAAGTCAACGTGCATGGCGGCGGCGAGTCCGGCCAGGCAGGTGCAGTGCGCCACGGCATCACCCGCGCACTGATCGACTACGACGCAGGCCTCAAGGGCGATCTGGCACGTGCCGGTTTCGTCACCCGTGACGCCCGTGAAGTCGAGCGTAAGAAAGTTGGTCTGCGCAAAGCACGTCGCGCAAAGCAATTCTCGAAGCGTTAATCGGATCTGCAGCGCTGCTGCGCTGCTGCCGAAACGAAAAGCCGCCCGCTGCAAAGCCGGCGGCTTTTTTGTTGCCCAAATTCGGGGTCAGAGCCCTGTTTTGGGCAATTTCCAAAAAACGGGCTCTGACCCCGGTCCTGATCCCGGTCAGCCCCGGCCAGCCGACCGACAGGTTCGCGAGCCAGCACGACGGCATGCCCGCATCGTTCGTGTACGTGCGATCGGCGTCAGGCGAAACGTCGTGGCATGGATTTCCAGAGGTTTTGATTACAAAAGCGCAACAGTGTAAAAATTCATGCGGACGGTAAGTAACGGTTGTGACGGCCTGATGACGTGCGCTCACCGTCGGCCATGCGGCTATGCAGCACGCGCCGTAGCAGCCTGCTAAAATTGCGGGCTCGAACAGAATGTATTCATTTACCAAGGGGAAACAGCATGATCAAAGTTGGCATCGTTGGCGGCACCGGGTACACGGGCGTGGAATTGCTGCGCCTGCTCGCAGCCCACCCCGAGGCGCAGCTGAACGCCATCACGTCGCGCAAGGAAGACGGCCTGCCCGTCGCCGACATGTTTCCCTCGCTGCGCGGCCACGTCGACCTCGCGTTCTCGAGCCCGGACAAGGCCGACCTGAAGCAGTGCGACGTCGTGTTCTTCGCGACCCCGCACGGCGTCGCCATGGCCCAGGCGCCCGATTTGATCGCCGCCGGCGTGAAAGTGATCGACCTGGCCGCCGACTTCCGCCTGAAGGACCAGGCCACGTTCGAGAAGTGGTACAAGATCCCGCACAGCGCGCCCGACCTGCTGGAAGAAGCCGTGTACGGCCTGCCGGAACTGAACCGCGACGACATCCGGAAGGCGCGCCTGATCGCCAACCCGGGCTGCTACCCGACCACGATGCAGTTGGGCTTTTATCCGCTGCTGAAGGCGGGCATCGTCGATGCGGGCAACCTGATCGCCGACAGTAAGTCGGGCGTGTCCGGCGCCGGCCGCAAGGCCGAGATCGGCACGCTGTTCTCGGAAGCCAGCGACAATTTCAAGGCCTACGGCGTGCACGGCCACCGCCACACGCCGGAGACGTCGGCCCAGCTGCAGCGCTACACGGACCAGAAGGTCGGCCTGATCTTCACGCCGCACCTCGTGCCGATGATCCGAGGCATGCATTCGACCCTGTACGCGCGCCTCACGCAGGACATCACGAACGACGCCCTCCAAGCGCTGTTCGAAGCGCAGTACAAGGACGCGGAATTCGTCGACGTGATGCCGTTCGGCTCGCATCCGGAAACCCGCTCGACGCGCGGCTCGAACATGCTGCGCATCGCGCTGCACCGTCCGGACAACGGCAACACGGTCGTCATCCTCGTCGTCCAGGACAACCTGGTCAAAGGCGCGGCTGGCCAGGCCGTGCAGTGCATGAACCTGATGTTCGGCGTGCCGGAAAGTACCGGCCTGAAGCAGATCGCGCTGCTGCCGTAACGGCCCGGACCGTTCACCCCCAAGCCACAAGACGCAGATCAAGGTGGCAAGTGTTGGCGCCGGTACATTGACCGTTGGACTGAGTTTTGACGTCGACGCCACACGCACAGGGGACAATCATGTTCGGTCGTAACGCAAAAAGCGAAATCGATAGCCTGATCGGCATTTCCGCACGCATCGAAGGGGATCTGGTGTTCACCGGCGGCCTGCGCATCGACGGTGAGGTGCACGGCAACGTGGTCGCCGCGGACGGCAACGAGAGCGTGCTGATCGTGTCCGAACACGCGCGCATCGAGGGCGAGGTCCGTTGCGCCAACCTGGTGGTCAACGGCTATATCGCGGGGACGGTGTTTTCGTCGGAACTCCTTGAATTGCAGCCGAAAGGCCGCATACATGGGGATGTCCATTACCGCCTGCTGGAAATGCACGGCGGCGCCCTCGTCACCGGAAAATTGACGCACCAGACCGACCTGGCGCCGGCCCCCGAGCCCGTTTTTCATCTCGGCGTGGCGGCCGAAGGGGCTTCAGCATGACTGGCGCCAACGGTCTATAATGGACGAAATCCGAATCCAATCAGGAGTTTATCCATGAACGCAGTCGCCGAAGTGCAAAACGCACAAGACACGATCCCCTCGCCCATCAATTTCACCGACAGCGCTGCCCAGAAGGTTGCTCAACTGATCGAGGAAGAAGGCAATCCCGACCTGAAACTGCGCGTCTTCGTGCAGGGTGGCGGGTGCTCGGGCTTCCAGTACGGCTTCACCTTCGACGAGATCGTGAACGAAGACGACACGACGATGGAAAAGAACGGCGTCATGCTGCTGATCGACTCGATGAGCTACCAGTACCTGGTCGGCGCCGAGATCGACTACAAGGACGACCTCGAAGGCGCCCAGTTCGTCATCAAGAACCCGAACGCCACGTCGACCTGCGGCTGCGGCTCGTCGTTCTCCGCGTAAGCCACACGCGCACCGGCACGAAAAACCGCTCCGGCCATGCCGGGGCGGTTTTTTTTTCGTCGTGCGCCCAGCATGGGCGCACTCTTGCGGGTGAAAGTCCCGCCGCAAGCTGACCACAGCGAGCGAAGTGAAGCGCAACTGCGGAAGAGTAATCGACCGTGGGGAGGAAGCGTGAATCGTAAATCATG
>NZ_JAXOFN010000025.1:0-101392 GCF_034420155.1 Massilia luteola
GATCAGTTCTTCGATGCCAGCCTTCGTATTCGATAACGATTTGGACTTCAACTTGTCGTTCGTACTGTTGAGCAGCATGCAGTCCAGTTTTTTCTTCGAAACGTCTACGCCAAGATAAAACATTACTCTTCCTCGTGTTATTGATTTCCCTAATCCACTCCACACTCGCCTTGTACATGCAGGGTCAGCGCCCTCGGATACCGTCCAGTGTTCAGCAATGGGGTGGGAGAGGTGAAGGGCTTAATCTACACTCGAAGGTCGATGCCTTAAGGGTGGGCACAAGCTGGTCTTCACCTCAGCTGATGGTAGCTAACCATCAACTCTATCAAGATACAAGGGTGGGCACGCCGTGCCCACGCGTGGCGTTTGCGGTTTGCGAACGGCGGCGTGGGCACAGGGGTGCCCACCCTACGTCTATAATGACCCTACGATTACCCGGAAGAAGAACGATGACCTCTGCCCTGCCCCGCGACCTGTCCTGCCCGCGCATCGCCATCCGCAAGAACGGTGGCCTCGAACTGTCCCGCATCGTCGCCGGCATGTGGCGCATGGTCGAATGGGGCATGACGGTGGAGCAGCGCATCGCCTTCATCGAGCAGTGCATCGCGCTGGGCGTCACGTCGTTCGACCATGCGGACATCTACGGCAACTACGGCGTCGAAGGCCTGTTCGGCGAAGCCCTGCGCGCCCAGCCTTCGCTGCGCGACCGCATGCAGCTGATCAGCAAGTGCGGCATCAGGCTGCTGTCGAATAAACGCCCGCAGCACACCATCCAGCACTACGACACGAGCGCCGCGCACATCGTCGCCTCCGCCGAGGAATCGCTGCGCCAGCTGCACACGGACCGCCTGGACCTGCTGCTGATCCACCGCCCCGACCCGCTGATGGATTTCGACGAGATCGCGCAGGCCTTCACGCGCCTGAAGCAGGACGGCAAGGTGCTGCACTTCGGCGTGTCGAATTTCAGCCACCACCAGTTCGAGGCGCTCGATCGCCGCATCGAGCTGTCGACGAACCAGGTGGAATTCTCGCCGCTGCACGTGGCGCCGATGTTCGACGAGACCTTCGACGGCCTGCAGGACAAAGGCGTCGCGCCGATGATCTGGTCGCCGCTGGCCGGCGGCCGCCTGTTCACGGCCAACGATGCGAACGCCGAGAACCTGCGCCTCGTGATCAAGGACATCGCCGACCGCCTGCACCAGCCGTTCGCCAGCGTGGTGTTCGCGTGGATCATGCAGCTGCCGTCGCGCCCCTTCCCGCTGACGGGCAGCGGGCGCATCGAGGCGATCTCGGTCGCGGTCGCCGGCACCACGTTCCAGCTGGCGCGCGCCGACTGGTTCACGATCCTGCGCGCGGCGCGCGGCCACGACGTCGCGTAAGCGCAGCGGCGCCATGGCCGAACCGCTCAAGATCGTCGAAGGCCGCGCGCTGACGGCGCAGCAGAAGAAGGATTTGCTGAACCGCCTCGCGCGCGTGGAGGGACAGCTGCGCGGCGTCCAGAAGCTGATCGCGCTGGCCGATACGCCGTCCGATTGCGACGCCGTGGCCCAGCAGATGGCGGCCGCGCGCAAGGCGCTGGACCGCTCGTTCGTACAGCTCCTCACCGCCAGCATCGTCACCCATACGGGCAATGCGGGCGACGTCGAGGAAGCGAAGGTGGCCGCGGCGCATCTGGCGGCCCTGTTCGACAAGTTCGCGTGATGCATCGTGGGCGGAGGCCGCCCACCCTACGGCCCTGACGCATCGTGGGCACGGGGTGCCCACGCGTTCAGCCAGCTCGTGCGGGCACATGTCGTCCGGACGCGCGGACGGCAAGCCGTCCACGCTGCCCGTTCATTCGTCGTCGTACACCTTGGGCGGCGCGATCTTCGTCCAGCCACCCCGCCACGCGATGTTCAGCAGCAGCGTCGCGCCGATATAAAACACGAAGAACAGCGCAAAGAAGCGCGTCCGCAACAACACCAGCAGCACGATGCAGACCGCCAGCGCGACGAAGGCCGCCTTCGATTTCGGCTGCTTGGAGCTCGGGAAGCGGATCGTCGACACCATCAGCGTGCCGACCGCGATCATCAGCAGCATGACGAGGAAGGCGCCGGCCATGTCCGCCACCGGATCGGGCCATGCGACCACCACCGCGGCCACGCACGCGGCGCCGGCCGTGATCGGCATGCCGACGAAATAGCGGGGATCGGTCCTCCCGACCATCACATTGAAGCGCGCCAGGCGCAGCGCACCGCAGGCCACGAACACGAAGCAGGCCAGGCCGCCCATGCGCACGAGGGTCGGGTGCGCGGCCCCCATCTGGGCGAAGCCGTAGCAGTACAGCAGCAGGCCCGGGGCGCAGCCGAAATTCATCACGTCGGCGATCGAATCCAGTTGCACGCCGAACGCGGACTGCGTGTTGGTGGCGCGGGCGACGAAGCCGTCGAGGGCATCGAAGACGCCGGCCAGCACCAGCAGGATCGCGGCCAGGCGATAGTCGGACGGATCGCCCACGGGCGCGTTGTCGACCGAGATCACGATGCTGCCGAAACCGCAGGCGATCGACAGCAGGGTCACGAAACTGGGTAGGGCAAACTTGGCGCGCGCGAGGCGCTGCTGGCGGGTAGCGTTCACTGAAATCGTTCGAAGCGGAAGAATGGCTTATTTTACATGGGCTTATGCCGGGGCCGCGATTGTCCGTACGCTCGTCGCCGCGCGCCGATTTCGCCTAGAATGGAAGCTCTTTTTAGCCGGCACGCCGGGCACTGGGAGTTTCATATGACGAACAGCATGCATCGTGTGCGGCAAATTGCCCTCGCCTGCACCGCGGCGTGGGCGCTGGTCGCCTGCGGCGGCGGCAGCGGCGGGAGCAGCAATGCCGCCGTCTCGAACGGCACGCCGTCGACCGGGTTCTCGGGGCAGGACGCCTCGGCGCCCATCGCGACCAACAACATCGCCACCGACGGCCTGAACTGGATTAACTACCGCCGCGGCCAGATCGGCATGCCGGCCCTCACGCACAATGGCGTCATCGATGTCGCGGCCCAGGGCCATTCCGACTACCAGCGCATCAACAACGTCGTGACCCACGACCAGACGGCCGGCAAACCGGGCTTCACGGGCGTGGACCTGGGGGCCCGGCTGAAGGCGGCCGGTTACACGTTTGTCGGCGAAAACGCGATCGGCGAAGTCATCTCGGCAACCACGAACGGCACCGGCTTCTACATGGCCGAGGAACTGATCACGGCCATCTATCACCGCTTCGTGATCTTCGAGCCCATGTTCAAGGAAATCGGCACCGGTGCGGCGACGTCGTCGGGCAACTATAATTACTTCACCGCCGACTTCGTCGCCAACAACCGCTACGGCAGCGGCATCGCCGCCGGCACGCTCGTGACGTGGCCGTTCAGTGGCCAGACCCAGGTGCCGGCGAACTTTCTCAGCGATTACGAGGAGCCGGATCCGGTGCCCAACATTAATAACGTCGGCTACCCGGTCAGCGTGCACACGAACCTGACGCGCAAGCTGACGGTGCAGAGCTTCACGATCCGCGCCCACGGATCCGGCAGCGACCTGTCCACGCGCCTGCTGGTGCAAGGCCAGGATGCGAACACGCACACCCAGTCGGCGGCGGCGATCGTCCCGCTGGCCCCGCTGGCGGCGGCCACCACCTACGACGTCGCCTTCACGGGGGCCATCGACGGCACACCGGTCAGCCGCAGCTGGTCGTTTACGACAAAATAACACCCGATGGACAGTCCCGATCAACGCCACCTGCCCGCTGCGCTCGACGACCCGGCCGTGAATCACGCGGGCGGCATCGCGCGCCTGATGGGCGACGGAAACCTGTTCGGGCGCGTCCTCGCGCGCTTTCGCAACGAGTACCGCCAGGCCGCGGCCGGCATCCGTACCGCGCACGACCAGGGCGACGCCGTGCTGGCGCTGCGCCTCGTGCACACCCTCAAAGGGGCCGCCGGCATGATCGAGGCGGTGCCGCTGCGGCGCCAGGCGGACGTCGTGGAGCGGATGCTGCACACGAACGATGGCGGCATCCACGGCAGCCTCGCGCGCCTGCAGGACGAACTGGAACGGGTGCTGCGCGAACTGGATGCACTGGCCAGCACCCTGCCCGAGCGCCGTCCCGCGGCGCCGGCGACACGGCCGCCGCAAACCGGTCACGACGCCGTGGGCCGCCTCATGACGCTGCTCGACGAAGGCAATGGCGATGCGGTCGACCTCGTGCGCGAGGCCGCCGGCGCGCTGGCCGCTCAACTTGGGGAAGACGATTACCGCGAGGTGGCGGATCTGGTCGAATGCTTCGATTTCGACGGTGCCCTGGCGCTGCTGCGCAGCCGGGCCGACGGCGGCTGACCGCGCCGCTGCGATCGCCGTCAGCAACACGCGGTGCCGCGGTTCAGCGGTTGTATTCCGCTTCTTCGTCGAACGAGTCGGCGCAGGATTTGCCGCAGAAGCGGCGTACGCTATCGAGCGGTTTTTCGCAATACCAGCACGCGCCCTTGGGCGGCAGGCTCAGACGGGCTGGCACCGGCGTCGCGCTCATCGAGGCGGCGACGATCGGCTCGACAGGCACGCTCTTGTCCGGAACACTTTCCTGTATCGTTTCCAAGGTTACCCCCTTACCCGGCAGCACGTCAGTAACGCAGAGATTACTTTAGTGGAACACCGTGTGCATGAGAAAGCGCAAGCGCGGTTGTGCCCGCTTCTGCGGTTCGTGCTGTTGTGGTCTTTCAAACCAGTGTGCGCCGTTTGCGCTACCTGTGCAACGCTTGGGCCCAGCTAGTTTTAAAGAAACAACAGTTGCAGTGTCCCGACGTCATCGTCACCGATGCCGGACCGTCCAACTGCCGGAAATAATAGCAGTACTGGTAACGTATGCATCTGGCCGTTCAATCGTGCGCGCCGGTCGTATCGGATTTGCGACGCGCAGTTTTGGCAACCGTCAGCGCACCGGTTCCAGCGTGACGAACAGGGCGTCGGGCGCCGTCTCGAGCCGCGTCGGAACGAACTGCATGCCCGCATAACGCAGGTCTTCGGGGTGGAAACTGTAGACCGGCATCTCGCGCAGCAATTGATTCACGAGCACATCGGCAGCGCGGCCCAGGTCACGCACGCGCTTGCTGTCCATGCCGTCGACGTCGAAACGGTCGACGTGGGTCGCGGAGAGGACGACGGCGTTGCGCGCATTGTCCAGCACCAGATGGCCGGACAGCGCGAGCGTGCCGTTCCACGACTGGCGCAGGAACGGCGGCGATACGGACACATCCAGGGTGAGGCCGACGCGGTCGGTGTCCGGCAGGATCGCCAGACGTGGCCGGGTCAGTTGCACGTCGAACAACTCGAGCATGCGGTTATGCAGCGGAAAGCGGCGCTCCAGGCCGGCCTGCAGGCGAGATTGCGACAGCTCGATGCGGCGCGGCCCGACGATGCTGGCGCACGACGCCAGCAGACTGCCGCCCGCCAGCGCCAATGCCGCCTTGCCGAAGCGCCGTCTCGTCATCCCGTCTTGCGTCGCCGCCATGGTTGCCTCATTCGTCAATGGATGGGGCAAGCCTAGCACATCCGCGGCGGGCGTCATTTGGCGTTACTTCCCGATACAGAACCGGCTGAAGCGATTCGCCCGCCTGCACCCGGCACGCAGCGCTGCACCATCAAAACGGGAAATTCCCAGCCGCACATAAGGATTTCCCTAGAGAAAAATAATCCCCGACCGATTTTCCCTCATGGAAATTTTTGTTAGCGTTGCTATCCGCAGAAACCAACAGTTCCAACAGTTCCAACAGTACCGACATTAACTCGACCAAACCTGGCCTCGTTGTCCAGGCACTTCATTTCATTACCGCAAACAATAAAAATGCAGGACACATCCCAACATGCTTCTTCGCGACCGGCACAGCAACCCTGTGAATTTCTAGCCTTCAGGCTTGGGAACGAGGAATACGGCATCAGCATTCTGAAAGTGCAGGAAATTCGCGGTTACGAGGCCGTGACCGCGATCGCCAACGCTCCGGTTTTCATCAAAGGCGTGGTGAACCTGCGCGGGATCATCGTGCCGATCGTCGACATGCGCGTCAAATTCGATCTCGGCACACCCGTCTACGACCAGTTCACCGTGGTCATCATCCTCAACATCGGTACGCGGATCGTCGGCATCGTCGTCGACAGCGTGTCCGATGTGATTACGCTCAATGCGGAACAGATCCGTCCCGCTCCGGAAATGGGTGCGGCCGTCGATGCCGATTACCTGATCGGGCTCGGCACGCTGGATCAGCGCATGCTGATCCTGATGGACATCGATAAGTTGATGTCGAGCGCGGAAATCGGCCTGATTCAGAAACTCACCACATGACCAATAGAAAAACAATCATGAAATTATCCAATCTTAAAATCGGCACGCGTCTTTATTTCGGCTTCGGCGGTATCGTCCTTCTGATGCTGGTCTTGCTGACGATCGCCTATACCAACTTTGCCCGGCTGGGCAAGGCAAACGAACTGAACATCCACACCTACCGGGTGCTGGAAGAAGTCAACGGCATGCTGGGGAACCTGGTCAACGTTGAAACCGGCGAGCGTGGCTTTGCGCTGACCGGCAACGAAGCTTCGCTGGAACCATTGAATGAAGGCCAACTGGCCTTCAAAATACACTTCGAGAAGGCGAAGTCGCTTACAGCAGACAATCCTCACCAGCAAGAGCGTCTGCAGAAACTGAATGCCGCACAACATCAATGGCTTGCGGATGCAATCGATCCGGTCATCGCGATGCGGCGCGATGTCGCCGACGGCAACATGGACGGCATCATCACGTTCGAGCGGGCGGGCAAAGGCAAGCGGGGCATGGATGCGATGCGTGCCCTGCTCGCGGACATGGACAAGGAAGAACGCTCACTGCTGGCGCAGCGCATCACGGAAGCCAATGCATTGCGTTCGCTGACGAGCGCAACCATTATCGGCGGCGGGATCGTGACGGCGATACTGGCCGCCTTGCTGGCGCTCTGGCTGACGGCGAACATCACCAAACCGATCGGTGTTGCGGTCGACCTCGCGCAACGCGTGGCCAAGGGCGACCTGACGGCCGGCATCGAGGCCACATCGACGGATGAAACCGGACAGCTGATCATCGCATTGAAGGACATGAACGACAATCTTGCCCGCATCGTGACCGAAGTGCGCAACGGCACCGAAACCATCGTTTCAGCCTCCGATCAAATCGCCTCGGGCAACATGGATCTGTCGGGCCGGACCGAGGAGCAGGCAAGCTCGCTGGAAGAAACGGCCTCCTCGGTGGAAGAACTGACCTCGACCGTGCAACAGAACGCCGATCACGCGCGCCAAGCCAACCACTTGGCAACATCTGCCTCGGAAGTGGCGCAAAAGGGTGGTTCCGTCGTGTCCGAAGTGGTACAGACGATGGGCTCCATCAATGACTCCGCCAGGAAGATCGTCGACATCATCAGCGTGATCGACGGCATTGCATTCCAGACCAATATCCTGGCCCTGAACGCAGCCGTGGAGGCGGCCCGCGCCGGAGAGCAAGGACGCGGTTTCGCGGTCGTCGCCTCCGAAGTGCGCACCCTGGCCCAACGCTCGGCAAACGCAGCCAAGGAAATCAAGGCGCTGATCGGCGATTCGGTCGAGAAAGTCGAAGTGGGAAGCAAGCTGGTGGATCAGGCAGGCGCGACGATGGAAGAAGTGGTTGCCAGCGTCAAGCGCGTCACTGAAATCATTTCTGAAATCGCGGAAGCGAGCGCAGAGCAGCGCAACGGCATCGAGCAGGTCAACCAGGCCATCACGCAGATGGACCAGGCGACGCAACAGAATGCGGCCCTCGTCGAGGAAGCGGCAGCTGCCGCGAATTCGCTGAAGGATCAGGCCAGCAATCTCGACCAGATGGTGTCCGTCTTCAAGCTCCCCGGCGCGCAACAATCCGCGTCCCACCGCACGGCAAGCGTGAACCCCATCATGGGCAGGCGTGTAGCCTTGAAAGCAATGCCGACGGCGCCCGTGCGATCGGCAGCGCTGACCCGGCCGACGGCGACGGCCGGCGAGGAATGGGCGGAGTTCTAAGCCTCCCGCGCCGGCGCACCGTGCAGCAGATCACTTGCCGATACAGAACCTGCTGAAGATCACCCCCAGCAGATCATCCGGCGTGAACTGCCCGGTGATGCTGGACAGCTGATCCTGCGCGAGCCGCAGCTCCTCGGCGAACAGGTCGAGCGACTGGTCGTCCTGCGCCGCGTGTTCGGCGGCGAACCGCAGGTGCTCGCGCGCGTTGCGCAATGCGACGAGGTGGCGTTCGCGCGCGAGGTACAGCGATTCGCCCGTCTGCTGCCAGCCGGCGATGCGCAGCAGTTCCGCGCGCAGCAGGTCGATGCCGAGCTTTTCGTGCGCCGACAGATAGATGTGGGCCGCGTCGGCACTCTGGTCGATGCCCGGCTGGTGGCCCGACAGGTCGATCTTGTTCCAGATGCGCACGACGGGCACGCCGGCCGGGAACGCGGCGACGATCGCTTCGTCGGCCTCGGCGGGGCCCAGGCTGGCGTCGAGCAGGTGCAGGATCACGTCCGCCTTGCCGACCTCGCCCCAGGTGCGCTCGATGCCGATGCGCTCGACGACGTCGATGCCCTCGTCGATGGCGCGGATGCCGGCCGTGTCGACGATGTTCAGCGGGATGCCCTCGACCTGGATCGTCTCGCTGACTTTATCGCGCGTGGTGCCCGCGATCGGCGTGACGATGGCGACGTCCGAGCCGGCCAGTGCATTCAGCAGCGACGACTTGCCGACGTTCGGCTGGCCGACGAGCACGACGTTCAGCCCCTCGCGCAGCAGCGCGCCCTGGGCGGCCTGGCGGAACACGGCTTCGAGCGCATCGACGATGCCCTTCAACTGGCCGCGCGCATTCGATTTCTCGAGGAAGTCGATCTCCTCCTCGGGAAAATCGAGCGTGGCCTCGACGAGCATGCGCAGGTTGATCGTCTTGTCGACCAGTTCATGAACGACCTTCGAGAACGCGCCGGACAGCGATTGCGACGCCGATTTCGCGGCGGCCTCGGTGGACGCGTCGATCAGGTCGGCGACGGCTTCGGCCTGGGCGAGATCGAGCTTGTCGTTCAGGAAGGCGCGGCGCGTGAATTCGCCCGGCTCCGCGAGGCGCAAGTCCGCGTCGCGGCCTGCCTCCAGCACGCGCGCGAGCAGCATGCGCAGCACGACGGGGCCGCCGTGGCCCTGCAGTTCCAGCACGTCCTCGCCGGTGTAGGAATGCGGCGCCTTGAAGTACAGCGCGAGGCCTTCGTCGATGACGGTGCCCGCGGCATCCTTGAACGGCAGGTAGGTGGCGTGGCGTGGCGCCAGCATCGCGCCCGGGAACAGCGCGGCGACGAGCGGAGACAGGTCCTTGCCGGAGGCGCGCACCACGCCGATGCCGCCGCGTCCGGGGGCGGTGGCGATGGCGGCGATGGGGGAGGTGTCGAGTTTCATGGGGTGCGATTGTAGTTGATCGAAGGTGCGAGTGCTGGCGGCATCGGCGCGCGTTCCAACGTCGTCCTCGCGCAGGCGGGGACCCAAGTGCTGCCGGCGCCGTCGTAACGCATACAAACTGGGCGCCCGCCTGCGCGGGAACGGCGGCTCATCAAAAACAAAAAGCCCGTGAAGACACGGGCTTTTCGGTCACCAGGCCAGGCTTACTTGGCCGGCGCGAACTTCTTGGTGATGACGTACTGCTGCGCCATCGAGATCAGGTTGTTCACCACCCAGTACAGCACGAGGCCGGACGGGAAGAACAGGAACATGACCGAGAACGCCAGCGGCATGAACATCATCATCTTGGCCTGCACCGGATCGGCCGGTTGCGGATTCAGGCGCTGCGTGATGAACATCGAGATCGCGTACAGGACCGGCAGGATGAAGAACGGATCCTTCAGGGTCAGGTCGGGAATCCACAGCCAGGTCGCGCCGCGCATCTCGACCGCGGCCTGCAGCACCCAGTACAGGGCCAGGAACACCGGCATCTGCACCACGATCGGCAGGCAGCCGCCCAGCGGGTTGATCTTCTCGGCCTTGTACAGCTCCATCGTGGCCTGCTGCATCTTGGCCGGATCGTTCTTGTGACGCTCGCGCAGCGCCTGCATCTTCGGCGTCACGGTCTTCATCTTGGCCATGCTGCGGTAGCCGGCCGCCGACAGCGGGAAGAACAGCAGCTTGATCAGGATGGTGAAGGCCATGATGGTCCAGCCCCAGTTGCCGATCATCGAGTGCAGCCAGTTCATCGTCGCGAAGATCGGCTTGGCGATGATCGCGGCCCAGGCGTAGTCGCGCACCAGGTCCAGGCCCGGGGTCACTTTTTCCAGCAGGCTCTGCACTTGCGGGCCCGAGTACAGGCGCGCGGCGTTGGAGACGGTCGCGCCCGGCGCGACGGTGCCCAGCGGCTCGACGGCGCCGATGGCGAACAGGTCGTTGCCCAGGGCCTTCGTGTAGATGTCGCGCTGCGCCTTTTCCGGCGGGATGAACGCCGAGACGAAGAAGTGCTGCGAAATCGCGATCCAGCCGTCGGTCGCCGTCTTCGTATGGTCGTCCGTGCCCTTGGCGATCTTGTCGAAGGTCAGCTTCTGGTAGTGATCCTGCGACGTCCACAGCGTGGGGCCGGTGTAGCTGCTGTTGAAATAGGTGTCGCCTGCCGGCTTCATGCCGTCATGCTCCAGCTGGAAATACAGCGACGGGGTCACCGGTGCCTGGGTCAGGTTCGTCACGTCGTGACGCACGTCGATCACGTAATCGTTGCGCTTGAACGTGAAGGTCTTGGTCAGGCGCACGCCGCCCTGCTCCGCGTCCAGCACGAGCTGCACCTGGTTGCCGTTGTCCAGCGTGCGCACGCCCGGACGGGCCGTGAAGGCGGTGTTGTGGTTCGGCAGGACGCCGGCCGTGCTGGTGCCCGTCAGGCCCGTCTGGGCCAGATAGACGCGCGGGCCATTGCTCTGGAACAGCACCTGGTTCTTGGTCGGGTCGACCTTGTCGCGGTACTTGAGCAGCTCCAGGCGACGGATGACGCCGCCGGCCGTGTCGATGTCGGCCTTGACGACGTCGGTGGTGATCGTGATGACCTGGGTCTGGACCGGTGCGGGCGCGGCAGGCGCGCCCGGGACAGTCGCGGCCGGGGCCGTCGTGGCGGCAGTCGGCAGGTCGTTCGGCTTGACCGGGTTAGGGGCTTGCGCGACCTTGGCCGGCGGCTGCGCCGAGAACATCGACTGCTTGCCGTTGGCCACCATCCAGTCGTTCCACAGGACGACCAGTGCGACGGCGAACACGATCCACAGGATGGTACGTTTATTGATTTCCATTGGTCTTATTCAGGAATGCTTGCAACCGCAAGCGGTTGGTGAGGAATGCTGCTCTCCGGGACGCGGTACCAGGTCGACGCCGCCCTCGTTCCACGGATGGCAACGGCAGATGCGGCGCACGGCCAGCCAACCGCCGCGCGCGGCGCCGTGGATCTTGACGGCCTCGATCGCGTAATTGGAACAGGTCGGATAGAAACGGCAGTTCTGCCCGAGCATCGGAGACACCAGCAACTGGTAACCGCGCAACAGCCAGACGAGCAACCGGTTCATGATAATCCCGGTTGCGAACCTGAAGGCGCAACGCTCGCCGCCTGTGGAGCGGCGGCGCCGGCCTGATCGGCTTTGCGGACACGCGGTGCCTGCGACGCGAACAGGCGCGCCAGTTCGACGCGCAGCAGCGCCTTCAAGGCGGACGTCGTGGCCGGACCGTCCTTGCCGTTGACGGGACGGGCCAGACGGACGATGCAGTCGAGCGCCGGCAGCGGCGTGGTGCGGAACAGTTCGCGGGTGATGCGCTTGATGGTGTTGCGCGTGACCGCGCGCGGCGCAAAACGTTTGGCCGCGACGACGCCCAGCCGCGCATGAGGCAGGGCATTCGGTCGGGTATACAGCACGAAATGCGCGGTTTTTTGTGCAGGGCGCAAACGAAAAACGGATGAAAACTCATCCGTTTTTACGATACGCCGAACGCGCGCGAAGTCGTGCGAACCTTCGCCTGTCATGTGACGTAGGCGTGGTCGATGCCGCTTCCTGGGCTTAGACAGCCAGGCGCTTGCGGCCTTTGGCGCGGCGAGCGTTCAGGACAAGGCGGCCACCACGGGTAGCCATACGTGCGCGGAAGCCGTGCGTGCGCTTGCGACGAACGACGGAAGGTTGGTAAGTACGTTTCATGGTGGTCTCGCTTAAAGCAAAATAGAATGCAAAAAATCGGGGCTGAGCTCACGCTGAGTCAGCATTGCGCCAATGACATTTCGCAGTTGTTAAGCCAGCGTCACGCCACAGCAAAGCTAGTCGCCTGTGTGCTCATTGTTGGATTAACAAAGCGTACGGGCGGGGAACCCTGAATTAAACTGCATTTTTGGTTCGGCTGTCAAGGAAGCCGTTGCGTTGCGGCTGCGTTTTTGTGCACCGCAAACCGCTTCGCCCGTATACAAAGCCATCGGACAAGCTGCCCGGTTTCGGTGGAAAATTCGCGAATCGCCTGTGGATAACTTGCGAGAACACGGGTAAAATAGAGTGTTACGCTTAACTTAGTCATGTATGGATAACTTTTGGCAGACCTGTTCCAACCAGTTGGAGCTCGAGCTGACACCGCAGCAATATACCGCGTGGATCAAACCACTTGTCGCCCTCGACTACGAGGACGGCAAGCTGCGCATTGCGGCGCCCAATCGCTTCAAACTCGACTGGGTGAAGTCGCAGTTCGCCAACCGCATCACATCGTTCGCGTCCGATTATTTCCAGCGGCCGGTCGACGTGCAGTTCGTGCTCGACCCCAAGAACAGCATGCCGAAGAAAACGGTAGCGGCACCGTCCTCCGCGCCCGCCATGACGGGTGCGCTGGGCGTGAACGCCGCCGCCGACAAGACCGTGCCGGAGATGCCCGTCGTCACGCCGGACAACGTCATCGCGAACAATCCGCGCCGCGAACAGAGCCGCGTCAATCCGGACCTCACGTTTGAGAACTTCGTGACCGGTAAGGCGAACCAGCTGGCGCGCGCCGCCGCGATCCAGGTCGCGAACAACCCGGGCGTCTCGTACAACCCGCTGTTCTTCTACGGCGGCGTCGGCCTCGGTAAGACCCACCTGATCCACGCGATCGGCAACCAGGTGATGGCCGACCAGCCGGGCGCGCGCATCCGCTACATCCATGCGGAACAGTATGTGCGCGACGTCGTGACGGCCTATCAACGCAAGGGCTTCGATGACTTCAAGCATTACTACCACTCGCTGGACATGCTGCTCATCGACGATATTCAATTCTTCGGCGGCAAGAGCCGCACGCAGGAAGAGTTTTTCTATGCGTTCGAAGCGCTGATCGCGGCCAAGAAACAGATCATCATCACGTCGGATACCTATCCGAAAGAGATCACCGGCATGGACGACCGCCTGATCTCGCGCTTCGACTCCGGCCTCACGGTTGCGATCGAACCGCCGGAACTGGAAATGCGCGTGGCGATCCTCATGAAGAAAGCGGAATCGGAAGGCGTGATGCTGAACGACGACGTCGCCTTCTTCGTGGCCAAACACCTGCGCTCGAACGTGCGCGAGCTGGAAGGCGCGCTGAGGAAGATCCTCGCGTACTCGCGTTTCCACGGCAAGGACATCACGATCGACGTCGTGAAGGAAGCGCTGAAGGATCTGCTGTCGGTGCAGAACCGTCAGATCTCCGTGGAAAACATCCAGAAGACCGTGGCCGACTTTTTCAACATCAAGGTCGCGGACATGTATTCGAAACGCCGCCCGGCCAACATCGCGCGGCCGCGCCAGATCGCGATGTACCTGGCGAAAGAGCTGACGCAAAAAAGTCTGCCGGAAATTGGCGAACTGTTCGGCGGCCGCGACCATACGACGGTGCTGCACGCGGTGCGCAAGATCGCGCAGGACCGGACCAAGAACGCCGAATGCAACCACGAATTGCACGTGCTGGAACAGACGCTGAAGGGCTGACGGGCAGAGGGGAAACTGCCTGATTTTTCAGCAACTTGCGAAAAGGCCGTGTCCCCGATGATTTCTGGCAAAATATTGCGCGAACAACATTTTTACCCCTAATCGAGGATATCTATGCAACTGGTCAAATCCACCCGAGACACGCTTCTCCGGCCACTGCAGATCGTGAGTGGTATTGTCGAGCGTCGGCACACCATGCCGATTCTGGCCAATATCCTCATCCGCAAGAATGGCGAGAGCGTCTCGTTCCTGTCGACCGACACCGAGGTGCAGATCACGACCCTGGCCAATATCGGCTCGGGTCCCGAAGAAGCCGGCACGACCGTCGCCGCGCGCAAGCTGCTCGACATCCTGCGCGCGCTGCCGGAATCCGGCGACGTCACGATGACCCTGCTGAACAAGCGCCTCACCGTGCAGAGCGGCAAGTCGCGCTTCGCGCTGCAGACGCTGGCGGCCGAGGAATTTCCCACGGTGTCCGTGGCCGACACCTACAACGCGACCGTCACGCTGCCGCAAAAGACGCTGAAGCACCTGTTCAACATGGTGCACTTCGCGATGGCCCAGCAAGACATCCGCTACTACCTGAACGGCCTGCTGCTGGTGCTGGAGGGTAATAACGTGATCGCCGTCGCCACCGATGGCCACCGCCTCGCGTTCTCGCAAGTCACGGCCGAGCAGCACTTCGAGCGCCAGGAAGTGATCATCCCGCGCAAGACCATCCTGGAACTGCAGCGCCTGCTGGAAGAAAGCGACGACACGGTCCGCCTCGACATCGCCGCCTCGCAGGTCAAGCTGACCTTCGCCGACATCGAACTCGTGTCGAAGCTGGTGGAAGGAAAATTCCCGGATTACACGCGCGTGATCCCGAAAGGCTACAAGAACGACTTCACGATCAGCCGCGAAGAACTGCTGCGTTCGCTGCAGCGCGCGGCGATCATGACGAGCGACAAGTTCAAGGGCGTGCGCTGCATGATTTCGCCGGGTTCGATGAAGATCAGCTCGACCAACGCCGACCAGGAAGAAGCTGTCGAAGAGCTGGAAATCGACTACGGCGGCGACACGATCGACATCGGGTTCAACGTCACGTACCTGCTGGACGTGCTGAACAACCTCAAATGCGACCAGGTGAACATTTCGCTGGGCGATTCGAATTCGTCGGCACTGATGTCGATTCCCGACAATGGCGACTTCAAGTACGTCGTCATGCCGATGCGTATTTAATTCGGGCAAAGCGCCCATATATTCGTCCTGTTTGCGGGGATTCAAGTGGTGATTGGATCCCTGCCTGCGCGGGGAGCCGTTTCCGGCAGTGCCGGGAACGACGGTTTTGAGGCCGCGTGCCCCAATCCGTCGTTCCCCCCAAGTTCGTAACCGAAGCCACTCCCCGCATTGATCGACGATCCAGACAGCTGGCTGTCCGCCCGTCCGTCTGATTCACACGTTATTTGAGAAAGCAGTCATGTCCGAGAACACTCAAGCAGTTTTGGAAGCCTCTCTTGCCAAAGTGGAAGAATATGGCGCCGCGTCGATCCAGATCCTGGAAGGCCTGGAAGCCGTGCGCAAGCGTCCGGGCATGTACATCGGCGACACGTCGGACGGCACCGGCCTGCACCACCTGGTATTCGAGGTGCTCGATAACTCGATCGACGAGGCGCTGGCCGGCTACTGCACCGAGATCCACGTCACGATCCATTCCGACAATTCGGTCTCGATTACCGACAACGGACGCGGCATCCCGACCGGCGTCAAGATGGACGACAAGCACGAGCCGAAGCGCTCGGCGACCGAGATCGCCCTGACCGAATTGCACGCCGGCGGCAAGTTCAACCAGAACGCCTATAAAGTGTCCGGCGGCCTGCACGGCGTCGGCGTCTCGTGCGTGAACGCGCTGTCGAAGCTGCTGCGCGTGACCGTCCGCCAGAACGGCAAGGTGCACCAGATGGAATTCGAGCGCGGCGTCCCGCTGAACCGCGAAATCGAAATCCGCGACGGCTTTGAAGTCTCGCCCATCAAGGTCATCGGCGAAACCGACAAGCGCGGCACGGAAGTCCATTTCTGGGCCGACGAGCAAATCTTTTCGCACGTCGAATTCCACTACGAGATCCTGTCGAAACGCATCCGCGAACTCTCGTTCCTGAACAACGGCGTCAACATCAAACTGACCGACCAACGCACCGGCAAGGAAGAAGTATTCGCCTTCGAAGGCGGCACCCGCGGCTTCGTCGAGTACATCAACAAGTCCAAGACCGTGCTGCATCCGACCGTGTTCCAGGCGACCGGCGACCGTATGTCGGAAAACGGCACCAATGTCTCGGTGGACGTGTCGATGCAGTGGAACGACGCCTACAACGAGCAGGTGCTGTGCTTCACGAACAATATCCCGCAGCGCGACGGCGGCACCCACCTGACCGGCCTGCGCGCGGCGATGACGCGCGTGATCAACAAATACATCGACGAGAACGATTTCGCCAAGAAGGCGAAGGTCGAAATCTCGGGCGACGACATGCGCGAAGGCCTCACCTGCGTGCTGTCGGTCAAGGTGCCCGAGCCGAAGTTCTCGTCGCAAACGAAAGACAAGCTCGTGTCGTCGGAAGTGCGCGGCCCGGTCGAGGAAATCGTGGCGAAGACCCTCACCGACTTCCTGATGGAAAAGCCGAGCGACGCCAAGATCATCTGCGGCAAGATCGTGGAAGCGGCGCGCGCGCGCGAAGCCGCGCGCAAGGCCCGCGACCTCACGCGCCGCAAGGGCGTGATGGACGGCCTGGGCCTGTCGTCGAAGCTGGCGGACTGCCAGGAACGCGACCCGGCGCTGGCCGAGCTGTACATCGTCGAGGGTGACTCCGCGGGCGGCTCCGCCAAGCAGGGCCGCGACCGCAAGTTCCAGGCCATCCTGCCGCTGCGCGGCAAGGTGCTGAACGTGGAAAAGGCGCGCTTCGAAAAGATGCTGTCGTCGGAACAGATCACGACCCTGATCGCGACCCTGGGCACGTCGATCGGTCCGGACGAGTTCAACGTCGACAAGCTGCGCTACCACCGCATCATCATCATGACCGACGCGGACGTCGACGGCGCCCACATCCGCACCCTGCTGCTGACCTTGTTCTACCGCCAGATGCCACAACTGGTCGAGCGCGGCCACATCTACATCGCGCAGCCGCCGCTGTACAAGGTCAAGGCCGGCCGCGACGAGCGCTACCTCAAGGACGACGTCGAGGAAGCGAGCTACATGATGCGCTTCGCCCTGAATGGCGCCGCGCTGCTGCCGAAGGAAGGCGCGGAACCGGTCACCGACGGCGCGCTGGGCGACCTGGTCGACAAGTACAACAAGGCCAACGCGATCATGATGCGCCTGTCGCGCGTGATCGACCGCGCGGCCCTGTCCGCCATCATGACCGGCGTGAAGCTGGACCTGTCGAGCCAGGAAGCGGCCGAGAAATCGGGCGAGGCGCTGGCGAACGCGATCCACGACCCGAGCGTGAAGGTGGGCGTGCGTTCCGACGAACTGTCGGACAAGCACAGCCTGCGCATCGAACGCATCCACTACGGCAACGTGCAAGTGACCTCGATCGACGCCGACTTCGTCGCCGGCGCCGACTACAAGACACTGGAAACCTCGGCCGAAACGTTCCAGGGCCTGATGGGCGCAGGCGCCATCATCCGCCGCGGCGAAGGCGACAAGATGAAGGAATTCGCCGTCCGCGACTTCCAGCAGGCCATGGAATGGCTGCGCGAAGAAGCCGAGCGCGGCGTCTCGAAGCAGCGCTATAAGGGTCTGGGCGAGATGAATCCCGAGCAGCTGTGGGAAACGACGATGGATCCGACCGTGCGCCGCCTGCTGAAGGTGCAGATCGAGGATGCGATTGCGGCGGACCAGATCTTTACCACGCTGATGGGCGATGAAGTCGAGCCCCGGCGTCACTTCATCGAGTCGAATGCGCTGCAGGCGGGGAATATCGACGTCTAAAAAAATCGATGTTGCAGGTCCCCGGACAACCTGCAAAATTTCCCAGCATTTGCAAAATTCAACGGCCTCCTTCGAGGCCGTTTTTTCTGCCAGGTCGACGACGTCCCGAAAGCCGGCGGCGGCCTGCGCTACAATCGCGTATTCCTCTCTTCGCGCAATGAAAGCCGACAAGCCCCTCGCCCTCTACCGACAACTGCGCAGCCAGCCCTTATGGCGCCTGTTGGCGGCCGATACGGGACCCACTGTGCTCGCGCTGCTGCAGACCCACCTGCACGACGCCGAGCGCAGCCTGCCGGCCTCGATCCTGCATGAGCGCATTGAACGAGACCTCGAGCAATTGCGCAATCGTGGCGAGGACTGGCCACAGGCGGCGCAATCGTATGTGGCGCGCTGGCTGGCCGAGGGCTATCTCGAACGGCGCTTTCCGCCCGGTTCCAAGGAAGAAGAATACGAGCTCGCCACCTCGGCGGTCGATGCCATCCGCTTTGTCGCCGGCCTGGTCAGGCCGCACAATGCAGCCACCGAAAGCCGTCTCGGCCTGGTCATCGGGGCACTGGCCAAGCTGGCCGACGACACGGATACCGACAAGGAAAGACGCATCGCGCGCCTGCGCGCGGAGCAGGAAAGGATAGCGCGCGACATCGCCGACATCGAGCACGGCACGTTCCAGGTCTTGTCGCACGGCGCGGCGCTGGAGCGCACGCGCGAGATCATCGCCCTGGCCGACAACCTGGCCGGCGACTTCCGCCGCGTGCGCGACCAGTTCGAGCAGTTGAACCGCGATCTGCGCGAACGGATCATGGATAACGATGGCAACCGCGGCGACGTGCTCGACGCTTTGTTCGCCGGCATCGACGTCGTCGCGGAAAGCGAGGCGGGACGCACGTTTTCCGCATTCTGGCGCCTGCTCACTGACCCGGTCCAGTCCGCATCACTGGACGACGCGCTGGACCAGTTGATGTCGCGCGATTATGTGGCCACCCTGAGCCTCGATGAACGCCGTTTCCTGCTGGGCCTGACCAGAACGCTGCTGGAGCAGGGCGGCATGGTGCACGATGTGCTGCAGTCGTTTGCGCGCAGCCTGAAGAATTTCGTGCAAAGCCGCGAGTTCATCGAACAACGGCGCCTGAACCAGCTGCTGCGCAAGGCGCAACGGGCTGCGCTGGGCCTGAAGGACGAAATCAAGGCGACCGAAGCCCTGCAATATACGCTCCCGCTCACCAGCAGCAGGCTCGCATCGCTGTCGCAGTGGGTGTTGCACGATCCCGCGTTGCAGGCCTTGCCCGACCGGATGGCGGATGCCGATGCCGTCCCTCTCGACCTGGCGATGATCGGGGAACTTGTCGCGCAATCCGAAATCGACTTTCGCTCGCTGCAAGAGAACATCAGTTGCGTGCTGGACATACGCTCACAAGCGTCGGTCGGTGAAGTCTTGCGCGAATTCCCTGCCAGCCAGGGCCTCGGCAGCGTGCTGGGGCTGCTTGCTTTGGGCGCGCGTCATGGCATCGTGGCGGAAAGCGGCGAAACCGTCGCCTGGATCGGCGGCGATGGCATTGCCCGCCAGGCGCGCATTCCTCTCATCTATTTCTTGAAGGAGAAGCTCAGTGATGTCCGAGCCGGCACATGACGATACGACGGCGCCCGCTGCCACCGGGGACGCGCAGTCGGCCGGCGTTTTATTCGTCAACGATACGGGCGAACTGCCGCTCGACACGCGCCGCGTGCTCGTGCAGTTGCTGTCCGGGCCGTCGCTGGAAGGCCGGCGCCATCCGCGGCTGTGGCCGGTCCTGCTGCGCGACGAGCAGGTCATCCGCCGCCGTCTTGCCGAACTGTTTCTCGAGCTGGTACTGGATCGCGATCTCCAGGTCGCCTTCACCAGCCAGGTCGCCGCCGACGAACTGGACATTCCGATCCTGCTGCGGCGCGCACAGCTGACCTTCATCGACTCGGTCTTGCTGCTGTTCCTGCGCCAGCGCCTGACCCAGGCCGATTCGCACGGCGAGCGCGCGGTGGTCGCGCGCGACGAGATGACGGAAAACCTCATGCCGTACGAACGTGCCGCCAGCACCGATCGGGCCGGTTTCAGCAAGCGCGTCAACGCCTCGATCGAAAAGCTCAAGAAGCATAATATCTTGCAGAAGCTGCGCGCCAGCGACGACCGTTTCGAGATCTCGCCGACACTCAAACTGCTGTTCTCGGCCGAGGAAATCATCGCGCTGACCGCACTGTACGACCGCATGGCGGCGGGGGAACTGCCCACGCTGGCGCGCCAGCCATTGGACGGCAACGAGGACGAGGACGAGGACAAGGACGAGGGATCATGAGCCTGACGACGCTGGACGCCGGCGAACAATTCCGTATGACCCGCCTCCAGGTGTACAACTGGGGCACGTTCAGCGGCCTGCACGATATTCCGGTCAGCAAACGCGGATTCCTGATCGTCGGTCGCTCGGGCGCGGGCAAGTCCACCTTGCTCGATGCCTTGTCCGCGCTGCTGGTCCCGCCGCGCTGGATCGATTTCAATGCCGCCGCGCGTGAAGCCAGCCGTGCCGGCCGCGACCGCAACCTGGTCAGCTATGTGCGCGGTGCCTGGACCGCGCAGACCGATACCGCGTCGGGCGAATCCGCCGTACGTTACCTGCGCGCCGGCACGACCTGGTCGGCCCTAGCATTGCAGTACGAGAATGGCGCCGGGCAGCATGTGGCACTCGTCCAGCTGTTCTGGGTACGGGGCAATGCCAACAGCAACCGCGACGTGAAGTCGTATTTCCTCGTCCTCGAACGTCCTTTCGATCTGCGTGAGCTGCAAGATTTTGGCAGCAATAATTTCGATGTGCGCAAGCTGAAGCAGCTTCTGCCGGATGCGTTCGCACGCGATGAATTCCGGCCGTATTGCGAACGCTTCTGCCGCCTGCTGGGCATCGAAAGCGACATGGCCCTGCGCCTGCTGCACAAGACGCAATCGGCCAAGAACGTCGGCGACCTGAATGCCTTCCTGCGCGATTTCATGCTGGACAAGCCCGAAACCTTCGACGTGGCCGACCGCCTGGTCAGCGAGTTCGGCGAACTGCACGCCGCACACCAGGCGGTGGTGACCGCACGCGAACAAGTGCAAGTGCTGGCCCCCGCACGCAGCCGGCACCAGCATATGGCGTCACTCGAGCTGGAGCGCAATGGCTTGCAGGAACTGGTGGCCGGCATGCACAGCTATCGAGAGCGGCTGCGCATGGACCTGCTGGCCGAACACATTAGCGCGCTCAAGATCGAACTGGAGGGCCTGGGCGGCAATGTCCAGCGCCATCAGAGCTTGCTCGACAATCGCAGCGCCGCCTTGCGCGACCTGGAACGCCAGCGCCGCGAAGCTGGCGGCGAACAGATCGAATTCTTCAAGGGCGAGATCGACACGCTGGAAACGCAGCGCAAGGAACGCATGCGCAAGCGCTCGCAGGCAGTCGCGGCGTGCAAGGCGCTTGGCTGGGACTTGCGTGCATCGCCGCAAGGCTTTGCGGACATGCTCGGCATGGCGCGCCAGGAAATCGATGACTGGCAAAATGACGACGCCCAGCAGGATGCGCTCCTCGCGCTGGACCGCGAAGCCACCAGTGTTGCGGCGCGGCGCGCCATCGTCGAGCATGAGCTTGCCTCGCTGCGGCGCCAGCCATCGAATATTCCGGCACCCATGCTGGAGCTGCGGCGCCAGATCGCCACGGCCGTCGACGTGGCGGAAGCGGCCCTGCCCTTCGTGGGAGAACTGATCGAGGTCAAGTCCGACGAAAGCGCATGGCGCGGCGCCATCGAGCGCGTGCTGCACGGCTTCGCGCTGTCGCTCCTGGTGCCGGAAGACCATTACGCCGCCGTTTCCGCTTACGTCAATGACACCAATCTCGGACACAAGCTGGTCTACTACCGCACCGTGCGCGCCGAACAGCCGGCGCGGCCGCTGCAGGCGCAATCCCTCGTGCTGAAGCTGAAAGTCAAGGATGACGGATTTTCCAGCTGGCTGCAGAACGAACTGCGGCAACGCTTCGACTACGATTGCGTCGATTCGCTGCGCGCATTCCGGGCGGCGCGCGAACGCGCGCTGACGCGCGAAGGCCAGATCAAGCACAACCGCTCGCGCCACGAAAAGGACGACCGCAACAGCGTCGACGCCCGCCAGTACTGGGTGCTCGGCTTCGACAACCGCGCCAAGCTCGCCTTGTACGAGCACGAAGCCCGCCAACTGCAGGCGCGCGCGGCGCAACTGGATGCGCAGCTGGACGCCTTGCGCGGCCAGCGCCAGGCGCGCGCCGGCCGCCTGCTGCAATGCCAGACGCTGATCAACCTGCAATGGCAGGAAATCGACGTGTTGCCGCTGGCGGACCGCATCGCAGCCGTCCAGCGCCAGCTCGACGCCCTGAGCACGGGTAACGCCGACCTGCAGCGCATCGAGGAGCGCCTGCGCCAGCAGGAAGACCTGGTCAGGGAGGCGCGCGCTGCCCTGAACGATGAACTCGTGGAACAACGGTCACGCCAAAAGCTGTGCGCCGAACAGGAAGACCTGCTGGCCACCCTGCGGGGCGATCCCGCCATCGTGCCGCTGACGCCGCACCAGCAGGCGGGTCTGGCGCAACGGTACGCGGCCGGGGGCGGCCGGCCAAGGCTGAAGGACGTGGACAGCGCCGACCGCGCCGTCGGCAAAGCGCTGCACGACGACATCCGCGCCATCGACAGCGAACTGGCGCAAGGCGAAAAATACGTGGAAGCCCGGTTCGCCCAATTCATCGGTCAATGGCGCGCCGATGCGGACGGCCTCGATGCGCGGCTGGCGGCGGCGCCCGATTTCTTCCGCAAGCTCGCGCGCCTCGAATCGGATGGACTGCCGGCCCACGAGCAGCGTTTCTTCGACCTCCTCCAGAACCAGAGCCACCAGAACCTGGCGGCTTTGTCCAGCTACCTGAACGACGCGCGCAAGGCGATCCTGGGGCGCATGGAACTGGTCAACGACAGTCTGCGCCAGGTGCCCTTCAACAGCAGCGAGCATCAGCGCACCTACCTGCACATCCAACCCAAGGATCGCCAGTTGCCGGAGGTGCAGCAGTTCAAGCAGGACATCGCGGCCGCGCTCAAGCATGCGTGGATCGACGACCGGGAATTTGCCGAGGCCCGCTTCATCGATTTACGGCGCCTGGTGAACCGGCTCGCCAGCCAGGAGCCTGAACATCGCCGCTGGCGCGAAGCGGTACTCGACGTGCGCCAGCATGTGGAGTTTATCGGCCGGGAATTCGACGAAGACGGCCAGGAAGTGCAGGTGCACCAGAGCGGCGCCGGCCTCTCCGGCGGACAACGGCAAAAGCTGGCGACGACGGTGCTGGCCGCCGCCCTGCGTTATCAACTCGGCGGCCACGATACCGGCATTCCGCGTTACGCGCCCGTCGTACTGGATGAGGCGTTCGACAAGGCCGACAATGAATTCACGGCGCTGGCCATGAACATCTTTGCCAACTTCGGCTTCCAGATGATCGTCGCCACCCCGCTCAAGTCCGTGATGACGCTGGAACCCTTCATCGGCGGCGCGTGCTTCGTCGATATCCGCGAACGCAAGGCATCCAGCGTGCTGTTGATCGAATACGACGACGAACGCCAGCGCCTGAAGCTGGCCGAACGCCTGCATGCGGGGGACGCGCTTGAAACTGCCGACTGACGTACACGCACTGCTGCGGCGCCGGTTCGACAGCCGCCATCGCGACTGGCTTGCCGGCCCGGATGCCGGCGACGAATGGCCGCTGACGGTCCCGTTGGGCATACCCACCGAACAGGCAGTGCGGGACCGGCTGGACGCCGCCCTCGCCTGGGTGCGCGCGTGGCAATCGTGGCGGGGCGTGGGAGAACTGTGCTGGACGGAGCGGCGCTGGCGCACACTCGGCACGCAGCGCGTGCCCGAATCGCTGCGCCTCGCCGGCCCGCGCGACGTGGCCATCTGGCTGGACGACGTGGATCGCTGGGACCGGGCTTGCCGTCGCCAGGCCGAGATGTGCCGACGCTGGCCCGTGCTGGAGGGGCGCCTGGGCCGGTTGTTCGACGCCCTTGCCGATTATCCGGAATCCGAATTCGACAGGCTGACGGCCACGCTGGCCTGGCTCGAACGCCACCCCGATTCCGGCCTGTACCTGCGCCAACTGCCGATCCCGGGACTCGACACGAAGTGGATCGAGGCGCGCAAGGCTGTGCTGGCGGAGCTGCTGTGCCGCGTTACGGGCCGGACCGATACGCCCGGCGATTTTCATGCCCTGTGCGGCCTGCGCCGCCCGCCTTTCCGGCTGCGCATGCGCGTGCTCGATCCCGCGCTGCGCGCCGGCGTGGGTGGGCTCGGCGATCTCACGGTGCCCGTCGACGAGCTGAAACGGCTGCCCGTCGAACCCAGGCATATCCTCATCGTCGAGAACCTGCAGACCGGACTCGCGCTGGGCGACCTCCCCGGCACCGTGGCATTCATGGCATTGGGCTACGGCGCAGAACTGCTCGCCCGGCTTGCCTGGGTAAGCCGGGCCGACTGCCTGTATTGGGGCGACATCGACACGCATGGATTCGCCATCCTGAGCCATCTGCGCGCGAAACTGCCCGGCGTGCGCTCGATGTTCATGGATGAATCGACCTTGTCATCGCATCGCGACCTGTGGACCAACGAGCCCAGCCAGCACGCCGCGGCCGAATTGCCCGGCCTCCATCCCGACGAGCAGGCCGTGTACCGCGCACTCAAGCTGAACACGCTGGGGCCGGCGGTGCGCCTCGAGCAGGAGCGGATTTCATGGGATGTCGCCTGGCCGGTACTCGCCGATGTGCTGAGTCCTCGGGGTAACTCGCTGCCGATGACTTGACGAGCAGCGACGCCGCTTCAGTCAATTCAACAACCGGCTGTGCTTCGGCAGCTGTGCCGTCAGATACTCATGCTGGTCAGCCAGAATATTTCGGCCCCTCAACAGGTAATGCTCCGCGCGGCACGGCACATACGGCACATAGATCAGCGGCCGGAATTGCTCGACCAGCAGATTGCCCTTTTCCTGATTGCAGCGCTTGCAGGCGGTCACGCAGTTCATCCACGTATCCTTCCCGCCGCGCGACTTCGGCAGGATATGGTCGCGCGACAGGTCCTTGTGCGCGAAGCGGTTGCCGCAGTAGGCACACGTATAGCGATCGCGCTTGAACAGGAGGTCGTTCTGATGCGTCAGCGGCAGTCCGACCTTGAACATGCGCGTCATGATCTCGCTGCCGGCGATGGCAATAATCGGTTTGACCGCGATCTTCGACTGCACGCCGGAACGGGAATAGCCGCCGCGGAAAACGAACTCGCGATCGCCCAATTCCCAGGCCACCTTGCCGGTTACGTAATACAAAATCGCGTCTTCTGGCGGGATCCAGTCGAACGGATTGCCCGCAATATCGAGTGCCAGGATCTGGGTGTTCATCGTGTCCACCTTCGTCTGATTGGCACAGACTATCTTCAATACAAAAAAAAGTCAGCAACTGATGCTGACTTTCGTTTTAGCTCCGCACTCTGACCGGCTTCGCGGCAAACGGCCGCGCCGCGGCCGGCTTCGCCAACCCGGACAGGAATCGCCCGAGGGGCGTCTCGACCCAGTGGAAAAACACGGCACCCGCCGCCACGCTGGCCGCCCATGCCCACACCACGCCGGCACCTTGTAGATACGCATCGTCCGGCACGAAGCGCGTGAACGCCGCGTTCACGACTAGGCACACCGGAAAGTGCACGAGAAAAATCGAGTACGAGATCTTGCCGAGGTAATTGATGACGGACCACCCCGAGTTCGCATACGTGCTCAGCCGCGTGCGGCCGAACAGGAACAGGACGCCGGCAACGACCGCCGCCACCGCGATGCGGATCCGGAAATCGAGTCCCAGCGCCAGCACGGTCGGCACGATCAACAGCAGCAGCAAAGCGAACGTCGCAGGGAACGGCCGGCGCGGATCGCTCGCCCACCACGCGAGGATGCCGAGGCCGTAGCTGCCGAAGAAGTAAGGTGCCCACACGTCGAAATCGGCGTCGCGATTGAAGTACAGCAGTGAGATGCTCACGCCCAGCGTCACCAGCAGGGGCATCAGCCAGGTCGTGGGCCGGTTGCCGGCGACGCGTCCACCCAGCCACAGCAGGCCGGTGATCAGCGCATACAGCTGGAAATCGATGGCGACATACCAGGCGCCGGCGGACAGCGACTCATAGCCCAGCACGCTTTGCAGCAAGAGGACGTGCGCGGCCAGCTGGGACAGATTGGGCGGCGCCGAGATCGAATCGTGGACCATCCACGTGCGCGCGAGCGCGGACGCGCCGATCGCCAGGAACATGGCCACGATGAATGGCGGGGCCAGCTTGATGTAGCGGCGCCAGATCGTGCCCAGCGGATTGCCGATGCCGGGCAGGCCGGCGGGCGACAGGGATTTCGCGACGAGGAAGCCGCTGATGACGAGGAAGGCCTGGACGGCGATGCGGCCGTTGTGGTCGAGCCAGTCGATGATCGACGGCATCAACGGCCGCGCGGCATCGGCCATCGGACCGTAGAACGCCAGGTGATGCAGCACGATCAGTTGCGCAGCACCGGCTTTCAAGAGATTGATCAAGCCAAACTGTTTTTGGACCGCTGCGTTCGGTCCAGACACTCCCGGATCTTTCATGTGTGAGCCCAGCCATTCAAAGTTGCCCAATGCCAATCAAGCAACAAGGTTGTCGATACAGCTGAGCGGGCGGCCATGATAGCCGAGCTGAATCGTGCGGGACCACGCTTTACACCTCGTAAAGCTTGTTACATAAAGATGCAAATTAGTTTTACAGATAGTGGCCGATATCGCGTTTTGTTGATGATCCCGGCCACGTAGAATGACTAAAGTGTTCAGGAACAACTCCCATAGGCGTAATACCCCGCCGACGTCTGCCTGACATCCGTATACGCCATCAGCATGTAATACCCCAGATACTGGTTCGAATTCTTCGCATACACCTGTCCATCGGCGCCGATATACGCCCGGCCGGCCGACACATGCGACACATTGCTGGCATACCAGTGGCTGCACGTGAACGGCGCCGCCTTGTTGCCGCTGACGATCTTGTCGATCATGGTCTTGATGGCGACCATCTGCCCGCCGCTCTTGGCCGGGAAATTCACGTCCTCGTAACCCCACCAGTCCCAGCAACCGCCCGGATTGTTCGCGGTGACGATCGTTTGCGGATACAGCACGATGATGTTGTTCGTATCGGCCCAGCGGTTATAGCCGGCGTTCTGATAAAAGGCCGTGCCGACGACCGATGCGCTTTGCAGGCAGCCGTGGAATGCCACGTGCAGCCGGCACGACTGCCCCGCCGCGCAGGTGGCCGGCACGTAGGCGTAGCCGCTGCTGGCCATGCTGTAGGTGTTCGGGTTGAAGTTGCCCCAGAAGACGGACTGGTCGAAATTAATAAAACTGCCGGAAAGCGTACCCGTATTCTTGGGATTCAGCGGTCCATACATCCATTTCAGGATTTCGCCCGCGGTATCGAAGTTGCAGTTATCGACGTAAGGGCTGCCGTTGATGGCGCAGCCGTTGCCGAAGAAATCGGTCGGGACCGAATGCTCGGCCGCGAGATTGTTCTTGTAATAGATATTGGCGGCCGGGAGGTAGCTGCCATACATCGTCTTGAGATCGTCCATGACGGGCTGGCGCACCGTCGAATCGATCGTCCCCGACAACAGATACACCTTCGATGCCGCCATATTGCTGGTCGGGTCGATATAGCCATTGCCCGACCACGTATTCACCACCGACATCAGGTACGGCAGATTGCGCGAGCCGGTATTGGCCATGCACGGGCCGATCGAGATCGCGGCATTGCCCTGGGAGCAGTAATAAGGGCCGCCGGCGATGACGCCCGCGCCCTTTCTGACCGTTTTCGAATACGCGAAATGCATCTGCACGGCCATGTCGGCGCCGGATGAAAAGCCGGAGACCGACACGTCGTTCACGCTGACGTTGTACTTGGGGAGCGCGACGACCGCCGCGAAGGCGCTCGTGCCGAGAAAGCCAATGAGGATGCAGGCAAGATGTCTTGCCCTGATCAGGATTGCCATGTTGTCTCCGATTGTTGTTGTGAGATTGACTCGAATCAGATTAGTTGAGGTAGACCGATGTGCAAGCGCAAAGCAATGTGCGCGCTTGATCAGGCGGCTGTGCAAAAACGCCCGCCGGCACCATTGCCACCGTCGAGATCTCGACCCGCAAGACGCGCTCGTCGGTCGCCATGTCCGGCGCGGCGATGCAGAAGGTGCTGCCAGGCGTGAATCCGCTGAAGGCATTGCAGACGCTGCCGGGCGTGCGCTTCCATACAGCCGACCCGTGGGGCAACAATGAGCAGAACCTGGCGCTGCTCGTGCACGGCTTCGACGGCCAGCAGCTCGGCTACACGCGGCGCGCGCCGGTCGTCGTGCAATCGTTCGAAACCGCCGGCCTGAAGGCCTTGCGCAAGGGCCTCGGCAAGCCGTCCAACGTCACGCTGGCCCAGCTGGTCATCGCGGGCGGGGCGTACGACAAGGAGCGGCCGGCCGATGCCGCCGCCGGCGGCGGCCTGACGTAAGGCGGGATGGTCACGGCGCGCGGCCTGCGCGACATCGCGGCGTATGCGGACGTCGTCGCGCCGAACACGCGCGCCGTCATCCCGCCGGCGCGGAACGAACGCAGGGTCGGTCGCGGAGATCCGGCGCTATCTCGGGACGGGCATCGACGGGCTGCTCCCGGACGATCCTGCGCTCGCCCGCAAAGCCATCGACGGCTGATCGTCGTCCACGTGGCGCGGCGTGTACCATGTGCGCATGACTTACCGCCTCGCCATCTTCGACTTCGACGGCACGCTGGCCGACTCGTTTCCCTTCTTCCTCAGCGTCTTCAACACGATCGCCGACCGCCACGCGTTTCGCCGCATCGACGTCGAACGCGCCGGCGAGTTGCGCCACCTCGGCGTGCGCCAGATGATGGACCACGTCGGCATGCCGGCCTGGAAGCTGCCGCTGGCCTCGAAGACCTTCATGGCGATGATGCGGGACAGCGCCCACGCTATTTGCCTGTTCGACGGCATCGCGGACGCGTTGCGGCATCTGCACGGCCAAGGTGTGCTGCTCACCGTCGTGTCGTCGAATGCCGAGCATAACGTGCGCACGGTGCTGGGCCCGGAACTGGCGGCGCTGATCCGGCGCTTCGACTGCGGCATGTCCGTGTTCGGCAAAGCGAGCCGCATCCGCGCCGTGCTCAAGGCCTGCGGCGTGGCGCCCGCGGATGCCCTCTACATCGGCGACCAGGCCCTTGACGCCGAAGCCGCGCGCAAGGCCGGCGTGGCGTTCGGGGCCGTGCACTGGGGTTATGCCACCATCGAAGCTCTGCGCGCGCAGGCGTGCGTCACCGAGTTCGTGACGCCGGCGGAGCTGCGCCGGATCGCTGCCGCAGCCTGACGCCTGACCAGCGGCTGTCGCGTCACGGGTAACGTGGGCGCCCCGTGCGCACACGCTCAACCGGCGCATACCCGGCCACCACGATGCACTCGCACTACAGGTAGCGTGGGCACCCCGTGCCCACGCGGTCAACCGGCGCATATCCGGCCGACACCATGCACACGTCACGCGTGGGCAGCGCATGCCGCACGTCCATGCCGTCGTTATCGGTCGAGCTGCCCACCCTACGGCTGACGCTGAGGATAGCGCCGTGTCCGTCATGCGTTGCATGGAAATAGTTTGCATGCTAAACTTTTGCATATCAACAGTACTCAATCAAAGTATTTACGCAAACCAACATGCGCCTCACTGACCAGACCCTGAGCAGTCTCACCGCCGCGCTGACCCACGCGTCGCGAGCCTACCGTGCCGCCGCCGACAAGGTCGCGTCCGATTTCGGCCTGTCCCAGGCGACCGGCCTGCCGGTGCTGGTCATCCACCGCTTCGGCGACAACGGCGTGCGGCCGGGCATCCTCGCCGAGACGCTGAGCCTGGAAGCGTCGTCGCTCGTGCGCGTCGTCGACCACCTGATCGGATCGGGCCTGGTCGAGCGCCATGAAGACCCGCAGGACCGCCGCGCCAAGATCCTGCGCCTGACCGACGAGGGCCTGAAAACGGCCCACCAGATGGACCAGGCCCTGACGCCCTTCCGCCGCAAGCTGTTCGGGGAGTTCGACGCGGCCGACGTCGAGGCCACGCTGCGCGTCCTGTCCGGCCTGCCGACCGCCATCGCCACGATCCAGGCCGCATGAACCTGCCAACCCGGTCGGAGATGCTGTTCTCCGTCAAGTCATTCGCGGCAGCGATGCTCTCGGTATATTTATCGATGCGCATCGGACTGCCGCGACCCTTTTGGGCGATGATGACGGCGTACATCTGCGCCGCGCCGTTCGCCGGACCGACCCGCTCCAAGGGCCTGTACCGCGCGGGTGGCACCGTCCTGGGCGCCATCGCGGTCACGTTCCTCGTGCCGCGCCTGATCAACTCGCCCGAATTGCTGTCGCTGACGCTGGCGCTGTGGATTGCCGGCTGCCTGTATTTCTCGCTGCTCGACCGCACGCCGCGCTCCTATATGCTGATGCTGGGCGGCTACACCGCCGGCCTCATCGCCTTCCCGGCCGTGAACGATCCGAGCGCCATCTTCGACATCGCCCTCGCGCGCGTCGAGGAAATCCTGCTCGGCATCACCTGCGCCACCGTCGTGCACAGCCTCGTGCTGCCGCAACCGTTCGGTCCGATGCTGCTGGCGCGCCTGGACAATGCCGTGTGCGACGCCCACCACTGGATCCGCGACGCGCTGAATCCGGCCGGCGATGCGCGCGCCGCCTCCGACCGCCGCAAGCTGGCCGGCGACATCACCGAGATGCGCCTGATGACGACCCACCTGCCGTTCGACACGTCGCACCTGCGCTGGACGGAGACGGCGGTGAACGCGCTGCAGGAACGCCTGGCCGCGTTCGTGCCCATCGTCTCGGGCGTCGAGGATCGCCTGACCGCGCTGCGCGACATGGGGGCCACGGACGTGTCGGAACGCTGGCGCGTGCTGCTCAAGGACGTCGTCGCCCTCACCGAAACGCCGAAGGACGTGGCGCTCGACGCCCCGGGCGCCGCTTTGCGCCGGCGCATCGACGCGCTCGAACCGGCGGTGGACGAGGAACTCGGCTGGGCCGGCATGATCGAAGTGAACCTGGCCGCGCGCCTGCGCCGCCTGATCGACGTCTGCATCGAAACGCGCGCCTTGCGCCAGCACATCGACGCCGGCGTGCACGGCAGCCTGCCCGAGGCCGTGCGCCACCGGCCGGGCGTGCCGATGAGTGCGCTCCACCACGACCGCGGCATGGCCGTGCTGTCCGCCTTTGCCGCCGCGGTCGCCGTGCTGGCCTGCTGCGCGTTCTGGATCCTGACCGGCTGGCCGTCCGGCGCGGCCGCCCCGATGATGACCGCCGTGCTGTGCTGCTTCTTCTCCACGCAGGACAATCCGGTGCCGTTCATCAAGACCTTCATGTGGTACTCGATCTTTTCGATCCCGATGTCGGCCGTTTATCTGCTGGGCATCCTGCCGGCCGTGCACGGCTTCGAAACGTTCATCCTGGCATGTGCCCCGACCTTCCTCGTGCTGGGTGTGTTCGTCGCACGGCCCGCCACGTATGGCCGCGCCATCCCCTTCCTGTTCGGCATCTGCGGCACCCTGGCGATGGTCGACACGCACAACGCCGACATGGTCTCCTTCATGAACAGCACGCTGTCGCAGGTCGTCGGCTACGTCGCGGCCGCCGTCACCACGAGCGTGTTCCGCACCGTCGGCGCAGGCTGGACGGCGCGCCGCCTGCTGAAGGCCGGCTGGCGCGAGCTGTCGCGCCTGGGCAGCGGCGAACGGGTGCCGTCGCTGCCGGAATTCTCGGCGCGGATGGTCGACCGCGTCGGCATGCTGACGCCGCGCCTGGCGCTGGCCGGCAAGGACCAGGACCTGCAAGCCGTCGATGCCCTGCGCGACCTGCGCATCGGCCTGAACATGACCTTGCTGCAAAGCGTGCGCGCCCAGCTGGGGCGCGGCGAAGCGGCCGTCGGCCCGCTGATGAAGCAGTTGTCGCGCCATTTCGCGCTGCGCCCGGCCGTCGACGCCGGTTGCGAACGCAGCCTGCTGGATACGCTCGACAACGCCCTGCGCGCCATCTGCGCCGGCCAGCGCGACGCGGCCCAGCGCGAGGCCCTAGCCGCGCTCACCGGCATGCGCCGCGACCTGTTTCCCAAGGCGGCGGCCTATGCGCCGTCGCTCGCAACCGCACTCTGAAAGGCGATCCGATGATCGGCGAAGTCAGCATCTACGGCCTCTACGTTCCTCCGCTCCTGCTGCTCGCGCTGGCGGCGCTGGTGGTATCGCGGCTCATCAATCTGGTCCTCGCCAGGACGGGCTTTTACCGCCTCGTCTGGCACCCGGCCCTGTTCGATTTTTCCCTGTTCGTCATCGTGCTCGGCGCACTGACGTATTACACACGCAACTGGTCTTGAGAGCTATGAAAACTATATTGGCGGCGATTGGCCGGGTAAGTCTCACGGCGGTGGTGACCGCGGGCGCGGTCTATGCGGGCTGGCAGTTGTGGCACCACTACGAGCTCGAGCCCTGGACGCGCGACGGCCGCGTGAAGGCCTATGTCGTGCAGGTGGCGCCCGACGTAACGGGCCAGGTGACCAAGGTCCACGTGCACGACAACCAGCAGGTGAAAGCGGGCGAGCCGCTGTTCGAGATCGACCGCGCCCGCTTCGAACTGGCCCTGCGCCAGGCCGACGCCCAGGTGACGGCGGCCACCGCCGCGCTGGCCCAGGCGCAGCGCGAGAACAGGCGCAACACCCAGCTCGACGACCTCGTGTCGCAGGAAACCCGCGAGCAAGGCCAGACCCGCACCGACCAGGCCAGAGCCGCGCTGGCGCAAGCGATCGTCAACCGCGACACGGCCAGGCTGAACCTCGAGCGCACGCACGTCGTGTCGAGCGTGGACGGCATCGTGACGAACCTCGACCTGCGCGAGGGCGCGTACGCCACCACGGCGCATCCGGTGATGGCCGTCGTCGACAGCGGCTCGTTCTATGTCGAAGGCTATTTCGAAGAAACGAAGCTGCCCGGCATCCAGCTGGGCGATCCGGTCGACATCACCCTGATGGGCACGCGCCAGCCGATCCACGGCCACGTCGACAGCGTCGCCGAAGGCATCACCGACCGCGACCGCAGCACCGGCGCCAACATGCTGCCGAACGTGAATCCGACCTTCAACTGGGTCCGCCTGGCCCAGCGCGTGCCGGTGCGCATCGCCCTCGATCCGGTGCCGGCCAACGTGCGGCTCGTGGCCGGGCAGACGGCGACCGTCAAGGTGCTGCCGGCCCCGGCCAAACCCGCTGCGGCACCGGCTGCGGCACCGGCGGCACCCGCGGCACCGGCCAAGGCGGCCGCTGTCGTCGCCGTCGCGGCCAAGTCCGCAACCGCCACCACACATTGACGCAACGATCATGAACCTTTACCGCTCAACCGCCAAGAAAGCATGCGCGCTGACGCTGATGGCGGCGGCGCTGGCCGCCTGCACCACGGTCGGCCCCGACTACCACGTACCAAAAGAAGCCGTGATCAAGCGCGACGCGGCCAACGCCCCGTTCATGGGCGCGACCGAAACGCCGTTCAAGTCCGACCCGCTGCCGGCCGACTGGTGGCATCTGTACCAGGACCCGCTGCTCGACAAGCTGATCGCCAAGGCCTTCGCCAACAACGCCGACCTCCGCGTGGCCGCCGCCAACCTGCAACGCGCACACGGCGTGCTGGACGAGGTCGAGGAAAAGAAACGCCCCGAAGTCGAGATGAGCGCCGCGCCGCTGTACGGCCGCATCGCCGGCGCGCAGCTGGGCATCCCTGAACAATTACCTACCGACGGCTTGTACGACGGCGACATCAAGATCGGCTACACGCTCGACCTGTGGGGCCGCATCCGCCGCGCCGTCGAAGCGTCGGAAGCGGACGTCGGCGCCGCGCAGGCCGCCAGCGACCTGACCCACGTGATCGTCGCGGCCGACACGACCCGCGCCTATGCGGAAGCGTGCTCGGCCGGCTATCAGCTCAAGGTGGCGCAGCAATCCGTCGACCTGCAGGCAAAATTCGCCAGGCTCACGACCGAACGCGTCCAGCGCGGCCGCGGCATCGCCATCGAGACCACCCGTGTCCAGGCCCAACTCGAGCAGCTGCGCGCCAGCCTGCCGCCGCTGGAAGCCCAGCGTCGCACGGCGCTGTACCGCCTTGCCGTTTTGACCGGCGAAGTGCCGAGTCAGTTCCCGGCCGAAGTCGCGCAATGCGCCACGCCGCCGCGCGTCGCGGCGACGATCCCCGTCGGCGACGGCGCCGCGCTGCTGCGCCGCCGTCCGGACGTGCGCCAGGCCGAACGCCAACTGGCCGGCGCGACCGCGCGCATCGGCGTGGCGACGGCCGAGCTGTACCCGAACATCACCCTGGGCGCATCGGTCGGCGCGGTCGGCATGATGAGCCAGTTCAACGATGCGAACACCTGGAAATTCAGCCTGGGCCCGCTGATCTCCTGGAACCTGCCGGCCACCAGCTCGGCCCGCTCCCACATCGCCCAGGCCAAGGCCAGCACGACGGGCGCGCTGGCCCGCTTCGACGCCGTCGTGCTGAACGCGCTGCGCGAGACGGAAAGTGCGCTGACCGTCTACGCCCGCGAACTCGACCGCAACGCCTTCCTGCGCGCCGCGCGCGACCAGAGCGCGCTGGCATCGCGCCAGTCGGCCAAGCTGTACCGGTTCGGCCGCACGGACTTCCTGTCCCAGCTGGACGCGGACCGCACGCTGGCCAGCGCCGAGAGCATGCTGGCCGCGTCCGACGCGCAGTTGGCGGCGGACCAGGTGCAGCTGTTCCTGGCCCTCGGTGGCGGCTGGGAGAACACGCACACGAAGCATGGCGAAAAGCATGCTTCGGGTAGCGTGGACGGCGCTGCCGGCCACGCGTCCAGCCAGCCTTAAATATCTGAAACGTCAAACGAATTTATTCGTCGAGACTCGCCCGCGGCGTGCTCGTCCTGCTCAACCTCACGTATCGTCACGTATCACGGCGTGGACGGCGAGCCGGCTGCGCGCCCGGGCTGCGCGCTCCGGACTACGCGCCCAGGACTGCGCGCCCCGGGCTACGCGCCCCGGTCCTCCTACAACAGCTTGTCGAGGGTGACGGGCAGATCGCGCACCCGCTTACCGGTCGCATGGAACACGGCATTCGCGATGGCGGCGCCGACGCCCGTGATGCCGATCTCGCCGATCCCCTTCGCGCCCAGCGGGTTCACGTGCGGATCGTCCTCGTCCACGATCTGCACGTCGATCGCCTGGATGTCGGCATTCGTCGGCACGTGGTATTCGGCGAAGTTGCCGTTCACCGCACGGCCGTCCCGCTTGTCGATCATCGTTTCTTCGAACAGCGCCAGGCTGATACCCCAGACGATGCCGCCCATCAGCTGGCTGTAGCCCGTCTTTTCGTTCATCAGCTTGCCGACGCCGTAGACACCGACCACGCGCGGCACGCGGATCTCGCCCAGGTCTTCGTCCACCGTCACCTCGACGAATACGGCGCCGAACGCGTGCATCGAATATTTCTGCTTCTCGTCGCCGGGCTCGGCCTTGGCTGTCACCTCCACCGGACTGCCGTGGCGTGCAACGATCGCCTGCATGGCGACACGCCGGGCCGGTTCCGCCAACAGATACAGTTCGCCGCCATCCGTGGTTGCATCCACGCCGACCTCGTCTGCAGTCGCGCGGAACAGGGGAGAACGCTCGTCCGCGGCGGCGATCCCGAGCAGTTTCAGGCGCAGCGCCTGTCCTGCCGCCTGCACGGCCGGCGCCACGCTGGCCACCGTCATCGATCCGCCCGAGACCGGCGCTTCCGGCATCCGCGAATTGCCCAGCTCGAAACGCACGCGCTCCACCGGCACGCCGAGCGCGTCCGCTGCGACCTGGGTCATCACGGTGTAGGTGCCGGTGCCGAGGTCTTGCGTGCCGGAGCGGAACAGCGCAGTGCCGTCGGGCAGCAGCGTCGCGGAACACGCCGCCGGCGAGCGGTTCGTCGGATAGCTCGCCGTCGCCATGCCCCAGCCGACCAGCTTGTTCCCCTGCCGCATCGAGCGCGGCTGCGGATTGCGGTCGCGCCAGCCGAACCGTTCCGCACCGATCTCGTAGCACTGGCGCAGCGATTTGCTTGAAAACGGCAAGTCCTTGCCGGGATCGCGCTCGGTGTAATTTTTCAGGCGCAGTTCGAGCGGGTCCATGTGCAGCTCGCAGGCCAGTTCGTCGATCGCGCAATCCAGGGCATACGAACCGGTGGCCTCCCCGGGCGCGCGCATGAACGTGGGCGTGCCCAGGTGCATGCGCGCGAGGCGGTGCGACGATTCCTGGTTCGGGCTCTCGTACATCATGCGCGTGACGAGGCCGCACGGCTCGATCCAGTCCTCGATCATCGACGTGTACGCGATCGTGTCGTGGCTGGACGCCATCATGCGCCCGTCCGGCAGCGCCGCCATGCGCATGCGCTGCACGGTGTTGGGACGGCAGCCGACCGGGCCGAACATCTGGTTGCGGTCCAGCGACAATTTGACGGGCCGCCCCAGCTGCTTCGCGGCCATGGCGGCCAGCACGACGTGCGACCACGCGGAGCCTTTCGAACCGAAGCCGCCGCCCACGTAAGGGCAGATCGCCGTGACGTTTTCCGGCGGCATGTCGAAGATGCTGGCGACGATGCGTTGCACGCCTTTCATGTACTGGGTCGAGTCGTACAGCGTGAGGTGGTCGCCGTCCCAGGCGGCAATCGTCGCGTGCGTTTCGAGCGGGTTGTGGTGCTCGACCGGCGTCGTGTAGGTGACGTCGATCCGCGCGCTGCCCGCCAGCAGCCCGGCGTGCAGGTCGCCGCGTTTCGTGTCGGTGTCTTCCGCCAGCACCTTGTCCGGCGGATGCAGCGATTGCCTGGCCTGCTCGAAGTCGACCATGGCCGGCCTGCGCTCGTACTCGATGCGCAGCCGCGCGCCGGCCTCGCGCGCGCGCTCGAACGTGTCGGCCACGACGACGGCGATCGGCTGGTTGTTGTAATAAACGTCGTCTTCCTGCAGCAAGGTCAGCCTGCGGCCGACGGGCGGCTGGATCTTGCCGTCTTTTGTCTTCGGCGGCAGGCGCAGGGCGTTCTCGTGGGTCATCACGAGCAGCACGCCCGGCACGTCACGGGCCACGCTGTCGTCGATGGAAAGCACGCGTCCGCTGGGAATCGTGCTGGTGACGAGGACCGCATGCGCCACGTTGTCGACCGGATGCTCGGCCGAATAACGCGCCGCGCCGCTGACTTTCGCCCACGCGTCGACGCGATTGATGGGTGCGCCCGTGATGCTCATGCCATACCTCCCATCAGGCCCGTGGCGACGCGCAGCGCCCGCGCGACCGCGCGCTGCGCCAGCTCGACCTTGAACGCATTGTGCGCATGCGGCTGGGCACCGGCGACGGCATCCGCCCCCACCTTGCCCAGCACGGCGTCGCTCAACGCGGCCAGCGCCTGGCCGCGCAATCGCTGTTCCGCGCCGAGCGCGCGCCAGGGTTTATGGGCGACCCCGCCCAGCACGATGCGCAGGTCGCGGATGATCTCGCCGTCCAGGTCGACGGCGGCAGCCACCGACACGAGCGCGAACGCATAGCTGGCGCGGTCGCGCACCTTGAGGTAGTGCGCGTGCTGCGCAAACGGCGACGGCGGCAGTTCCACGGCCGTGATCAGTTCGCCCGGGCGGATCACCGTGTCGTCCTGCGGACGGTCTTCCGGCAGGCGGTGGAAATCGGCGACCGCCACCTGCCGCTCGCCGTCCGGGCCCTGCAGGCGGACGACCGCGTCGAGCGCGACGAGGGCCACGCTCATGTCCGACGGATTGGTCGCGATGCAGTGCGGGCTGGCGCCGAGGATCGCATGGATGCGGTTGTGGCCGTCGATGGCGTCGCAGCCCGAGCCCGGATCGCGCTTGTTACAGTGCGGGAAAGCCGGATCGGTGAAGTAATAGCAGCGCGTGCGCTGCAACAGGTTGCCGCCGACGGTCGCCATGTTGCGCAGTTGGGTCGACGCGCCGTTCAGCAGCGCTTCCGACAGCAGGCGGTAGCGCTGGCGCACGAGCGGGTGATTGGCCGCCGCCGTGTTGCTGGCCATCGCGCCGATGCGCAGGCCGCCGCCCGGCAATTCCTCGATGTCGGCCAGTGCCAGCCGGCTCACGTCAACGAGGCGCACCGGCTGTTCGATGCCGCTCTTGTACAGGTCGAGCAGATTGGTGCCGCCGCCGATGAATTTGGCGCCGGGCTGACGCGCCAGCTCCAGCGCATGGTTCACGTCCCTGGCACGGTCATAGAAGATCGATTGCATGCGCGTCCTCCTAGGCCTGGCGCAAGACCACGCTGTGGACGGCCTTGACGATGTTGGGATAGGCGCCGCAGCGGCACAGGTTGCCGCTCATGCGCTCGCGGATCTCGTCTTCCGACAGCGCGCCCGGCGCCAGCTGGTCGCCTTCGGTCAGCATGCTGGCTTGCCTTGCCTTCACTTCGTCCAGCAGCGCCACGGCCGAACACACCTGCCCCGGCGTGCAATAGCCGCACTGGAAACCATCGCAATCCATGAAGGCCTGCTGCATCGGATGCGGCAGGCCTTCCGTGCCGAGGCCCTCCACCGTCGTGATCTCGCGGCCGTCGTGCATGACCGCCAGCGTCAGGCAGGAATTGATGCGCTGGCCGTCCACCAGGACCGTGCATGCCCCGCACTGGCCGCGATCGCATCCCTTCTTGGTGCCGGTCAGGCCCAGCACGTCGCGCAACGCGTCCAGCAGCGTCACGCGCGGCTCGATCGTCAGGTTGTGCTCGGCGCCATTGATCCGCAAGGTCAGCGGTTGCGGCGGGGCGCAGGGCAGCGTTGCGCCCTGCGCCCGCTGTTCCGATAGATTCTGGTCGTCGTCTGGCATGCTTGGCTCGCTTCCGTTCCGAAATGGCAGGCTACCGTCAGACCGGCCCGGTCCGCACGGGTTCCTGCCGAGGCTAAAAAGGGATGACGCCGCTCTTCAAGCCTTGATCCAGGCCAGCGGTGCGTCATAAGCATCCTGGTCATCATCTCTGAAATCAAAAAATCACGGAGCGCGCCAGAATCTAATTCTTCAAAGAAATCAGTGACTTGGGTTCAGGCGTGAAAGGCCGCCGTTGCGGTCGACGTTTGAAGGGCTCTATACTCATGCAGTGATGCATGGAAGCATCGCTAACCCGGAAATGACCATGCGCTCCACCTTGCTCCTGTTGACACCGCTCTTGCTGCTGGCCGGCTGCGTCAACGAATCGGCCAGCTATACGATCGACGGCAGCGACCACGCCCTGACCGTGGTCGTCACGCAAGACTATTTCTGGAGCAAACAGGTGGGCCTGCGCGTGATCGCATCGCGCCTGCCGGACTGCCAGCGCCAGTTCGACCTCGGCAAGACGCCGCTGGCCGACCTGAACGTCGAGCTGTTCTCGACGGGCGAGGAAGCGTTCCTGCTGCGCTCGGGCAATGAGATGTGGCAACTGGAAACCCGTGACTGCAGCCAGCTGCCTGAGCCATCGGACAATGTCCAGGCGCAGCCGATCGGCGTGTTCCACATGGACGCGAAAAAGAAATTCGTGTTCGAGCCGGCGGAAGGCTCGGTGGCGGCCTCCCGCTGATTCGCGCGGCCAGGATGTCAGCGCTGGCCGGTCAACTGGCGCAGCCGCGCGATTTCGGCCGTGCGTCCGATCCGGTCGAGCGCCTGCTCGAGCAGGGTGCGGTCGCCTTCGCGCAGCATCGTCCATTGCGTGAAATATTCGTGCACGGTACGCCAGGGCGGGAACTCGGGCGGCATGCTGCGCCAGGCGCTGCCGGTGTGGAGGAAGTACAGGACGGCGCAAAACACATCGTACAGATCGTGCTTGCGCGGCCGGGTCTTGCGGCGCGCCGCTTCCAGCATTTCACGCACGGTCTCGAACTGTTCACGCAGTACATCGCTTGGAAAGGTTTGCCTGGCCATGTCGATCGCCTCAAAAATCACTTGGAGACACATGATCCGGAACAGGTTCCCGATCATCGACGGGGCGTAGCGCATTGTCGCGACGGGATCGAACACGGGCGCCCAGTAAATACACAGTCTAGCAGCGTGTTCGGAATCATGGCGGCTTTTTTTCGGCCCCATGCGCACGGCATCGCGCCACCGGCAAACGGAGGCGGAGAAGGAGGGAACGCGGGGCGGCATGCCGCCCCGGCGGGTCAGTCGCGGGCCAGCGACAGGAATTCGGTGCGCAGCGCCAGGTTCGGCTGCAGTTCACCCAGCAGGGTCGAGGTGATGGTTTCCTCGCCCGGGGTGCGGATGCCGCGGCTTTCCATGCACATGTGGCGGCACTTGATGACCACGCCCACGGCTTTCGGTTCCAGCACTTCCATCAGCGTGTTGGCGATTTGCACCGTCAGGCGTTCCTGCACCTGCAGGCGCTTGGAGAACACGTCGACGAGACGGGTCAGCTTCGACAACCCGACGATCTTGCCGTTCGGCAGATAGCCCACCGTCGCCTTGCCGAAGAACGGCGCCAGGTGGTGTTCGCAATGGCTGTAGACCGGAATGCCGCGCACCACGATCAATTCGTTGTATTCCTCAGCGCCGTCTTCGAAAGCCTTGAGGATCTCGACCGGGTCCTGGTCGTAGCCGGAAGTCCAGTGTTTCCAGGCCTTGGCGACACGCGCGGGCGTCTCGTGCAGGCCGGAGCGGTTGGGATCTTCGCCAAGGCTGGACAGCAGGCGGCGCCAGTCGTGCTCGGTGAAGACTTCTTTGTCAGACATGGTGAATCCTAAAATTTTCGATTGCCGAGAGTATATAGAAAATGGGGGGAATCCACAGATGGCGGCAGCTTCCTTGCGCAAATCGGACGCCGCACCGTCGCGGATGCGCTAGCGTAGTCGACGTCCTTGTCACTGCGCGGGAGAACATCCATGCTCGGAAGCACTGTCCTGGAAGTCGCGATCGGCCTGACATTTTGTTATGGCACGGTCGCCCTGATCGTCAGCACCTTGCAGGAAGCGCTGGCCGCGGCGTTCCGGCTGCGTGCCAACACGCTGCTGGCGGGCGTCAAGAGCATGCTCAACGACCCGTGCTTCGACGCTCTGGCGCGCGCCGTCTACATGCATCCGCTGGTCAACCCGCACACGGACGGCATCGCGCCGAACGAGCGGGACATGCGTACGCGGCCATCGTACATCGAACCGGCGCATTTTGCGATTGCCCTGGTGGACAGCCTGTGGAAAGTGCCGGGCGACTTCATCCAGCTTTCCGGCGCCATCGAGACGATCCCCGATCCGCAGCTCCGGCAGGTGATGCGCGGGTTGTACGGCCGCGCGCGCGACCTGCAGCAATTCCAGGACATGCTGGCCGGCTGGTTCGACAACGCCATGGCGCGCATGTCCGGCACCTATAAACGGCGGCAGCTGCTGATCTCGCTGCTGCTGGCGCTGCTGCTGGCAATCCTGTTCAACATCGACAGCATCCACCTGTTCCGCACTCTATGGCAGCAACCGTCGCTGGCCGCGCACCTGCGCGATGCCCCCGGTGCGCTCGACCCGGCCGTGTTCGACGCCCTGATGGCGCTGCCGATCGGCTGGACCCGGTTCCCGCCGATGCCCGGCGCCGACTTCGCGCTGCAGGTCGCCGGCTGGCTCGTCACGGCGTCGACCGCGCTGTTCGGCGCACCCTTCTGGTTCGACCTGATGCAGCGCGTCGTGCGCATGCGCAGCACGGGCACCCGGCCGGAAGAACTGCCGCTGGCGCTGCGCGTCGAAGGCAGGATCGCGGCCGCGGCCACGCCACTCCCCTGATGCCGGCCGCGCCGGGGCCGCGCGTTCTCCTGCGCGGCCTCAGCGCCCTGCCGGACGGTGGCTGTCGACCAGCATGCTCGACACCGACACGTGCGGCACGCGCTCGGGCCACTCGTCATCCGGGCCGAACCAGCGCGCTTCGAGGATCTCGTTGGGATCGGTGCGGATGTCGCCATCCAGGTAATCGGCCGTGAACGCGATCATCAGCGAGTGCGGGAACGGCCACGACTGGCTGCCGAAATAGCGCAGGTTGTGCACGCGCAGGCCGACTTCCTCGAACACTTCGCGGTGCACGGCTTCCTCGATCGCTTCGCCGGCCTCCAGAAAGCCGGCCAGCGGCACGAAGCGCTTTACGGCCGACTGGGTGTGCAGCGCCAGCAGCACTTTGTCGCCGTTGCGGATCAGGACCATCATCGCCGGCGAGATGCGCGGATACGCCATGTGGCCGCAGTTCACGCACTTGAAGCAGCGTTCGCCCGCCGCCAGCACGGTGCCGCTGCCGCAGGCGCCGCAAAAACGGTGGGTGCGCGCCCATTCTGCGACCTGAGACGCGCGCGCGGCCACGCCGAGCCGGGCTTCATCGAACTCGCCGAACAGCGAACGCAACCCGCGCCAGGCGTACCCGGCCGGTGCCTGCGCCTCGTCGTCGACCCAGGCGGTCTGGCAATAACGCCCCTCCAGCAGACCGACCGGTTGCAGCCGCGGCGGATCGAGCGCGAGGCTGCGCACCGCGGCGTCGTCGGGCAGGCCAAGGTCGGCCTCGCGCACGAGCAGCCGCCCGCCGTGGAAGACGAAGGACAGCGGCGCGGCATCGTGCTGCGGGGCCATCAGGGGCGTGAACGAGGCGGGCGTCTGGAGCATGGGATATCCGGTCATCAAGGGAACTGCCGAAGATGATACCGTCTTTCGCCACACCGAATGGATGAACTAATCCAGCGCATCGTGCTCCAAGACTTAGCTGGACCTTTGCATCGCAATCCCACCAGGAGGAGACGATGACCGATGTTCCCGTCGTACTCGGTATTAACCGGATCAATGCGCGCATCAGGCGGCGCGAGTGGTTTCGCCGCCTGCCCCGCACGCCCTCGCGATACCGCCTTTCCTCGTGACCAAACGGATCCAACCGGAGCTGCCCACATGATCCGCGCGTATCCGCAACGGGCCAGCGTGCAGCCCGGCGCCACATTGATCCTGCACGTGTCCACCGACAGCCGCCGTTTCCGCGTCACCTTCCACCGCTGGGGCGACGGACCGATATGGATGCTGCGCAGCGACTGGCTGGCCGGCGCATGGACGACCGACGCCGCGCCGGACGTCGACCGGAACTGGCCGGCCTATCACTTTCCGATTCCACGGGACTGGCCCTCGGCCGTCTACATCGCCGACTTCGACGAGGACGGCAGCAAGACCACATTCGATCTCGCCCGCGGCGCCGGGAGCGCCCTGTTCGTCGTGCGCCCGCGGCACGAGCGGCGCGGCGCCAGCACCGTATTCCCGGCCGGGACGACCGACTGGGCGCAAGTCCGCGACGCCGGCCGGGATCGCCAGCCGGAGCGCAGCACATGCAATGTCCCCGACTGTCTGTCGCGTGTGTAAGGCAGATGCCTCGTCAAAGGAGGAAAACGTGTACCGTCGACCACTGCTGCAGCGCCTCGATCCGTCGTCGGTTGTGGTATTCCGCGCCCTCCACCTGGGCGACATGCTGTGCGCGGTGCCGGCGCTGCGTACGCTCCGCGCCGCGCTGCCGCGTGCCCACATCACGCTGGTGGGCTTGCCCTGGGCGCAGCAATTTGCCGACCGGTTCGACACGTACGTGGATGAGTTCATCGCCTTTCCCGGCCATCCCCTGCTGCCCGGGCAACCGGTGCGGCAGGAGGCGCTCGCGCATTTCTACACGAGCCTCTGCACCCGCCAGTTCGCATTGGCGCTCCAGTTGCACGGCAGTGGCGACGTGGGCAATGACATCGTCAGCGGCTTCGGTGCGCAGGCCATGGCCGGTTTCTGTCGTGGCGGTCCTATCGTCCGCGACCGCACCGTCCTGTTTCCCTATCCGGAAATCGGTGCGGAGCCGGAACGGCTGCTGTCCCTGATGGAACAACTGGGCGCGCCATCGACAGAGGTGCATCTGGAATTCCCGCTGTCGCGGCAGGACGAGGATGAATGGCGTGCAAGCGGCCTCGGCGGCACCCTCGTTCCCGGCGCATACCTGTGCATCCATCCCGGCGCGCGCAAGCGGGACACATGCTGGCCGGCGCACCTGTTTGCCGAGGTCGGCGATCGCCTGGCGGCGGAATTCGGCCTCAAGGTGGTGTTGACAGGATCGGCCGAAGAAGCGGACCTGACGGCCGACGTCGCTGATCGCATGCAGCACACGCCGCTCGACGCCGCCGCCCCGATCTCCATCGGCGCGATGGCCGTCCTGCTGCGCGATGCCAGGCTATTGCTCTGCAACGACACAGGCGTTTCCCATATCGCGGCCGGCCTCAAGCTCAAAAGTGTCGTCGTATTCAGCAAGGCCGACATCGCCTGCTGGGCGCCACTCGACCGTCATCGGCACCGCTGCATCTGGGACCCGGGGGCGGATCGCGCCCAGGTGGTACTGGAACACGCACGCGCCTTACTCTCCGACACGGCGCCGAGCCGTCAGCGCAGTGCCGGCATGTGGCCGTACTGGTAGCGATAGTGATCGGCAAGGCCCGCAATCTCGAGTCAAGTCATCCGTGCGGCCCCGGTACGCCGTCCGCCGGCGGGTCGGCCAGCGGCAGCACATACGGCGCGTCGATGGCCCGTGCCGTGATCGTCGTCGGCAGTTCCATGTGATACGCACCGGACGGCAGGATGGCACAGCCGCCATAGCAGGCCATGACGCGCTGCTGGGCCAGCACGTCTTCGCCGCAATGCTGGGCCGGCAGCTCGCGCCAGAAGTCGAAGCCGCCCGCGGCCCTTAACTTGGCCGTATCGAACATCACGCATCCGCCGACCCAGGCGATCTTGTAGCGCCGGGTCGCCGCGCGCTCATGCTTCAGGCGGGACTGCACGTGGAACAGATTGGCCGCGCTGTGCAGGTGATGGCGTGCCCATGCCGGACTGCCGGGGCGTATGGTTTCCGGCATCACGGGACCATCCCAGAATTCGATCGCCTCCTGCATCGGCCGCAATTGTCCCAGGTAGCTCAATCCGTGCGATGCGCTGCCGACGAGGCCGCATCGTTCCGCGCTGATGACGGCGTGCAAGCGGGCGACCAGGTCCGGTTCGAGGATCACGTCGTCGTCGACGAACAGGCAGCAGGCGGCCCGCGCCTGGGCCAGCAGGAATGCGCGCTGTTCGGCCATGCCGCGGCGGCGCGCACGCAGGAACGTATCGACGCTGCGCCCGCGCGCGCGCAGGTAGCGCAAGACGGCCTGCACTTCGCCGCGCGCGCACGCGCCCTCGTCGTCCGACTGGTCGGCAAGCACGATGCGCAGGGCCGGCCAGGTCTGGGCGCCGAGTGCCGTCAACGTGACGGCGAGCGCCGCGGGCCGGTTGCGGGTCGGGATCAGGACGTCGATCGTCTCGCTCACGGCGTCGCCCGTCCATTCCGCGGCGCCTGGCCGTTCAGGTAGGGATTGAGCGCGGGATCGTCGTACATCTTGAACTGGCGATAGCGCTTGAAATAAGCCCGCCCGGCCCGCGCCTCCGCGAGCAGGAGGTCGAGGCAGGACATCAGGTCCCGGCGCTGCGTGAGCAGCCGCTCGAGCTTGTCGGTGCAGGCGCGGACGTGGTCCTCGTCGGCATCGGCGCGCTGCGCCTGCGCGCGCATGTGGTGGATCTTGAGGGCCAGGATCGACAGGCGGTCGACCATGGCGCCCGCCGTTTCGCTCGAGAGCCGGGCGCCGGGCTGGCAGACGACCTGGTTCAGGCCGGCCAGCAGCGTTTCGTCGATGGCCTCGACCGCGTCGTTGCGCTTCCGGTTGTAGCGGTCGATCAGGCGCTTGCCGGCCGCGATCTCGGCGGGCGGCACGTCCAGCCGGTGCGCCCGCTCTTCCTCGCGCCACAGCAGGCCGTTGTAGCGGTGGTTGTCATCGATCCATGCCCACACGCCGCCGCCCGGGCCGGCACCTTGGGACATCACCGGCCAATCGCGTTCACGCAGCTGGCGGTCGTGGAACCAGACGACGGACACGGCATCGATTTCGCTTTGCATGGAGACTCCGATCCTGAGCAGACGAGTGACGTTGCTTGGAGTACGCAGGCGTACTGGAGTTCTTCGGAATTCGCACGGGCTTGGCACAGCGCAAACGGCGCGTGCCGGAAGAAAAAGATTACTTCAGCAGGCGCGAACGGCTGGCCACGAAGGCGATGAGGGCAGCCAGCACGCCGATGTAGGCGATGGCGACCTGCATGCCCAGGCCTTGTGCGATGGCACCGATTACCGGCGGGCCCATCAGGCTGCCGCTGTAGGCCATGCTCGCCACGCCGGCCAATGCCGCCGGGCCTTGCGCGCCGGCGGCGCTGAACACGAACGGGAACACCAGCGCCATGCCCATGCCGGCGACGGCGAAGCCGAACAGGGCGAAATAGGCATTCGGCGACAGCACGGCGAAGAACAGGCCGGCGGCGCCCAGCATCGAGCCGCTGGTGACCAGGGGACGGGCACCGTGCCGGGCCTTGAGCTTGTCGCCGACCAGGCGGGCCAGCAGCATCATGACGGAGAACGCGGACAGCGCCAGCGGCGCCAGGCCATCCGACGCGCCGAAATGCGCTTTCAGGAATACGCCGCTCCAGTCGGCGATGCTGCCTTCCGCCATCGCGCCGAGGAAACCGATGGCGCCCAGGAACAGCAGCGGGCCGCGCGGCAGCGACAACGATTTTTTCTCGACGGCTTCGCCGGCATCCGTCGCGTCCAGCAGGGAATAGCCGAAGTACAGCGCCAGGGCCAGCGGACCGGCGAGCATCACGAAATGGGTCGCCGGTGCGATGTGCAGGCTCGCCATCAGGCTGCCCAGGGTCGCGCCCACCAGGCCGCCGGCGCAGCCGAGGCCGTGCAGCTTCGACAGTTCCGGTTTGCCGGTCTGCTTTTCGCGCCGGGTCGCGGCCGAGTTGACGGCGACGTCGAAGGTGCTGGCGGTGATGCCGAGGCTCAGCACCGCCATCATCAGCAACGGCACGGTCGGCGCGGCGCCGATGGCGATCAGCACGGCGAGCAGGGCCATGCCGGAAACCAGCATGGTCTTGCGCGCGCCGAGCGAACCCATCATGCGCGATGAAATAGGGTACGACAGAACGGCGCCGAGGCCGCCGCAGAGAAGAATCATCGACAACGCCGAGTGCGACACGTGCACGCGCTGGGCCATTGCGGGAATACGGCCAGCCCAGGAACCCATGATCATGCCGAACACCGTGAACAGGAGCGGCAAGGCAAACGACTGGGATTGCGACAACGCGATGTTGCGGGCGCTGGCGGTGCTGACGGGCAGATGATTTTGCATTCAGTAGATATCTGTTGTTAAAAGTCTATCTTCGACGCGGAAGCGAACAGGGGGCCAAAAGCAAACGCCAACCGATTGGCTGGCGCGCGGAACACTGACGGGAGGCAATTTTACGACCTTTCCGCACGCATTTCTTTGCCACTCGGAAAAAATTTTAGAGGGATGTATCGGGTGGCGTTGATCCGTTGCTGGTTGCCGACAAACCCGTCGCGAAGCCACCGCTTTGTAACCAGATGTGAACAAATGACGAGAAAAGCCGGCGGCAGCCCGGCCTGTCGCCCTGCCCTTTCTTGCAGAAAAAACCATTGGGAATGAAACCGTTTTCAACCTAGAATTATCTGGCCCAACGAACCGGACATTCCATGACGCCCCATCCCAAGACGCCATCGCCCGTGACCAACACGCCCCGCCTCGACCTCGTTGACGCGCTGCGCGGCTTTGCGATCGTCTCGATCATGCTGTTGCATAACCTCGAGCATTTCGACCTCTACTTTTCGCCGCCGGGTGAGCCGGCCTGGCTGAAGGGGCTCGGTCAGGGTATCTGGAACACGATGTTCGCCCTGTTCGGCGGCAAGTCCTACGCCATCTTCGCCCTGCTGTTCGGCCTGACCTTCTACCTGCAATCCGACGCGCGGGCCCGGCGCGGGGAGGATTTCCGGCCGCGCTTTGCGTGGCGCATGCTGCTCCTGCTCGGGTTCGGGCTGGTGAACAGCGCGTTCTACCAGGGCGATATCCTGGCCATGTATGCCGTGCTCGGCCTGGTGCTGATCCCGGTCGCGCGCCTGCGTACGCGCACCGTCTTCGTGCTGGCCTGCTTTCTCAGCCTGCAGCCGTTCGCCTGGCTCGACGCGCTGGCGGCACTGGGCAGCGCGCCGGGCAAGCTGCCGGATCCGGCATCCTGGGCATACTTCGGCCGCGCCGACGAGTATCTGAAACACGGGTCGCTGCTCGACGTCTGGATCGGCAACCTCACGAACGGCAAGCAGGCGGTGCTGCTGTGGAGCTGGGAAATGGGGCGCATCCTGCAGATTCCCGCGCTGTTCATGTTCGGCATGCTGGCCGGGCGCGCCGGGCTGTTCGCCGTCGATGCGACGAATCGCATCGTCTGGCGCCGCGTCTTTTTTGGCGCGCTGCTGCTGCTCGGTCCGCTGCTCGTCGTCCACAGCCACCTGGAAGCGTGGATCGATGCCGAGGCGCTGCGCCGGCCGCTGAACGGCATTTGCGAACCGCTGCTCAACCTGGACATCATGCTCCTGCTCGTGACCGGCTTCGCGCTGTGGTACCGCCGGCCGTCGGGCGCGCGCGTGCTCGGCATGTTCCGTTCGCTGGGTCGGATGAGCCTGACGAGCTACATGATGCAGTCGATCGTGGGCACGACGCTGTACTACGGCTTCGGATTCGGCCAATACGCGACGACCGGCACCGCGCTGGCATTGGTGATCGGCATCGTGCTCGCGGTATTGCAGGGCGCCTTCAGCGCCTGGTGGCTCAGGCGCCACAAGCAGGGGCCGCTGGAAGGGGTGTGGCACCGCCTCACGTGGATCGGCACGGCCGCTCAGCCGGCGACGCGCGTAAACATGCCCTCGTAGCGCAGCACGAGGCCGTCGCCGTCGATCTCGAGCTGCGCGGTGAACGGGCGGGACAGGCTTTCGAACAGCACCCGGTCCGGCGCCATGCTGGTGTAGGCCTGGGACACGGGCTGGACGTCGAGCTTGGGCAGGTCGACGTACGCGACCTTGATTTCCTGGCGCTGGCGCAAGGATTCGCCCAGGCGCCGGATCGGCAGCGTGTTGGTGAAGGGGCTGCCGGACAGGTCGACGTCCAGGCAGCCCTGCAGCGCCGGCAGCGGGGTGCCGTCGGCCGCGGTCCAGTTGCCGGCACCGTCGGCACGCAGGCACACCCTGTCCTTGCCCGCGACGTGCACGTCGAGACTGCGCACTTGCCAGTGCTCGTCGCAGCGCAGCGCGTAGCTGCAGGCAAACAATCGGCCGCCCGCAGGACCGATGAGTACGCCGTCGGCCGTCACGCCGGCATCCCCGATCTCCAGTTCGACATGCTCCAGGCCGCCACTCTGCTCCGTTGCCCAGCGATAGCTGCGTTTCATGCCGCCTCCGTCCGTTTTCCGTGCATGCCCACTGTAGCACCATGCCCGCAACCATGTTGCCGAGTTGCGCGCCAGCGATGCGGGCCTCGCCGTATCATGTTGACAAGGCCCGACGGGAGGCTACCCCTAGGAGAAACTGTGTTCGGTATCGATGCGCGTACGGCCCGCGTGGTGTGGACGGCCGCGCTGGTCATTGCAGGCTTGTACGGCGTCTATCTCGTGCGGACGACGCTGCTCGTGATGCTGATCGCCGTGCTGTTCAGCTACCTCATCTATCCGCTGTTCGTGCTGGCCCAGCGCCGGGTCGGCGGCCGCATTCCGCGCACGCCCCTGCTGTGCCTCGTCTACCTCGTCGTCATGGCGCTCGTCGCGCTGGCCGTCGGGCTGTTCGGCAACCAGGTGGCCGAGCAGGCGACGACGCTGGCGCACCAGTTGCCGACCCTGCTCGATCCCGCCACGCTGGAAAAGCGCCTGCCGCTGCCCGGCCTGCTCGAACCGCTGCGGGCGCGCCTGGCCGGTTTCCTGCGCGACCTGTTGCAGGGCGGCTCGGCGGAAGCGATGCCGTTCGTGCGCAACGTCGGCTTCGGACTCGTGCACCTGGCCGGCAACCTGATCTACGTCATCGTCGTGCCGATCCTGAGCTTCCTGATGATCCTGCAGGCGCCTGTCTTCGACGGCTTGCTCGTGACGATGAGCCACCGCCGCAACGGCGCCTTCTGGACCGACGTGCTGCACGGCCTGAACACGGTGCTGTCGAGCTATGTGCGGGCGCTGGCCCTGTTGTCGCTCGCAACCTTGCTCACCTACGGCATCGTGCTGTCGCTGCTGACGGTGCCGTTCGCGCTGCTGCTGGCCGGGGTGGCGGCCGTGCTCGAGGTGATTCCGGTGCTGGGTCCGCTGGTCGCGGCCACCGCCATCGTGGGCGTGGCCCTGTTCAGCGGCTACGAGCACGTGGGCTGGGTGATCGCCTTCATCACCGCCTATCGCATCTTCCAGGACTACATGCTGAACCCGTACCTGATGAGCGAAGGCGTGGACGTGCCGCCTATCCTCGTCGTGTTCGGCCTGCTCGCCGGCGAGGAACTGGCGGGCGTGTCCGGCATCTTTTTGTCCGTGCCCTTCCTGGCCGCGGTCAGGATGGTGGCCATACAGGTGCGTCTGCACCGCGCCAAGATCACGAGCCCGGCCACGACGCCGTCCGCACCCGGCTGATGTTCGCACCGCAACCGTGTTGTAAACGCCACACCTGACCCGGCAACTGCGGCTACGCACAACTGATAGCGCTATCAGTCATCTCGTGATGTTTCTCCTATGACGCGACAGGAAGATGCGCATTGCGTCATTCAATCCGCATAAGGCCGCCCGCGCACGTTTCGCTCCGCAACATGAATAAAACTTTACAAACGCGCCGCCTTATTGAAGACTTGGCAAAAAATGATAGCGCTAACGGTCGCTTCGAATCGAAAGGAATCAAGTCAGTATGGCACCACCAACCGATGTATCCATCCACTCCGCCGACCGCCGCGGTGACGACCGCCACAGTAACGACCGCTGGGTCGTGATGGGCGTCTGCGGATGCGGCAAGAGCACGATCGCTGCCGCCCTCGCGCGCGCCCTGGACACCGCGTTCATCGAGGGCGACGCGTATCACCCGGCACCCAACGTGGTCAAGATGTCGGCCGGTATCCCGCTGACGGACGACGACCGCACCGGCTGGCTGCAGACCCTCGCCACCGAGATCGCCGCCGCGCGCGAACGGGGCGACGGCATCGTCGTGTCGTGCTCGGCACTCAAGAAGCGCTACCGCGACCAGCTGCGCCAGGCCGATCCGAACCTGCGTTTCGCGCACCTGGCGGGACCGCGCGGCACGATCGCGGCGCGCATGCAGACGCGCATCGGCCACTACATGCCGATCACCCTGCTGGACAGCCAGTTGCGCGACCTCGAGCCGCTGCAGCCCGGCGAGGCCGGCATCACCCTGGACATCACCCAGCCGCCGGAGAACCTGGTGGCCAGCATCATCGCATCGACCGACAGGACGGACTGAAGACAGCAACAGATCAAAAGTCGTCGCATTCCGGCCCAGCCGCCCACCGTCCGAGGCGGCGCCGACCACACGAGAACAAATGGAGACACCATGCGTACACCACTACAACGGACCCTGATCAATCTTGCCGTCGCCAGCGCCTGCGGCGTCCTGGGTGCGACCGCCCACGCCCAGCAAGTCGAGCAAGCACAACACGCCCCGGCCGATGCCCAGGGCGCAAGCCAGTCCGCCCAGACGGCATCGTCCGCCCCGGACGCCCAGGCCACCCCGGCCGCCCCGGCGGCAGATGCGGCCACCGCCGCCGTCCCGGAAACGAACGTCGTGCGCATCTCCGGCTCGCGCATCGCGTCCCGCGGTTTCACGCAGCCGACGCCGACCACGAGCCTGTCCGCGTCCGACCTGGAAAAGGCGGCGCAACCGAACCTGTTCAACACCCTGGCCGAACTGCCGGCGCTGCAGGGCAGCACGGGCCGCACGACGAGCACGAACAGCACGTCCAGCGGCATCCAGGGCCTCTCCTCGCTCAGCCTGCGCGGCCTCGGCACGCTGCGCACGCTGACCCTGCTGGACGGCCAGCGCGTCGTCGGCGCCAACGTCACGGGCGTGACCGACGTCAGCCAGTTCCCGCAACTGCTCGTCAAGCGCGTCGACGTCGTGACGGGCGGCGCGTCCGCCTCGTACGGTTCGGACGCGGTGGGCGGCGTCGTCAACTTCATCACCGACAAGAAATTCACGGGCTTTAAGGCCAACGTCGAGGGCGGCCAGACGCGCTACCACGACGACAAGAGCGGCACCTTGCAGGCCGCCTGGGGCAAGGGTTTCATGGACGACCGCCTGCACGCGACCGTCAGCGGCGAATTCAGCAAGGAGAACGGCATCGATTCGCCGGGCTTCGGCGAAGTCGGCGCCAACGGTCGCACGTGGTATCGCAACACGGTGTTCCAGCGCCGCCCGCTGTCCCAGACCAATGACGGCCAGCCGGAATACAAGGTCATCGACCACGCCCAGCAATACCAGTATTCCAAATACGGCCTGATCACGAGCGGCCCGCTGCAGGGCACCGCGTTCGGCGACGGCGGCGTGCCCTATCAGTTCGCCTACGGTTCGAACGGCGTGCCGACCCGCACCGGCCAGGTCACCAACTGCGTGAATCCGTTCTGCGTGGGCGGCGACCTGTCCGGCAGCGTGGGCGCCGGCACGAACCTCGCCATGAACTTCAAGCGGCAAGTCGCCTACACGCGCCTGTCGTGGGACATCGATCCGGATAACGAGATCTATGTCACGATGAACTATGCGCAGGTGAAATCGCACTTCTCGCCGAACCCGGGCGCGGCCAAGCAGGCGAACCTGACGATCCAGTGCGACAACCCGTTCCTGCCGGCCTCGATCGCGGCGGCCTGCGCGGCCAACAACATCAAGAGCTTCCAGTACGGCACGGCGAACGCGATCTTCCCGGCCAACATCAACGTGCATCCGACGCGCACCCAGCGCCGCTTCGTCCTCGGCGGCGACGGCAAGTTCACGCTGTTCGGCAAGGACTGGTCGTACGACGCCTACGCGGAACACGGCGAGAACACGACCAACATCAACGTCCACGACATCACGCTGAACACGCGCTACAACAACGCGATCGACGCCGTGCGCGATGCCAGCGGCAGGATCGTCTGCCGCAACGCCGTCGCGGCCGCGAACGGCTGCGTGCCGCTGAACATCATCGGCAACAACCCGGTCGATCCGGCCGCCTGGGGCTATATCGCGCCGGCCGCCGGTCCGATCCAGCGCACGACGCAGAGCCAGGACGTGGCCAGCGCCAACTTCAACGGCGAAGTGTGGGAAGGCTGGGCGGGTCCGCTGGCGGTGGCGACGGGTGCCGAGTGGCGCCGCGAGAAATACGACGTGCATGGCGACCCGTACGGCGCCGGCGTGTCGCCCGATTCGATCGACGCCGCGGCCTACCCGGCCGACCCGACCCTGAACGCCCCCGTCGGCAATAACTGGTACGCCGGTAACTATCACAATGGCGCGGGCGCCTACAACGTGCGCGAGGCGTACGTGGAACTCAACCTGCCCGTGCTGAAATCGGACACCTGGGGCGAAGCGAACCTGAACCTGGCCGACCGCCGGACCAAGTACAGCACGGCCGGCAGCGTCAGCAGCTGGAAGATCGGCGCCACGTGGAAGACGGGCATCGACGGCCTGCGCTTCCGCGCCGTCAGCTCGAAGGACGTGCGCGCGCCGAACCTCTCCGAACTGTTCGCGGCGCCGGTCGTCGTCAACAACCAGGTGCAATACCAGGGCAACACGGTCAGCCTGCAACAGCGCACGGTCGGCAACACGAACCTGCGTCCCGAGATCGCGCGCAACAATTCGTTCGGCATCGTGCTGAGCCAGCCGAGCTGGGCGCCGGGCTTCGCGACGTCGCTCGACTATTACGACATCAAGGTCAACGACGTGATCTCCACGCTGTCGATCCAGCAGGAAGTCGACCTGTGCACGGCCGGCAACAAGGAAATCTGCTCGGCGATGGTGCTGAACAGCCCAGGCAACAACTATGTCACGGTGCAGAACTTCAATCTGGCGTCGCTGCACCTGAAGGGCTTCGACATCGAGTCCTCGTACCGCACGAACCTCGACAAATTCAGCCTGCCGGGCCGCTTCACCGTGCGTGGGCTGGCCACGCGCACGCTGCACTTCATCACGGATTCTGGCGTCGTCGGCACGATCCCGTCGGAAGGCGCGGGCGTCAACCTGGGCAACACGCCGAAGTGGAAACTGCTCGCCACGCAGACCTGGGACAACGATAAACTCAGCCTGACCCTCACCGAACGCTGGTTCAGCGACGGCAAGTACAGCAACGAGTACATCGAGTGCCAGACCAACTGCCCGGTGTCGACCCTGACCCACCCGACCATCTACGACAACAAGATGAAGGGCGCGACCTACATCGACTTCGGCGGCAGCTACAACGTGTCGAAGCAGATGATGGTCTACTTCAAGATCGACAACCTGGCGGACCGCGATCCGGAACCGGCGCCGCAGGCCAACCCGAGCTTCGCGATCAACCCGGCCCTGTACGACGTCGTGGGACGCACGTACCGCGCCGGCCTGCGCTACAACTTCTGATCGGAGGCCGCCGTGTGGAACCTGCTGTCCGTACTGCTGGCGGTCGGCCTGCTGACGGTGATGATCGCGTGGGGCAAGGTGCAGCCGCTCCTCGCGTTCGTCGTCGCGGCACTCGTCGCCGCATTGATGCTCGGGATGCCTGCCGCGAAGATCCCGGGCGCGATCGAAAAGGGAATCGGTGACCTGCTCGGGTCCCTGGTCGTCGTCATCTGCCTGGGCGCCGTGTTCGGCAAGCTGATCGCCGACAGCGGCGCCGCCCGGCGCATCGCCATCAGCCTCGTCAACGGGCTCGGCATGCACCGGATCCCGGTGGCGATGACCGTCACCGGCTTCGTCGTCGGCATGCCGCTGTACTACAACGTCGGCTTCGTGCTGATGGTGCCGCTGATCTTCTCGCTCGTGTACCAGTCGGGCCGGCCGGCCGTGGCGCTCGGCATGCCGCTGCTAGCCGGCCTGTCGATCGCGCACGGCTTCCTGCCGCCGCATCCGTCCGCGACGGCGCTCGTCGTCGCGGTGCATGCGGACATGGGCACGACCCTGCTGTACGGCCTCGTCGTCGCGATCCCGACCCTGATCATCGCCGGCCCGGTCTTCGCCATGTCGCTGAAAAACATCCGGGGCGAGCCTGCCCCGATGTTCCGCACCGTGCAACAGGAGATCCCCGACAGCGAACTGCCCGGCACCTTCAACAGCTTCGCCACCGCGCTGCTGCCCGTCGTGCTGCTGGGGGCACTCACGCTCGTCACGCTGGTCCGCCCGGACCTGGCGAAACCGCTCGGGTTCCTGTCCAGCCCACTCATCGTGATGCTGCTGTCGTACGGCGTCGCCGTCGTGACCCTGGGCGTCGGCCGCGGCCGCCCGTTCAAGCACGCGACCGACAGCGCCGCGGGCGCATTGCGCGAGATTTCGCCGATCCTGATGATCATCGCCGGCGCCGGTGGCCTCAAGGAAGTGCTCACGCAGTCCGGCGTCAGCGCGGAACTGGGCACGCAACTGGCCCACATGCCGGTGCCGCCGCTGCTGCTCGGGTGGGCCGTGGCGACGCTGATCCGCGTCTGCCTCGGTTCCGCCACGGTGGCCGGCATCACCGCGGCCGGCGTCGTCGGACCGCTCGTGCAGAGCTCCGGCGTGAACCCGAACCTGATGGTGCTGGCGGTCGGCGCGGGGAGCCTGATGTTCAGTCACGTGAACGATTCCGGCTTCTGGATGTTCAAGGAATATTTTGGTTTGTCGTTGAAGGACACCTTCCGCTCGTGGACGATGATGGAGACCCTCGTCGGCACGTTCGGGCTGCTGTTCGTGATGCTGTTGTCGTTGTTCGTCACCCAGGGATAAAAATAATGAAGACTACGATTTCCATCCTGCTGGCCGCGACGTGCGCGCTCGCAGGGCCGGCGCAGGCATCCGTGTCCGCCTTCCAGACCATGCCCGACGATCCGCACGCCGTCGTCGTGCATGCGCGGGGCGACGGCAGGACGGATGACAGCGCCGCCATCCAGCAGGCCCTCGACGCCGCGGCCAACAAGGGCGAGGGCGGCGTCGTGTTCCTGCCGTCGGGCCGCTACCGCATCACGAAGAGCATCCTGATCCCGCTCGCCGTGCGCCTGTACGGCGTCGGTCCGACGCGCCCGGTGTTCGTGCTGGCGCCGCAGACACCCGGCTTCCAACAGGGCGTCGCCAACATGGTGATCTTTACCGGCGGCGACCAGTACACGGTCGGCAAGGTGCCGATGCCCGTGGCGGGCGCCGTCGGCGCGCAGAAGGACGTGCGCGACGCGAACTCGGCGACCTTCTATTCCGTGCTGTCGAACGTCGACTTCGAGATCGGCGCCGGCAACCCGGCCGCAACCGGCGTGCGCATGCACACCGCGCAGCACTCGAACCTGTCGCACATCGATTTCAATATCGGCAGCGGCCTCGCCGGCGTCTACCAAGTCGGCAACATCGCGTACGACCTGGCATTCCACGGCGGCCGCTACGGCATCCTCGCCGAAAAGACGTCGCCCGCGTGGCAGTTCACCCTCCTCGACTCCAGCTTCGACGGCCAGCGCGACGCCGCCATCCGCGAGCACGAGGCCGGGCTCACGCTGGACAACGTCGACATCCGCGACACACCCGTCGGCATCGACATCGACCGCGGCTACGGCGACTGGCTGTGGGGGAAGCACGTGCGCTTCGAGAACGTGGCGAAGGCCGCCGTCGTCATCAGCAACGAGGACAACGTCTACACGCAGATCGCCTTCGAACACGCGTCCGCGCGCAACGTGCCCACGTTCGCGCGCTTTCGCGACAGCGGCAAAACGCTCGCCGGCGCCGGCCGCGCGTACGAGGTCACGGAACTGAATTACGGCATGAAGCTCGATCAACTGGGCGCGCCGGGCCGCTTCACGACGAATTACAAGACGGCGCCGCTGCCGGCCAAGTCCGCGCCGCAGCGCGTGCTGACACCGCTGCCGCCCACGAAGGAATGGGCCAACGTGCGCACATTCGGCGCCCAGGGCGACGGCCGCGCGGACGACACGGCCGCCATCCAGAAAGCCATCGATTCCAACCGCGTCGTCTACCTGCCGCAGGGTTTCTACATGGTGAACGACACGATTCGCATGAAGCCGGACACCGTGATCGTCGGCCTGCACCCGGGCCTGACGCAGCTCGTGCTGCCGAACGGCTCGCCCTTGTTCCAGGACGTGGGCCCGCCCAAGGCCCTGCTGGAGAGCGCGCGCGGCGGCGCCGGCATCGTGTCCGGCATCGGCCTCGCGACGGAAGAAGTCAACAACCGCGCCGTCGCGCTGCTGTGGCGCGCGGGCGCATCGTCACTGGTCGACGACGTGCGCATCCAGGGCGGCCACGGCACGCGGCTGTACGACGGCACGCGCGCCGATCCGTACAAGAAGACGCCGAACTGGGACACGACGGCCTGGTGGGACCGCCAGTACCCGAGCATCTGGGTGACGGACGGCGGCGGCGGCACGTTCACCGGCATCTGGTCGCCGAGCGGGTATGCGCAGGCGGGCTTCTATGTGTCGAACACGAAGACGCCGGGCCGCGTGTACGAACTCTCGGCCGAGCACCACATCCGCAACGAGATCGTGCTGGACGGCGTCGAGAACTGGTCCTTCTTCGCACCGCAGACGGAAGAAGAAGTCCGCGACGGCATGGATTCCACGTCGTTCGACATCCGCAATTCGAAGAACCTGCTCATCGCGAACTACCACGCCTACCGCGTCACGCGTTCGATCAAGCCGGCGCTGACGGCCGCGCGCATCGCCAACTCCAGCGACATCCGCTTCAGGAACGTGCACGTGAACGGCGAGAGCGGCTTCGCCACCTGCGACGAGAACGGCTGCACGACCTACCTGCGCGCATCGAAATACCCGTACGAGAACGCCATCGTCGACGTCACGCACAACATCCAGGTGCGCGAGCGCGAATTCGCGATCCTCGACTACACGGGCACGCAGGCCGGCGCGCCGGCGCCCATGGGCAAGGTGGAAAAGGTCGCCGACGGCTTCTATTCCATCGCCGGCGGCGCGGTCGACGCGAACGGCAAGCTGTACTTCATCGACCGCCACTTCAAGCGCATCCACGCGTGGAGCCGCGAGCGCGGCCTGGAGATCGTGCGCGACGCGCCGCTCGACCCGATCAACCTCGCCATCGACCGCAGCGGCGACGTGATGGTCGTGTCGCACTACGGTCCGGGCGCGAGCGTCTACGCGTTCAAGCCGGACACGCCGCCCACGCCGGAAGGCATCACGATGATCAAGCCGACGCCGGTCGCGGCGCGGGCGGACGCGCGCGTGGCGGTGCCCGTCAACTTCTGGCAGAACGGCGAATTCCGCGACCAGCTCGATCCGAAGACCTACGAATTCACGACGCTGGCCGAGATGTTCGCGCGCGACGTCGCGCAGCCGAAGGCGCAGGAATACGTGTCGCCTGACGGCAGCCTCGTGCTGCCCGCGTACCGCGTGACGCGCCAGGGCGCGACGAACCACCTGGGCTACCGCTGGTCCGACACGCTCGACACGCACGGCTTCACGAGCGCCCGCGTGGGCGAGCGCGTGGTCTTCACGAACGGTTCCGAGAACCGCACGTTCAGCGGCTTGATGGGCCAAGGCGGCGCCATCACCGACCTGAAACCGGTGGCCGACCGCGGCGGCGAAAGCGCGGCGCTCGGCCCGGACGGCAATGTCTACGTCGCCAACGGCCAGGTGTTCGTCTACGGCCCGGACGGCAAGGAACGCGGCCGCATCGACGTGCCGGAGCGCCCGCTGCAGCTGCTCTTCGGCGGCGCCGATAAACGCACGCTGTTCATCCTCACCCACCACAGCCTGTATACGAGCCGGATCGCGAGCCATGTCGACTAAACGCCTGATTGTCTCCACCCTGCTGGCACTCGGCTGCGGCTGCGCCCTCGCCCAGCAGGCCGCGCCGCCCGTCTTTCAATTGTGGCCCGACGGCGCGCCGGGTTCGGAAAAGCGCCACGGCGAGCCCGAAAAGCTGACGGACGGCGCCTACGTCAGCAATGTGCACGACCCGTCGCTGACGGTGTTGCGCGCCGATGCGCGCCATGCGAACGGCGCCGCGATCGTCGTCGTGCCGGGCGGCGGGCATCGCATGCTCGTGTTCCAGAACGAAGGCGTCGTGGCGGGCAAGCTGCTGAACCGCATCGGCGTGACGGCGTTCGTGCTGAAATACCGGCTCGCGCGCGATCCGGATTCACCCGGCTACAGCATCGAAGGCGACGGCGCGGCCGACCTGCGACGCGCCGTGCGCTGGGTGCGCGCGCATGCGGGCGAGTACGGCGTCGATCCGCAGCGCGTGGGCATCATGGGATTCTCGGCCGGGGGCGAACTCGTGTCGCTCGTCGCGGACAATCCGGCGCCGGCACAGGGCGTGAACGCAAAAGCGGCTAAAACCGATGCGCTGGACCGCCAGAGCGCGCGCCCGGATTTCCAGGTGCTCGTGTATCCTGGGCCGCTGGGCTCACCCGCGAAGGCCGTCGACGGCGCGCCGCCCGCGTTCCTCGTCGCCGGCTCGCGCGACACCTGCTGCATGCCGCCGACGCTCACGCTGTACCAGCAGCTCGTGAAAGCCGGCGTGTCGGCGGAGCTGCACCTGTATGCCGACACGGACCACGCGTTCAACGTGGGACAGCGCGGCGAGCGCGTCTCGCTGCAGCATTGGCCGGACCGTCTCGCCGACTGGCTGTCCGACGGCGGCTGGCTCGTGCCGCGCAACGGCAGAAAACCGGAAGGCGTGCCCGCACCCTGAAAGGAGTGACATGAAACGTATCGTACCGACGCTGGCGGCGGCCTCCATGCTGGCCGCGCCGGCGGCATCGGCGGCCGACAGCCAGTACAAGCTGCTCGTGCTGGCCATCCCCAACAAATACCATTACGAATACATCCCCGTCGCGCGCGACAGCCTGGAAAAGCTGGCCAAGCTGCACGCGTTCGAATTCACGTACACGAACAAGACCGAGGCCTTCGACGGCGACCTGAAACAGTATGCGGCCGTCGTGTTCCTCAACACGCCGGGCGAGGAACTGAATCCGGCGCAGCGCGCGAACTTCGAGGCGTACATGCGCGCCGGCGGCAATGCCGTCGTCGTGCACCGCGCCGCCATCACGCCGCCGAACGGGTGGGTGTGGTACGAAAAGCTCGTCGGCCGCTCGTTTAAAATCCACCCGTTGCTGCAGACGGCGGCCGTCGACGTCGTCGACAAGGGTTTTCCCGCGACGTTCGGCCTGCCGCCGCGCTGGATCTGGAGCGACGAGTGGTACGAGACGACGAACCCGTACAAGGTCGCCATCCACCCCGTGCTGAACGTGGACGAATCGAGTTATGACCCGACCAGGATCTGGCCGGGCCAGGTAGCGACGGGCATGGGCAAGGATCACCCGGTGTCGTGGTATCACCGGTACGAACAGGGCCGCGTGTTCGTCACGCTGCTGGGGCACAACGTCGAGATGTACCGCGACCCGCAATACCTTGCCCACCTGATGGGCGGGATCTGGTGGGCGGCGACGGGCAAGGGCCAGCAGCGCTGACCCTCGCCCACCCGGTCAGTAGTTCAGGCCCGCGCGGATGCCGAACATGCGCGGCTCGACGTACGATGCCTGCATGAAGCCGCCCCACAGGGAATCGCCACTCGTCTTGGCGCGCTTGTCGAACGCGTTGCGCACATACGCTTCGGCAAACCATTTGCCCTCCGGCGCTTCGAGCCGTGCCGAAGCATCGACCAGGGCATAGGCTGCCTGGTAACGGCCGATGTGGGCCCAGTCTGAATTGCGCAGGTCGAAGTAGGCCTTGTCGCGCCAGTTCACCTTCACGTACGGCGTCAGCTTGTAGCCGCCGGCCAGGTCGAAGTCCTGCGCGAAGTTCATGTTGACCTGGTACTTCGGCGTGTTGGGCAGGTGGTTGCCGGTGATGTCGTACAGCCGGCGGCCCAGCAGTGCCTTGTTCGTACCATTGTAGACGGCCGGGCAAGGCTGGACGCCGAATTCGGCGCGCACGTCGCCGCACTGGTAGTCGTCGCTGTAGTTGTCGAAGCCATGCACGCTGGTGTCGATGAGGGCGAAGCCGCCGCCGAAACGGGCGCCGTGCCACGGCTTGTAGTCCCACTCGATCTCCAGGCCGGGGATGCGGGTGTCGCCGACGTTGATGGTGCGCCAGCTCTCGTACACGTCGCACTTCGGCTGGTCGGCCGGGCATGGCAGGTGATTGTCCGGGATGATCTGGTTGACGAAATAATTACCGGTCAGCTGCATGTCCTTGTAGCGCATGTAGAACGCGGTGACGGACAGGCTCAGCTTGTTGTCCAGGAAGCGGCCCTTGTAACCCAGCTCGTAGTTCGTGACGGTCTCCGGACCGTAAGGCAGGAACGTCGCCTCGCCCGGCTTGCCCGTGGCCGCGCACAGGTGGTAGTTGCAGCTGTCGACCTTGTCCGCGAAGCCGCCGGCCTTGTAGCCGGTCGAGATCGAGGCATAGGCCATCTGGCGCGGGGTGATCTGGTATTGCGTGCCGAGGCGCCAGGTCACCTTGCTCCAACTTTCCTTGTGGTCGTTGTTGGTGGCGTTCGCATAGCCGGCATAGGCGATCGGGCCGCCGCCGGCCCAGCCCATCAACTGGGTCAGGTCGGTGCCGTCGTGGATCACGAAGTCCGGCGTGCCGGGGGTGCCGCGGTCGTACATGCCGCGGTAGTAGGCCGGGTTGCCGATCCAGTTGGCGCCATAGACCTTGCCGCCCTGGTCCTGCTTCCAGTCGTCGTTGTAGCGCAGGCCCAGCGTACCGGTCCATTTCGGCGCGAAGTTCCAGTCGGCCTGGCTGTAGATGGCCTTGGAATCGACCTGGCGGTTCGGCTGCGCATAGACCACGCTGCCCGGGTCGCCGAACGGATGCTGGATCGCTTCCGTCATCTCGTAGTCGATGCGGTTACGCTCGTGCATCCAGAACAGGCCGGACACGTACTTCAGGGACCCGAGCTTCTGCTTGAGCTGCAGTTCATGCACGGTCGACAGGTAGCGCGAATCGGCCGTGCGGTGCCAGGTGTCGCGCAGCGGCCAGGTGCCCCAGTTGCCGTCGGGCGTATTCGGGAACGGGGCGATGTCGGCCCACGACGGCGCGTTCTGCAGGCCCAGGTCGTCGTCCGTGATCTGCGAGCGGCGCTGGTCCGAGACCGCGAAGTTGTAGTTGACCGACGTGTGGTCGTTGAGGTTCCAGTCCAGGCCCGTGCGCAGCGTGCGGATATTCAGGTCGGTGGCGCCCGGCACGTTGACCTTGATGTCCCATTCGCTGCCGGGGCAGGCGTAGCGGGTGCCGGCGCCGGACGCGCAGTCGCGGAAGAAGGCATAGCCCGCGCCCGAATCCTGGAAGTTCTCGAACGCGGCGCGCAGCGTCAGGTCCTTGTTGATGCGCAGCGCGGCCTGCAGGCGGGCCGCCCACTCGTCCTGGTTGGTGTAGTAGTCGCGCGGCGAGACCGGGTGGTTGTAGCGCATGTCCACGTCCGGGATGCCGTTCGGGACCCAGCCCTTGGACGGCACGTTGGCCTCCGACAGATCCTGCGTCTGGTGCGCATAGCCGTCGCGCACCACGCGCATGAACGAGCCGCGCAGCGCCAGGCTGTCGTTGACGACGACGTTCTGCACGAGGCTGATCTGCTTCTTCTGGTAGTTGCCGAAGTCGACCTCGGCGCGGCCGTAATTGCCGTTGAAATCGGGCTTGGCGGTGATCACGTTGACGCTGCCGCCGGTCGAGTTGCGGCCGAACAGCGTGCCCTGCGGGCCGCGCAGCACCTCCAGCTGGTCGATGTCGAACATCAGCGCCTGCGCGCCCTGCGGCCGCGGCGAATACAGCCCGTCCACATGGAAGCCGACGGCCGGGTCGCCGGTCTCGGTGAAGTTGGTCGAGGTGATGCCGCGGATCGTGATCTGCACGCCGCTGTCCAGGCCCTGGTTGATGGTGACGTTGGGGATCTCGTTGCCCAGGTCCGCCATGCTCGTCACGCCCTTGCGGGTCAGCTGGTCCTGCGAGAACGCGGTCACGGCGACCGGCGTCTTGAGCAGGGAGGTGCTGAAGCGGGTGGCGGTCACCGTCACCTCGGGAATCGTGTCGCTGGTTTGCGCCTGCCTGGCGGCGGGCGTGGTGGCCGTGGCCTGGGTATCGCTCTGGGTCTGGGCCTGGACGGGCAGCGCGGCGAAGGCGCAGGCACTCGCGACAGCCACGCTCATTGCCGTTCGTTTCATCGGATGCAGCATCTTATCTCCTTGGTCTTCTGAATTATGCGTGCCGGCGATGCGGGGTCCGGCACGTGGTCGGGACAAGGGACCGTCGAACCGGCCCCGTACGAACGAGTATTTCAATCCGTATTCGTAAAATCAAAGAATTTCGCCGGACACCTTTCAGTTTCTTCGTCTTTACTAAACAACGGGTTTGTCGCGCGACGGCTCCTTTACGGCCGCGGCGCGTCCACCGCGACTGTCCGTTCCGCGGCGTTCCACGCGCGCACGGCGACTTCAAGCCCGCCCTGGCCGGCGGCGGCCGGATCGAATTCGGCAGTGACGACGCGGCGCTCGCCCGGCATCAGCGACACGTAGTTGTCCGACCAGTACACGGGCAGCACGCGCGCGCCGCCGGCCGTCTTCAAGGTCAGCTTCGCGGTCAGCAGCGGCACCGCGGATGGATTGGCCAGCGTGACGTCCACCTTGCGCGTCGCGCCTTCCGTGCGGCCGGCGGCGCGCACGGTCACGGCTACGGCGGGCAGCGTGTCCAGGCCGCGCAAGCGGTCCGGGCTCGTGGCCTCCCAGTACACGTTGTCGGAGAGCGGGCGGCCCGCGCCATCGGCGAGCGTCAGTTTCACGACCAGCAGACCCTCGCGCGCCAGCAGCTTGCCGATGCCGAGGTCGATGGGGCCGGACGTGCCGCCGCCGGCCACGCTGACGGTGGTCGCGCCGCGGCCGGCCAGCCTGCCGTCGACCGTGTACGCCGCGAACGCCACGTGCGCGTTCTCCAGCGGCGTGACCGGATTGTTGATGACGTCGACGGCGTGATCGGGCAGGTTCAGTTGCACGTGCACGGGTTCGGACGCGTGTTTCGTGCCGTAGTAGGCGGCGTGCGTGTCATAGTCGTGGCTGAGGATCTGCCACATCGTGCTCGGCCAGGCGGGCTGCGTCATCCACAGCATGCGGCCGCTGTTCTCGCGCCACAGCCCCGCGTTCATGCCCTCGAAGATGGCGCGGTGCGAGTCGTAGTTCATGAGCTGCGCCTTGCGCTCGAAGTCGGCGAGCGAGCCGGGAGCGCCGTACTGGCGGTCGAGCGCCTTCATGAACGGCTCGACGCGGCCGTTGCCGCTGGCGTGCCAGTCGTGGTAAGCGGCCGTGTCGCCCAGCGGCCAGCGCTCGGACGGCGGAACGACGGCCTCGAACGCCTCCCGCGTCGGGAACGACGGCGTGCCCACCTCGACGGCGAAACCCTTGGCGTGCGTCGTGAAATAGGTTTCCGGCGGCTGGTAGTCGTACGGGCCGCTGTTCTGCAGGTTCACGCGGTTCGAGCTGCCCGTGTACCAGCGCGTGCCGTCCTCCGCGTAGATCAGCGCTTCCAGTCTTTCGTTCAGCGCCGGCTGCGGCACGCCCTCGTTGCGGCCGAACCAGGCGACGATGGACGGGTGATTGCGGAAGCGGCGCACGACGTCCGCGGCATTCGCCATGAACAGGTCGACGTCCTGCGGTTCGATGTTGTAGTCCTGCGTCGAGGCCCAGAAGTCGTTCAGCACCATGAGGCCGTACTCGTCGGCCAGCTCGAAGAACGTCTCCTCGGTGTCCTGGCCGACCCAGTTGCGGATGATGTTCACGTTCGCGTCGCGGTGCAGGCGGAAGTACGGTTCCAGGCGCGCGCGGTCGACGCGCTTCATGAAATCGTCCATGCCCCAGCTGCCGCCGCGCGCCGCGATGCGCACGCCGTTGACCTTGATGACGAGGTAAGGCGTCAGGCGCGTGTCGTCCAGTTCGCGGATCGCCTTCGTTCCCTCGGCCTCCGCCCGCAGACCCGTCGCCCACTGGTTGTCCGCGATCTTGCGCAGCGCCTCGTGGCGGGCGTCCGTGATGCGGATGCCGAGTTCGTGGGCCTTCGTGAAATCGGCTTCCACGCGGCGCAAATGGCCCGTATGGTCGACCAGCGACAACTCGTACGTCACGCTGCGGATGCCGAAGGCGGTGTGCGCGTGGTCGGACAACGCCGCCCCTTGCAGCACGTCGACGTCGAGGTCGTGCAGTTCCGGCTTGCCGTAGCCGTTCGGCCACCACAGGCGCGGATGCTTGACCTTGAGCGCGGCGAATTCCGCCGCCGCGAACCGCACCGTGCGCGTACCGGGCGCCACGTCCAGCGTGCGGCTCACGACGATCGGCGCCAGCGCTCCGGCGCGGTCGCGGATGGTGGCGCGCACGGTCGCGCGCACGGGCTTGTCCGACACGTTCGTCACCGGCACCTCGATGCCGATGTCGGCCTCGCCGTTGTCGGCCGCCAGCGCGGTGATCACGTGCGCGTCGCCCACGCGCACGTCGCCCGTGCTGCGCAGGACGACGTCCTGCCACAGGCCGGTGTTACGGTCGCGCACCGACGGAATCCAGTCCCAGCCTTCGGTGGCGATGAAGGTCGGTCCGTCCTGCGCCTGCACCCCGCCGTTCTCGCCGACGCCGGCCGCGATGGATTCCTCGTGCGCGATGCCGGGATGCGGCGGCGGCGACACCTTGACCGCGATGACGTTTTCGCCCTTCCGGTTCACGTACGGCCCGAGGTCGACGCTGCCGCGCACGAAGGCGCCGCGCGTCGTGCCGGCCTTGCGGCCGTTGACCCAGATGTCGGCTGCGTAGTTGATGCCCTTGAACGTGACGAACAGGTGCCGGCCCGGCCGCCGGTCCGGCGGCAAGACGAAGCTGGTGCGGTACCACCAGTCCTGCCGGCTCAGGCTTTCCGGAATCGCCAGGTTGTCGAGGCCATACGCCGGGTCGGGATACACGCCGCGGTCGACCAGCGTCGTGAGCACGGTGCCGGGCACGGTGGCCTTGTACCAGTGCGACGCGTCATAGCCGCCGCTTGCGATCTGGCTGGCGGTTCCCAGTGCCTTGTCCGCCGATTGCAGCGTCCAGGCGCGGATCGTCCAGGTGTCGGCGCCGCGCTGCTCCAGCGCCGGACCGGCGTAGGCCGGCACGGCGGCGGGGTGCGCCGGCGGCGTCGCGCTCTTCGGCAGCGTCCACGCATCCTGCGGCGCGAGCTGGCCGGCCATCTGGTGCGTCTGCAGCGGCCAATGCGGGCTGCCGGACTCGAACACGGTCAACGTCTCGTCCGGCCGTGCGGCCGCCAGGCGGGCGACGGCCTGCGCATCCAGCGCTTCGTCCGCGACCATCAATCCCGCGACGCGGCCGGCGAAACCGCCGGTGGCGCCGGTGCGCGGCGCGATCGCGAGCTGCGCGGCGTCGGTGTCCGCGCCGTCCGCATCCTGCCGCGCCACCTCCCTGCCGTTCGCGTACAGGACGACGCGGCGGCCGTCGCGGCTGGCCGCGACATGCGTCCAGGCGCCCGCGCCGAGCGTCACGTCGGTGCGCAGCGGCGCGCCCGCGCCGCAAAACGCCAGCTTGCCGTCGACGCTGCACAGGTAGCCGATGCCCGCCATGCCGGCCAACAGCGCCGTGCCGCGCGCGGGTTCGGACGGCTTGAACCAGCCGCCGATGGCGAAGCCGCGCCGGGCGGCCAGCGTCATGCCCTTGGGCGGCTTCTTGACCAGGCCATCGCTGGCGGCCGGGAATTCGGCGTTGAACGGCCCCCACGTGGCCGCGCCGGCGACCGGCGCCAGCGCGGCGGATGTGGCCAGCAGCACGGCAAGGACGGCGTTCAAGGGACGGGGTGGGCTGGCGACGGGCGTGGGCAGGCCCGAACTGGCGTGGCGCATGGAGGTCTCCGGGAATGGACGTGATGTCCCGGCACGGGGCGGCCGGGATCGTTGTGCGGCGGATTCTGCATCCGGCCGATGGGAGGGTCAAACGGGGGACGGCCCTGGCGGCGCAGTTTAGCCGTGATCACTAAACAGCCCGCGACTCGACGGCGGCGCGCCCTGCCCGCCCCGTGGCCGCGATCTCCCGGCTCTTTAGTAAAGCCGTCTGACCGCTCTCAACATCCCGGCAGACCTTGGCGCAGGGTCACCCCGCCGCATGGGCATGTCCGTAGGATGTTTTTATTACATGCAAAAACATCATGTTCCGCCATCGCGGCGGAGCGTTGCCCAAGTCATCGTCGTCTTTCGGAGATCCCGCATGAACATCCACGCATTGCCTTGCCCGTCCCGGCGCCTCCTTGCGGCCTTGTTGCTGTCGTCCGCCGCCGGCGCGGCCTGGGCCGATTGTTGCAACACCCCCAGCAAGGCCGGCCGCATGACGGGCGGCGGCTCCCTCATCTGCCCCGGCGCGGCCTACCGCTACACGTTCGGCTACGAGTTGCATTGCCAGCAGAACGGCACGATTTCCGGTCCCAACAACCTGGAAGTCAACCTGTCCACCGGCGACCACTTTCATTTGACGGATCTCACCCGGGGCCTGTGCACCGGCCCCGACGCCACCACGCCGAACGCGCCGTTCAACACGTATTACGGCACCGGCAGCGGGCGCCTGAACGGCGAGCCGGCCAACATCTGGTTCAATTTCGTCGACCGGGGCGAGCCGGGCGCCGGGGTCGACATCGCCGCGTTCACGATCCAGACCTCGTCGGGCAACCTGCTCCAGTGCAGCAATACGCTCGAAGGCGGCAACAACCAGGCGCACCAGGCCACCGGCGCGAAGCCGTAACGCGCCCGCGTGCCACGCCCCGGCCAGGAACGATGCGGCCGGGCGTTGGCGTGAGCCGGCGGGCTACGGGTGAAAGCGGGCGCATGCTATAGTTGCCGGCCTGGGCGCCGCGCCAGGCCCGCTATCCACACCATGAACCCTTCTCCGCCCGATCGCCTGCGTACCCGGCTGCGGCAGCTGCTGCGCGCCAATGCCATCCTGCTGTGGGCGGCGCTGGTCGGCTGCGCCGGCGCGCTGGCGACGCTCCTCTTCCGCGACGGCCTCACCCTGCTGCAGGCGCTGCTGTTCGGCCGCAGCGGCTCCTTCGTCGACATCGCGACGGCCCTGCCCTGGCCCGCGCGCCTGCTGACGCCATGCGCCGGTGGCCTGCTCGCGGGCTGCCTGCTGGTGCTGGCGCGCCGCCACGCCGGCGGCGTCCGGGCCGACTACATGGAAGTCGTGGCGGTGGGCGACGGCAAGGTGCCGGTGCAGCTCACGCTCGTCAACAGCGTATCGTCGCTGCTGTCGATCGCATCTGGCGGCTCGATCGGCCGCGAAGGCTCGATGATCCAGCTGGCCGCGATGACCGCGTCCGTCGTCGGCCGCATCGGCCGCTTCAACACCGTGCGCCTGCGCCTGCTGGTGGCCTGCGGCGCGGCGGCCGGCATCGCCGCGGCCTACAACGCGCCCATCGCCAGCGCCTTCTTCGTCACCGAGATCATCCTCGGCGCCATCACGATGAACAGCCTCGGACCGATCATGGTCGCCGCCGTCGTCTCCAACATCACCATGCGCCGCCTGCCCGGCTATCACCCGACCTACGAGATGCCGGCCTTCGCGCCGATCGCCAACCTGGAAGTCGTGTGGTTCGTCGCACTGGGCGTGCTCGCGGGCCTGATCGCGCCGGCCTTCCTGTACGCGCTGCAGCGCACGCGCCGCCTGTTCGCCGGCAGCGGCCTGCCGCTGCCGCTGCCGCTGCGCCTCGCGCTCGGCGGCCTGGGCGTGGGCGCCATCTCCCTGTGGGTGCCGCAGGTCTGGGGCAACGGCTACAGCGTCGTGAACGCGCTGCTGCACCAATCCTGGCTGTGGCAGGCCGTGCTCGTGGTCCTCGTCTGCAAGATCGCGGCGACCCTGCTCACCAGCGGCTCCGGCGCCATCGGCGGCATCTTCACGCCCACGCTGTTCGTCGGCGCGGCCATGGGCCACTTGTTCGCGCTGGTGCCGCAGGCGCTGTGGCCGGAGACGGCGGCGGCGCCGGCGGCCTTCGTCGCGGTCGGCATGGGCGCCACGCTCGCCGCCGCGACGAGCGCGCCGCTGATGGCGATCCTGATGATCTTCGAGATGACGCTCAGTTATTCGTTGATGCTGCCGCTGATGCTCGCATGCGTGGTCGCATACGGTGTCGCACGCGCCGTGAACGGCCCGTCGATGTACGAGATCACGGCCCGCCGCGCGGCCGACGAGCACGAACGCGAGCGCCTGCGCGCCATCCGCATGCAGGAATTGATCCGCCCCGTCGCCACCGTCCTGCCGCTCGACGCCCCCATCGCGCAGGCCGCCGCGCTGTTCCGCCAGCATCCCGTGAAATACGTCTACCTCGTCGACGACGCGCGGCGCTACCGCGGCGTGGTGGCCCTGCACGACGTCGCCGCGCTGTACCAGCAGGACGGCGCGGCCGCCCGCACCTGCGCCGACATCGCGCGGCCCGACGCGCTGCCGGTCGTGAGCGCCGACATGAGCCTGGAGGAAGCGCTGCGCCAGTTCATGCGCCACTTCGGCGAGCGGCTGCCGGCCGTGCGCAGTGCGGTCGATCCCGAGTTGCTCGGGGCGGTGCACAAGACGGATGTGCTGGATGCGTATGTCAGGTTGAACCGGGAGCCGCTGGGGGTGCAGGTGGAGGGGTGATGCTTGTTCACTGTTTTTCGTTGTTCACGTAACGTGAACAAGCCTGGAAGATGAAAATCCTGTTATGCTTGTTCACATATTTGCGCTGTTCACGTAACGTGAAAACAGAAAAATCATGAACAATCCATTCATACCGGACCTTGAGGTCGAGTTGGTGGCGGGCGCCCTCGATGCGCTGCATGAGTCAACGCGTATTCAAGGGAAGATTGTCGACGATGCGGCGTCCGATGCCGGTGCCGTGGTTTTACTTGAAATCAATGGACGGAAGCTGCGGTACCACTGCGCGGTCAAGAAGAAGGTCGATCGGTATGCGCTGCCGCACGACCTGCTGAACAGACTCGACAATGCGCAACATACTCTGCTTGTCAGCTCCCCGTTGAGCCCGGACATGGCAAACCGTTGTCGCGACATCGGCCTGCAGTTCATCGATACGGCGGGCAATGCCTACATCAATGACGGGGCCGGCATCTATGTGCACGTGACTGGCCGACGCGGCGACATTGACCGCCAATTTCCGGTCAATGACACGATGACGCCGGCAGCACTCAGAATGATGTTCGCGTCCCTCGCCGAACCCGCGCTGCTCGATGCGCCTTATCGGGACATCTCATCCCGGGCACGCATATCGACCGGCGCCATCAGCAAGGCGTTCGAGACCTTGGAATCCCGCGGATTGATTGGTTTGGCGTCCAGCGGCAAACGCATGATTCGTACGCCGGAGCTGTTTCTGAACGAATGGGCCAGCGGCTATGCGGGAAGACTCAAGCCCAAACTCAGAAAATACCGTTTTGCTATCGATAATCTCGACAGGTTCCTCACCTGGAATCCTGAATTCCAGCTTTCGGCATGGGGCGGCGAACCAGCAGCCATGATGCTGACCGGCCACCTCAAACCCGAAGCGTGCACGGTTTATGTTGATATGGATGATCCACATACGCTCAAGGACATCGTCAAGGATTTCCGCTTGCGCGCGGATCCCCAAGGCCGCATCGAAATCATCGAGATGTTCTGGAACCCGGATCACTTCACCGACTCGTTTCCAACGGTACCATTGCACCTCGTCTATGCGGACCTGATGGCCACCCACGATTCGCGCAACATTGCCGCGGCACGCCAGCTCATACCCGGAATCACCCAGCATGTACACGATTCGACCCGATAAACCCGTCAATCCGGTCCTTCTCGAGATACTGGCAACGGTCCAGGCGATAACGAAGAAACTCGGCTGCGATTATCTTCTGGTCGGCGCGACCGCACGCGACATGCTGATGACCCATGTGTTCGGTCTCGACGCGCGCCGCGCGACGCACGACGTGGACTTTGCCATCGCGCTCGAAAGCTGGGACCAGTTCCAGGCCCTGAAGACAGCGCTCGTCAATCGATAAGGATGGACAACGCTAGCTCTTCCGTGCACCGGCTCAGCTCGAAGCCCAGGCAGTGGCTCGACTTGCTCGACGCATACCGTCAATCGCAAAACGGCCTGCCACGACGAATCCTAGGTCAGCGCCCCTGCCAGGACGGTCTGCACCAGATCGTCGATCTCGCCCGTGACGTTGGTCATCGTGCTCGCCACCACGGCGAACTCCTTGCCCACCGGGCCGGCACGCGCCGCGACGACTTGTGCGTTGAAGGCGACCATGCGTGCCTGCCGCGCGATGGTCTTGATGTCACCCATCAAGTCCTGCATCTGGCGGCGCTGCAGCGCGGCATGCCGCTTGGACTGTTCCTCGTACACCAGGGTCAGGGCGTTGAGCACGCTGAGCAGCGGTGTCGCGCAGCGCACCAGCTCGTCGAGCAGCGCGGGCGCGCGGCGCGACCCGCTACCGATGGCATCCAGCGTACTCTCGTCCAGGGCAATGAAGTCGCGCACGACCTTGTCCCCCTGCAGCGTGCCGAAGTAGGCATCGTGCAGCTGCTGGCAGAAGACGCCCGGCAACCCTTGCTTGCCCTGCACCAGCGTGATATGCGCGTCCTTGAAGGCCGCCAGCGCGTCGCGCGCGGTCCGGTCCGCGTCTTCATGGCCCAGCGACGCCAATACCGAATACAGCACCACCCGCTGGGACGTGAAGCGCCGGCGGCCGGACAGGTTGATCAGGGCGCCGAACACGTCGCCGGACAGCTTGACCTCGGACTTGGCGACGAACAAGGGGGGAAGAGTTTCTGCGTGCATCTAGGGCTCCGATCGGTTTGACCGCCGGCGGCGGCCGATACAGAACTCGATGCAGGTTTTATGCCAGCTTGATCCATGGCTGCCGTACTGATATGCACTAACTTGAATCAAGCCATTGCAAGTCTTGCACCCGCAGCGTGAGACAGCCCAAATAGCGGGCAGGCGCCGCCTATACCGGAGAGGAATGAAGCACAGCCGTCCGCTCGTAATGCCGCATCTCCTCGAGATTGCCCACGAACGGCTTGACGCTCGCAAAGAACGCCCGGAATTCGGGGCTCTTGCGAAAGCCCTCCATGTGGCCTTCGACCGAATCCCATTCGATCCGCAGGATGAATGACGTCGGCTCTTCCGTGCACCGGCTCAGCTCGAAGCCGAGGCAGTGGCTGGATGCGCGCAGCGCTTCGCCGGCCGTCGCGTAGGCGGCGATGAACTGGTCGGCCTGATCGGCCGGGATCTTGTAGCGGACGTATTCGATCACCATCGTGTGCTCCTTTCCTGTTCAGGCAAACAACATGTGCACATAAACAAAAAGCCCGCTTTCTTGCGAAGAGCGGGCTTTCGTTCACAGAAACGTGGGTTCCTGCTTAAAACGGGATATCGTCATCCATATCCGAAAAGTTCGCTGCCGGTTTCGGCTGCGGACGTGCGGCCGGGGCCGGCGGTGCCTGGCGCGGGGCCGGACGGCTCGGCGCGGCGTCGTAGCCGCCCATGTCGTCGCCGCCGCCGTAGCTGTCGCCGCCGCCCATGCCCTGGCGGCCGCCCAGCATCTGCATGTTTTCAGCGATGATGTCGGTAGCGTAGCGCTCGATGCCGTCCTTGTCCGTGTACTTGCGGGTCTGCAGGCGGCCTTCCACATAGACCGACGAGCCCTTTTTCAGGTACTGGCCGACGATTTCGGCGAGGCGGCCGAAGAACGAGATGCGGTGCCACTCGGTCAGCTCTTTCTGCTCGCCGGTGTTGCGGTCCTTCGATTTGTAGGACGTCGCCACGGCGATGTTGGCGATGGCGTCGCCGCTCGGCATGTAGCGGATTTCCGGATCGCGGCCGAGGTTGCCGACGATGATGACCTTGTTAACTGATGCCATTTTGTAAAGCTCCTTTGGATGGTCCCCGACTCTGCGTGCTGACTAGGCGCCAGGGAAACAATGGGAATTGCGTCCGCTATTATGCCTGTTTCGTTGCCTCAGGTTGCAACTTTTTGTGCACATTGGCGGCTGGCGGACAACCGTTTGGCAGCACCCGCTCAGACCACGTAAATGGGGGCAAAGTGCCCGGATTGGAAGAGATGCGCATCAATACGACCCGGCGAAAAATATTTCGGTTGTCTGGCGAGTCTGCCATTGAATTGCCCCGCCCCCGGACCACATACGGAACGCACCCGTCGTCTCACACGGCATGTAAGAACGACGCATCTTGGCAAGTCGTCATATCATGCTGCCAAGCCTCGCAGACTTTTTCGAGCGCCGGCATACCACTGTAAATAAAAACAGTTAAACTAGTGCGCTTTCCCGTTCGGCCCGCTCACCCGTCACCTGCGTGCGCCGGCCCCGCAACCATTCGAAAGCCTTCAAACAACAATGGAAGAAATCCGTATCCGCGGCGCCCGCACGCACAACCTCAAGAACATCAATCTTGACCTGCCGCGCAATAAGCTGATCGTCATCACCGGCCTGTCGGGTTCCGGCAAATCCTCGCTCGCTTTCGACACCCTGTATGCCGAAGGCCAGCGCCGCTACGTCGAGTCGCTGTCGGCCTATGCGCGCCAGTTCCTGCAGCTGATGGAAAAGCCGGACGTCGACATGATCGAGGGCCTGTCGCCGGCGATTTCCATCGAGCAGAAGGCGACGTCGCACAATCCGCGCTCGACCGTCGGCACCGTCACCGAGATCCACGACTACCTGCGCCTGCTGTACGCGCGCGTCGGCACGCCGTATTGCCCCGATCACCCGGAAGAGCCGCTGGCCGCGCAGACCGTCTCGCAGATGGTCGATGCCGTGCTGGGCATGCCGGAAGGGACCAAGCTGATGATCCTGGCGCCCGTCGTCGCCAACCGCAAGGGCGAGCACAGCGACCTGTTCGAGTCGATGCAGGCGCAGGGTTTTGTCCGCTTCCGCATCCAGAGCGGCACGCACGCGGCCAAGATCTACGACGTCGACGACCTGCCGAAGCTCAAGAAGACGGAAAAGCACACGATCGACGTCGTCATCGACCGCGTCAAGGTGACCGCCGAGATCAAGCAGCGCCTGGCCGAAAGTTTTGAAACCGCGCTGCGCATCGCCGACGGCCGCGCCGTCGCGTACGAGATGGACACCGACAAGGAACACATCTACTCGAACAAGTTCGCGTGCAACGTCTGCGGCTACTCGCTGCAGGAACTGGAACCGCGCCTGTTCTCCTTCAATAACCCGATGGGCGCCTGCCAGGAGTGCGATGGCCTGGGCCACATCGAGTTCTTCGACCCGAAGCGCATCGTCGCGTTCCCGAACCTGTCGCTGGCGTCCGGCGCCGTGAAGGGGTGGGACCGCCGCAACCAGTTCTATTTCCAGATGCTGACGAGCCTCGCGTCGCACTACGGTTTCGACCTCGACAAGCCGTTCGAGCAGTTGCCGAAGCCGGCGCAGGAAGCCGTGCTGTTCGGCTCCGGCAAGACCGCCGTGCCGTTCGCGTACGTGAATGAGCGCGGCCGCACGGTGATCCGCGAGCACACGTTCGAAGGCGTCGTGAACAACCTGCAGCGCCGCTACCGCGAGACGGATTCGATGGCGGTGAAGGAAGAGCTGGCGAAGTTCATCAACGAGAAGGAATGCCCGTCGTGTGGCGGCGCGCGCCTGCGCACGGAAGCGCGCTACGTCAAGATCGGCAATGGCAAGCAGCAGCGCGCCATCTACGAAGTCGCGAAGACGCCGCTGCGCGATTGCCTGACCTATTTCGACGGCCTCGAACTAACGGGCGCCAAGCGCGACATCGCTGAACGCGTGATCAAGGAAATCGTCGCGCGCCTGAAATTCCTGAACGACGTCGGCCTGGATTATCTGTCGCTGGACCGCAGCGCCGACACTCTGTCCGGCGGCGAAGCGCAACGCATCCGCCTCGCGTCGCAGATCGGCTCGGGCCTGACGGGCGTGATGTACGTGCTGGACGAGCCGTCGATCGGCCTGCACCAGCGCGACAACGACCGCCTGATCGGGACCCTGAAACACCTGCGCGACATCGGCAACAGCGTACTCGTGGTGGAACACGACGAGGATGCGATCCGCACCGCGGACTACATCGTCGACATGGGCCCGGGCGCGGGCGTGCACGGCGGCGCCGTGATCGCCGAGGGGTCGCTCAAGGACATCATGAAGAGCAAGACGTCGCTGACGGCGGCTTACCTGTCGGGCAAGAAGAAAATCCACGTGCCGAAGAAGCGCACGCAGGCCGACCCGGACCGCCAGCTCGTCATCACGGGTGCGACCGGCAACAACCTCAAGAACGTGTCGCTGGAGCTGCCGGTGGGCCTGCTCACGTGCGTGACGGGCGTGTCGGGTTCCGGTAAATCGACGCTCGTGAACGACACGCTGTACCCGGCGCTGTCGCGCCACCTGTACGGTTCGCAGACGGAGCCGGCGCCGCACGACGCCATCCACGGCCTGGAACACTTCGACAAGGTGATCTCCGTCGACCAGGCCCCGATCGGCCGCACGCCGCGCTCGAACCCGGCCACGTACACGGGCGTGTTCACGCCGATCCGCGACCTGTTCGCGACGGTGCCGACGGCGAAGGAACGCGGCTATTCGGCCGGCCGGTTCTCGTTCAACGTCAAGGGTGGCCGCTGCGAGGCGTGCCAGGGCGACGGCGTGATCAAGGTCGAGATGCACTTCCTGCCGGACGTGTACGTGCCCTGCGACGTCTGCCACGGCAAGCGCTACAACCGCGAGACGCTGGAAGTCCAGTACAAGGGCAAGAACATCACCGAAGTGCTGGACATGACGGTCGAGGATGCGCACGAGTTCTTCAAGCCCGTGCCGGTCATCGCCCGCAAGCTGCACACGCTGCTGGACGTGGGCCTCGGCTACATCAAATTGGGGCAGAGCGCGACGACCCTGTCGGGCGGCGAGGCGCAGCGTGTGAAGCTGTCGCTGGAACTGTCCAAGCGCGACACCGGCCGCACGCTGTACATCCTCGACGAGCCGACGACGGGCCTGCACTTCGCCGACATCGACCTGCTGCTGAAGGTGATCCACCGCCTGCGCGACCAGGGCAACACGCTCGTCATCATCGAGCACAACCTGGACGTCATCAAGACGGCGGACTGGATCGTCGACCTGGGTCCGGAAGGCGGCGCGGGCGGCGGCACGATCGTCGCGCACGGCACGCCGGAGGATGTGGCCGCGAATCCGGACAGCGTGACCGGCAAGTATCTCAAGCCGCTGCTTAAAGCGTAAACGTAGCAACGTCGTCCCCGCGCAGGCGGGGACCCAAGTTCAGCACCCAAGTGCAGCGCCGGGCCGATGATACGCATACTTACTTGGGTTCCCGCCTTCGCGGGAACGACGGTCTTTGGTGCGCCTTCCCTCGCACGCGCTACTCCACCGTATAAAACGGCTGCTTCACCCTTACCGGCCGCACATCCATCCTGATCCGGTAGACCGAATACGCATCCTCGCGGTTCGTGACGTATTCCGCGCTGTCCGGCACGCGTGTGAACGTGAACTCGAACCCGCGTTCCGGAGACTGGCTGTCCGGCCCTTCGAACGCCACGCCGACGGCGCGCTGCAGATCGCTGTCCACCAGTTTTTCGAGCAGGTCCGCGACCGCCGTGTTGCCGAGGATGTCCGTGTAGAAGATCGGTGCGCGGTGCTCGACGTACTTCCGGTCCACGGGCTCCTTGTCCGGTCCCGGCACATAGGTGCGCGTGGCCAGGTTGAACCGGTCGCCGCTGTCCAGATAACTGATGCGCGCGTTGGATAGATTGAACCCCGGCTTGGCCTTGTCGGTGCTCGCACCCGCCAGATCGAGCACGAGCGCGCCGCGATAGCCGATCACGGTCACGTCGCGCGCCGGCCCGACGATGGCTGCCGTGTTCTCGTCGATGCCCAGTCCCAGCTTGTATCCCTTGGCCAGCATCGCGGGCAGCATGCGGCCGAAGCGCCCGCGCGCGAGCAGGTGCTGGTCGACGAAGACGTCGGTGCCGATGAAGCCGAGGCCCGGCGCCACGTCCTTGCCGTCGACCACGCCGTTCTTCAGCACCGGCATCACGTCCAGCGGCGGATCGTAGAACATCGTGCTGCTCATGATGGCGGCGCCGGCGCTCGTGCCGGCGATGACGCCGCCGCGCCGGTACAGCGCCCACAGCGCGTCCAGCACGGCCGTGTTGGTGCCATCCAGATGCCGCAGCGCGCCCGTGATGCGGGCCTGATCTCCGCCCGTGAAGAATGCGCCGCCGGCGTTGCGCACGGCGTCGGCGAGGGCCGGATCGTCGGCAGCTTTGAGCGCATCGGCCCCGGCCAGGCGCGGCGCGACCGGCACGACAAACGCCCGCGCGCCGTAGCAGTTCAGGGCGTCCACGGTGAGCCGGCCTTCCTTCGTCGGATTCTCGGCGGCCGTCGGGAGCACGGCGATGCGCGCGCCCTTCCCGCCCGCCAGCGCGACGACTTTTTCCCACACCTCGGCATTATTGACGCGCAGGCCGCCGCCGATGATGACCAGCGATCCTCTCGCCGCACCGGCATCTGCCGCCGCCGCGCCGGCGCTGGCGACGACGAGCGCCAGCGCGCAACATACGCTCTTGACCATGTCAGCGGAACGAGTAGTTCGCGCTCACGAACGCGCTGCGGCCGCGCGGGTCCGTGTAGCTCGGGTCATACCCGGCCAGGAAGAACCAGGCCTGGTTCGAGAACGGCGGGTCCGCGTTGAACAGGTTCAGCACACCGGCGCGCACCTTCAACTGCTTGTTGACCGTCCAGCTGCCCGTCAGGTCCCACAGCGAATAGTATTTCACGTGGTTGGGTGCGAGGAGCTTGTCCGTGTACGGGTCGTAGGTCGTGTTCTGGTCCGTGTAGCCGGTCGAGTACTGGTTCGCCAGGGTCAGCGCGAGGGGACCGTTGTCCCATTCGAAGTTCACGCGGTGGCGCCACTTCTGGATCACCTGGTCGTTCAGGAACACGCCCAGGTTGCTGCGGTAAGGCTCGTCCGGGCCGAACTGGCGGTCGTAGTGCAGGATCAGCGTGCCGGACAGGTTGATGCCGAAGCGGCCCCACGGTCCGCGCTCGGTGCGCCAATCGCCGCCGATGTCGAAACCCGACGTCTTCAGCTTGCCCTGGTTTTCCTTCATCAGGAGGATGTTGGAGATGAAGCCGTCCTCGTCGCGCTGGATGTACTTGCCGTTGTAGGCTTCCGGGTTTTCGATGATGACCTGCTCGCCCAGCGTGCTGATGACATCCTTCTTCTCGATGTTCCAGTAATCGATCGACAGGCTCGTGCGCTTGACCGGCTCGAACACGACGCCGAGCGTGAACTGGCGCGATTTCTCCGGCTTGAGGTTCGGGTTCGAGCGGCGTTCGACATTCCACTGGTCGGTACACGTATCGATGCTGCCTTCCTGCTTGACGCACTGCGGGTCGGTGAGGATGCCGGCCGTCGTCCCGAAGATCGTCGGGCGCTTCAGGTCCGACAGCGACGGCGCGCGGAAGCCCGTGCCGGCCGACGCGCGCAGCAGCAGCGATTGCGCCGGCTGCCAGCGCAGGCCGATCTTCGGATTGGTCGTGTTGCCCACTTCGCTGTAGTGGTCCCAGCGCAGCGCGAACTGCATTTCGAGTTCCTTGGTGAACGGCGCGACCACCTCGGTGAACACGGAGGCCACCTTTCTCGTATTGTCCGCCGTCTCGACGTCGGCCAGTTCGCCGGCCGGGATCGTGCTGTCGCGGTCACCGGCGATGTTGTTCGACTTGAGCAGTTCCGACGGCGTGAACGTCTGGTGCTCGTGCCGCAATTCGCCGCCGACGGCGAGCGCGAGATCGCCGCCCGCCAGCGCCGTCAACGCGCGCGACATCTTGCCGTCGAGCGAAGTGGACACGCCCTTCGCCTTTCTCGCCTCGTCGTTGATCTTGATGCTGTTGATCAGGTCCAGTCCCGCCTGCGACGAGGGCGCGAACGGATTGATCGTCCCCGCGCGCACGCCGGCCTCGAACTTGTCGTACAGGACGTAGCCGTTCACGTACTTGTCGACGGCCTTGTTCTCGGCGCGTCCCAGCGCGACGTCGTAGTCCCAGCCCGCGAGCGTGCCGGTGGCGCCCAGCAGCAGGCGCTGTCCGGTACTCGTCACTTCGTTGCTGCGGTTGCCCGCTTCGGCCATGCGGTAGCGGATGCCGCTGAAAGTGTCCGGCAGGCCCGGTGCCGACAACGCCGTCCGATAGGCGTCCGGCAGGATGCTCACCGGCAGATTGCGGATGCGGACGGGATTCGGCGACAGCACGTATTTCGACGTCGCCTCCGTCTGCACGAGTTCCGCGAACAGCTGGTTGTCCGCGTCGAGCTGGAACGTCGCGCGGCCGATGAAGCCGATCTTGCGCGAATCCGGATAGATCTCCGTGTCTTCCATGTAGTCGTAGCTGCAGCCGGCCGCGCCGCCCGGTCCCTTTGCGGCGTAGACGGTGGCGGGCGCATTGCAGTTCGGCGAACTCGGATTGACGCGGCTCGACGTGCTGCCGGCCGGCAGCAGGCCCGCCGCGATCAGGGCGGCGCGCTGCGCGCCCGAGATGTCGACGTTGGCGGGAAAGGTATTGCTCGACATCTGCGCCGGCAAGGTCGTCGCGAGCGGGCGCTCCGCGATGAAGCGGCGCTGGCCCGAGCGCAGGCGGTCGAGCTGCTGCACGTCGAGCACACCGAACACGTTGAAGCGGTCGGTGGACAGATCGCCCGTGCCGCCGCTGAGGCTCAAGGTGCGCTTGCCGGCGCCGCCCTGCTGGGTGCCGGCGGCCGACGCGGCCAGGTCGATGCCCGTGTAATCCTTGCGGGTGATGAAGTTGATCACGCCGCCGATGGCATCCGTGCCGTAGATCGCCGATGCGCCGTCCTTGAGCACCTCGACGCGCTGGATCGCGCCGGCCGGGATGTTGTTCAAGTCGACGCCCGAGTTGTCGCCCGGGGATGCGAAGTTGGCCAGGCGCCGGCCGTTCAGCAGGATCAGCGTGGACGAGACGCCGAGGCCGCGCAGGTTGGCGCCATTCATGCCGCGCTGGCCGGAGGTGCCGTCCGAGATGCTGGGACCGTCCGTCAGCGGCGCCGTGTTCGCACTGATGTTCTTCACCAGTTCCGCCGCGGTCGTGGCGCCCATCTTCTCGATGTCCTCGCGCGAGATCAGTTGCACCGGCAGCGCGGTCTCGGTGTCGATGCGCTTGATCGACGAGCCGGTGATTTCCACGCGGTGCATTTTCGGTTCGTCCGCCTGCGCCTGCGCGTATGCCTGTTGCGCCATCAGGCCCATGGCCGCCGCGAGGACGGTCGGTTGCAAGGCTCTCGTAATGTGCTTGGTCATGCGGTGCATCCTCTCTCGGTGTCTTGGGTGGTGACTCAGGACTTCTTGACGGCGGGACGCTTGCGCACGCCCTCTTTTTTCTGCGTGCCGCCGGTACGGATCTGGTGCTCGCCGTGGAGGTAGGCGGCGATCGCCTCGGTGTGGCGGGCCGCCTTGGCGACGTTGGCCTTGTTGGAGGTCATCAGCGCCACGGCCAGCGCTTCGATGACGGCCAGCGCGGCGCTGGAACTGCTGGGCAGAACCGGATGCGCGCTGTGCGCATACAGCACGTGGTGTCCCAGCTCGGCGAGCGGCGACGCGGGCGAGTCGGTGATGGAGACGACGGTCGCGCCGGCAGCGCGCGCGAACCGGGTCAGCGACGCGGCGTCCAGCGTGTAGCGCGGCAGCGAAATCACGACCAGCACGTCACGGCCGGTGACGGTGGCGAGGTGGCTGGCCGCCACCTCCGTGCCGCCGCTCGCGGCCACTTCCACCACGTGACGGCAGAACGGCTGCAGGTGCATCGCGAGCGCGCCCGCGAGGAACGACGACAGCCCGAACCCCAGCACGTACACGGTACGCGCCTTCGTGAGCACCGTGCCGATGCGGTCGATCTCGCTGCCGGCCAGGCCGCGCCGGGTCGCCGTCAGCGCGGCCTCCGCATAGCCCAGGCTTTCCAGCGCGGGCGACACCTTCGCGGCGCGGCGCGCGATCGTGCTGCGCAGCTTTTCGACCGGCTGCAGCACGGACTGCAACGTCTCCGCCACCGCGCCGCGCATCGCCGCGTAATTTTTAAAACCGCGATCGCGCGCGAAGCGGCTGATGGTCGCCGTCGACACGTCGCACGCGTCGGCCAGTTCCTCGATGCCGAGCGCCGTCACGCGCACCTGGTTGCGCAGCACGTAGTCCGCGATCGCGCGGTTCGACGCCGATCCCTCGGCCAGCACGCGCAACAGCGACTGGCCGAGCGAAGACTCGGCGAAACCGATGTCGGGCGAAGCGCTGCGCGGGGCGGGATGAGCCATCGTAACCGGATGTCAATGAGTTAATGTTTTTAAATGTAAAACAGGTGCCTCGAAAAGTTCAACAAGATTTTGAAAATCGGCTTTCATCGATTTACGTTGTGTAAAAATTCATACATAATCGGCCGCAGCAGCAGCCGCCAGGAGATCTTGCGCATGCATACGAAGACACACCCGATCGCCGCCGAGCCCGGCCTCGCCGCCTACCAGCTCGCGTCCTGCCACTACGGCAGCGCGGGCAGCGGCAAGAAGGTCTACATCCAGGCGTCGCTGCATGCGGACGAAGTCCCCGCGATGCTGGTGGCGCACGTGCTGCGACGCGAACTGGAACGGCTCGATCTTGAAGCCCGCATCCACGGCGAAGTGATCCTCGTGCCGGCCGCGAATCCCATCGGGCTGTCGCAGGTCGTGCACGGCACGCCGCTCGGACGCTTCGACCTTGCCTCCGGCGTGAATTTCAACCGCGCCTTCCGCCACGTCGCCGACGAACTCAAGACGACGCTGGCCGGCAGGCTCGGGCCCGACGCGGCCGCCAACGTCGCGGCTATCCGTGCGGAAGCGCGCGCCGCCGTCGATCGCTGGGCGCCGCCGGATGCGACCCAGGTCTTGAAGAAAACGCTGCTGGCGCTGGCGATCGACGCCGACATCGTGCTCGATCTGCACTGCGACAACGAAGCCCTGCTGCACGTGTACACCGGTCCCGCGCTGGCGGACCGCGTAAAACCGCTGGCGGCGCTGCTCGGCGCGCGCGCATACCTGCTGTCCGCCGGCTCGGGCGGCGAGCCGTTCGACGAAGCGTGCGGCCGGTTGTGGTGGGAGCTCGCCGCGCACTTCGGACCGGCGATCCCGATCCCGCCGGCCTGCGCCGCCGTCACGGTCGAACTGCGCGGCGAGATGGACGTGCGCTACGACACCGCCGAACAGGATGCGCAGGCGCTGTTGCAGTGGCTGGCACGCGAGGGCATCGTCGACATCGCGCCGGGCGCACTGCCCGCGCCGCTGTGCGAACCGTCTCCGCTCGAAGCCGTCGAGCCGCTGCACGCGCCGCAGTCGGGCGTGCTCGTCTTCGTGAAAGCGCTGGGCGACGAGGTCGAGGCCGGGGACGCCGTCGCCGACATCGTCAATCCCGTCACCGGCGCGACGGCTACCGTGCGCGCCAGCCGCGACGGGCTGCTGTTCGCCAGCACCGCGCATCGCCACCTGCTGCGCGGCATGCACGTCTGTAAGATCGCGGGCACGACGCCCTTCCGTTCCGGTTCCCTGCTGAGTCAATGAGGCCAATGCGTATGCGCCTGCGAATGCCCAATACCTTCGTGCTGCTGTTCGCGATCCTGTCCCTGATCGCGCTGGCGACGTGGCTCGTCCCCGGCGGGAAGTACGAGACCCACCTCGTGAACGGCAAACAGCTCGTCGACCCTGCCTCGTTCCACTACGTCGCCAACGCGCCGCAGGGCCTCGTGGCGCTGATGAAGGCGCCCATCAAGGGGTTTGTCGAGGCGGCGCAGATCATCGGCTTCGTGCTGGTCGTCGGCGGCGCGTTCGCCGTCGTGCAGCGGACCGACGCGATCGACACCGGCATCCGCTCGATCGCCCGCATGCACGAGCACTCGGCGCTCGTGCGCGCCGCGCTGATTCCGGTCTTCGTCACCCTGTTCTCGCTCGGCGGCGCCACGTTCGGCATGAACGAGGAGGCGATTCCGTTCGTCCTGATCTTCGTGCCGCTGGCGCTGGCGCTCGGCTACGACACCATCGTCGGCGTGTCGATTCCCTTCCTCGGTTCGCAGGCCGGTTTCGGCGCCGCCTTCCTCAATCCGTTCAACGTCGGCATCGCGCAAGGCATCGCGGGCGTGCCCGTGTTTTCGGGGATCGGGTATCGTTTGATCGTGTGGGTGGCGGCGACGTTCGTCACGATCGTCTTCCTGATGTGGTACGCGGCCCGCGTCAAGCAGAACCCCATGCTCAGCCCGACCTATGTACTGGACCAGTCGCGGCGCCAGGAACATCCGGCGGCCGCGCCGTCCGGACAACCGGGCGACCGCATGATGGGACGGCACAAGGCGGTGCTGGCGATCTTCGCGCTGGCGCTGGGTTCGATGGTGATCGGGGTCGTGAAATTCGGCTGGTACATCGACGAGATCGCGGCGCTGTTCTTATCCATGGCGATCGTCGTGGGCATCGTCGGCCGCCTGGGGCCCGACAACTGGGTGGCGGCATTCATGCAGGGGGCAAAAGACCTGGCGCCGACGGCGCTCGTGATCGCGGTCGCGCGCGGCACGATGATCCTCGCACGCGACGCCCACATCATCGACACGATGCTGCACGGCCTGATGCCGCTCGTGCAGTCGAGCCACCCCGTGTTCGCGGCACAGAAGATGTACCTGATCCAGTCGGTGATCAACTTCTTCATCCACTCGGGCACGGGCCAGGCCGCGCTGACGATGCCGATCATGGCGCCGCTCGCGGACCTGGTGGGCGTCACGCGCCAGACCGCGATCCTCGCGTTTCAACTGGGCGAGCTGTCGACGCCGATGATCCCGACGTCCGGCATCACCGTCGGCGTGCTCGCGCTCGCGCGCGTGCCGTGGCTGACGTGGGCCAGGTGGATGATCCCGCTGCAGCTGATCTACCTCGTGCTGGCCCTCGCCCTGCTGGTACCGCCGTGCCTGATGCAGTGGGGCTGACCCCACCGCTTCACATCACTTCGCGATCTTGACGAGCACCACGTCGTTGACGCGCATCGGCACCTGCACGCTGGCCGTGCCGTTCGCCGCGATTGTTACCTTGCGCGTCTCAGGCTTGTCCTGCGTCTGCGCCTGCAGCTGCGCGACCTGCTCGCCCGTCAGCGTCTTCGGCTTGCCCATCTCGATGTAGGCCGTGTGCGCATCGTTGGCCTTGAAGCCCGTCCGATAAACCTGCATCGTGTACGTGCCCGGCTTCATGCCCTTCAGCGCGAGTTTCAAAGGCGTGCCGGTCTTCGTCGGCTGGACCACGCCGAAGAACGGACGGTTGCTCTTGTTGCCCATGTCCGGCGTCTGGAAGTCCCACGCGAGCACCTGCACGCCGTTCGCGTCCTTCGTCACCCAGCTTTGCTTGTCGGTGGTCCGCACCTGCTGGTCGCCCAGTTCATGCATGTACTTGTACGCGAACCAGGCCGGCTTGCGGATGCCCTGCGGGTTCATCAGGCCGAAACCGCCTTCGAACGGCGCGGTCGGCGGGCCCGGTTCCTCGAACAGGTCCGTGTAGGTCCAGTAGCTCATGCCCTGCGCGATGCCCTCGGTCGCCTTCAGCTTGCTGAGGATGTAGGCGGCGCTCATGTACGAATCGTGCACGAGGTCGCGCGGCGAGTAGCTGGTGCTCCATTCCGTGAAGTACAGGGGCAGCTTGGGCAGGTAGGACGCTTCGATTTCCTTCCTCACCTTGCGCACGTCGCCGACGATGCCGTCCGGCGATGGGGACAGCTTGTTGTCGCCCTTGCCCTCTTCGTCCAGGAAGCCGCCGTTCACACCATACGTGTGCGTCGTGATGAAGTCGACGGCCGCGCCGCTCTGCTTCGTGTGCGCGAGGAATTCCGGCACCCAGGCCGCGCCCGCCGTCGACGGACCGCCCACGCGCAACGCCGGGTCGATCGCCTTGAGCGTCTTCGACGTCAGGTCGAACAGGTCGAAATAGGCCTTCTGGTCGGCCTTTTCCCAGAAGCCGTCCAGGTTCGGCTCATTCCACACTTCGAAGAACCAGGTGCGCACTTCGTCCTTGCCGTAGCGCTGCTGCACGTGGCGCACGAAGGCGTCGACGAGGCCCGCCCACTGGTCCGGTTTCGGATGCGACGTGTTGCCCTTCCAGTAGAAGATCGTCTGGTCCGACGTCTTCATCGCGTCCGGCGTGAAGCCCAGCTCGACGAACGGCTTGATGCCCATGCCCAGCAGCTTGTCGTACAGGTAGTCGAGCTTGGTCCAGTCGTACACCGGCTTGCCGTCGACAACTTTATAAGTGCCCAGCACGTCGTGGAAGATGGCGTGGAAGCGGATGTAGCGGAAGCCCAGTTCATCCTTCGCAATCTTGAGCTGGGCCAGGCTGTCGTCGCGGATCAGCGTGCCCGGATAGTCGGAGCCCACCGACAGGTCGGCGAAGTGATCGCGGGCGACGGTCGGCGCCCTGGCGTCGATGACGATCTGGCGCCCGGCGTCCGCCGCCAGGGCGGTCGCGGGCAGTGCGAATGGAGTGGTAAAAGCCAGCGCCAGAGCGGCGCGCAGCACGGTGCGGCGGTGTCTCATGCTTATTGTCCTTATAACGTCGGAGCTCGCTTTTAGAGGAAATGTTTGCGCTAACAGTGCGAGTTGAGGACAGGATAGTAGATTACCGCCGTTTAGTAAAATCAAAAAACCAAATGACTTCCCGCAGCACGATGCGGGAAGCCGTGGTCCCGCGTTCTCAGCCGTCGATCCGCACGGACACGCCCGTGTTGCTATAGATGACGGTCGACTTGTAGCCGTCCGCGACGACGTTCGTGAACACGCCCTTGCGGCTGGCGGCCGACAGCACCGGATACGTCGTGCCGACGGACGGCCTGAAGCCGCCGGCGAATGTCACGTGCAGGGTGCCGCCGACGATCGTCGCCGTGCCTTGCACCGCCACCGTGCCCGCCTGATTGGCGCCGAGGGAAATGTCGAGCGTGCCCTTGTCCAGCTGCGCATAGTTACCGCCGATGGCGAGCTGGCCCGGCGCCGCGCTCGCGAGCGTGCCCGCGCCGCCGACATACACGTCGCCCATGCCGAGCGCGCCGTTAGCATCCGCTTCCAGCGTACCGCCGGCGATCTCCGTGCCGCCCGTCCAGCTGTTCTTGCCATACAGCGCCAGCCGGCCCGTGCCCTTGAGGGTCAGCTTGCCGCTGCCTGCGATGTCGTTGCGCCAGGCGTCCATCGCCCAGAAGCCGCCGCGCGACGCATCCATCGTCACGACGACGCTGCCAGTGAACACGCCATAGCCGTCCGCCGCGGCGAACAGATTCAGGCGGCCCCAGCCTTCGGCGTCGTCCAGCAACGGATAGCCCGACGGCAGCGCCGTGCTGCGCAGGACGGCCCGGCGCTGCATCGCATCGAGATAGGGCAGGCGCGTCTCGAGGATGGCTTCGGCGCCCTTGGGCACGACGGCCGGCACATTCGTCGCCTTGATGGGCGTGAAGCCGAACGTCAGGCGGCGCAGATAATTCGCCTTGTTCGTGTCGTGGTCGGCGAAGCGGTCCGTCGCCGCCGTGCCGCCGTGTGCGTAGGCATACAAGGTGTCGGCATTCGTGCCCGTCTGCGCCTGCAGCCAGGCGTGGGCGTCGGCATAGGCCTTCTGCTTCAGTGTCGCGTTGGCGGCGGCGTTGATGTTGCCCGCGAAGATGGCATGCGCCAGCATGCGGCCGCCCATCACGTCCAGCGGCGAATGCATGCCGGCCAGGATGCGGTTCTCGCCCAGTTCCATGCCGCGCGAGATCATTTCCTGGAAGCGCTCAGGCAGCGCGTACGCCATCGCCAGCGAGTTCAGCATCGCGGCATTCGTATGGCCGCTGGGGAAGCCGCCGTCCGTCGCCGGCGTCGGGCTCTTCGCCGGTTCCAGCGCCGGCACGACCTTGACCGCGCTGCTCCAGCGCCACGGCCGCGGGTATTTGTAGAAACGCTTGGACGGTTCGGTCGAACCGTTACCGCGCATCGCATTGATGAACGACACGACAGCGCCGAATTCGGCCGTGGTCGCATCGCCGGCGCCGTTGCCGCCGTCGTCATATTTGACCGTCGTGGCGTCGGCCGCGACGGCCGTGATCGTTGTCGTCGCCCGGGACCCGGTACGCCAGGCGGCCGTCAGCGGGCCCATGCCGTCGACGATGCTGTAGGCCTGGTTCTGGCGGTCGTCCAGGTAGGCGTTCGTCGACTGCGCGGCCGTGCGCTGCGCGGTCGCGTCGACGACGTACTGGATGTTCTTGTCGTGCACGGCCTGGTTCAGCACGGCACCCTGGCCCGGCAAGCCGTTCCACGTGCTGACGTCGACCGTCTGGGCGGCGGGCTGCCACAGTTCCAGGAACGGCGCCAGCGCGCGCACGCCCGCGTTGACGTCGATCGTCTGCTGGCTCTGTTGGTTAGTTGCGGCATTGTCGACGAAGGCGGCGACGGATGGCGCCGGCACATTCTCGACGAAGCCCGGATCGGCCGGCGCGACGGGTGTGGTCGAGACCGGTGCGACATCGATGTAGTCGCTGCTGCCGCAAGCGGACAACAGCACGAGGACGGCGATGGCGATCGCGTGGCGGGACAGAACGGCGTGGGAACGAGGCATGGTTGCTCCGGAGACAGTGGAGCCGCGCATTATTCCTTTGCAATATGACGAGAACGTGAAGTTCGCATGCGTGCGCCGGTGTCATGAAACTGGGCATGAAACGTCGATCGACGTGAGGTGTGCGTACTGAAACTTCCATGAAAAAAAGGGACAGGCGCATGCCTGTCCCTTCTTCCGTTTTTGCGGCAGCCTCATTGGGCCGCCGTCGTCTCCCCACTGATCTTTCCCCGGCCGGTATTACTCGGCCAGGCGCTTCTCCAGCTGCTGCTTGGTGGCCACCAGTTCCTGCGGCAGGCGGTGGGCCAGCTTGTCGAACAGCTCGCTGTGCAGCTTGAGTTCTTCGCGCCACGCGTCCTTGTCGATCGACGTGATCATGGTGAACTGCTCGGCCGTGAAGTTGATGCCGGTCCAGTTCAGGTCGCCATACGTCGGCGTGGTGCCGAACATGTGCTCGACGCCGCCGGCCTGGCCCTGGCTGCGGTCCAGGATCCACTTCAGCACGCGCATATTGTCGCCATAGCCCGGCCACACGAACTTGCCCTGCTCGTCGGTGCGGAACCAGTTGACGCAGAAGATCTTCGGCAGCGCTTGCGGGTTCTTGTCGGCCACTTTCTTGCCGAGATCGAGCCAGTGCTGGAAGTAGTCGCTCATGTTGTAGCCGATGAACGGCAGCATGGCGTACGGGTCGCGGCGCACGATGCCCATCTGGCCGGCGGCGGCGGCCGTCGTTTCCGAGCCCATCGTGGCGGCCATGTACACGCCTTCCGTCCAGTTGCGGGCTTCCGTCACGAGCGGCACCGTCGTCGAACGGCGGCCGCCGAAGATGAAGGCCGAGATCGGCACGCCGGCCGGATCGTCCCAGGCCGGGTCGATCACGGGGTTGCGCGTGGCGGCCACGGTGAAGCGCGCGTTCGGGTGCGCGGCCTTCGTGCCGGACGCCGGCGTCCAGTCGTTGCCCTGCCAGTCGATCAGGTGCGCCGGCGGCTCCTTCGTCATGCCTTCCCACCACACGTCGCCGTCGTCGGTCAGCGCCACGTTGGTGAAGATGACGTTTTCGCGCAGCGACGCCATGCAGTTCGGATTGGTCTTTTCGTTCGTGCCCGGGGCGACGCCGAAGTAACCCGCTTCCGGGTTGATGGCGTACAGCCTGCCGTCCGCGCCCGGCTTGATCCAGGCGATGTCGTCGCCGATGGTCGTGACCTTCCAGCCTTCGAAGCCGGCGGGCGGGATCAGCATCGCGAAGTTCGTCTTGCCGCAAGCCGAAGGGAATGCGGCCGCGATGTATTTCTTGTCGCCCTGCGGCGATTCCACGCCCAGGATCAGCATGTGTTCGGCCAACCAGCCGGGACCGCCCTGCTGGGCGTCCTGGTAACCCATGTTCGAGGCGATGCGCAGCGCGAAGCACTTTTTACCGAGCAACGCATTGCCGCCGTAGCCCGAGCCGAACGACCAGATCTCGCGCGTTTGCGGGTAATGCACGATGTACTTGGTCGAGTTGCACGGCCAGCGCACGTCCTGCTGGCCCGCCTGCAGCGGCATGCCGACGGTGTGCACGCACGGCACGAAGTCGCCGTCGCTGCCCAGCACGTCGTACACGGCCTTGCCCATGCGGGTCATGATCCGCATATTGACTGCGACATACGGCGAATCCGACAGTTCCACGCCGATATGCGCGATCGGCGAGCCCAGCGGGCCCATCGAGAACGGCACGACATACATCGTGCGGCCGGCCATGCAGCCGTCGAACAGGCCGTTCAGGGTCTGGCGCATCTCGTTCGGGTCGACCCAGTTGTTGGTCGGGCCCGCCTGCTCCTTCGTCGCCGCGCAGATGAAGGTGCGGTCTTCCACGCGCGCCACGTCGCTCGGGTCGGAGCAGGCCAGGTAGGAATTCGGACGCTTCGCCGGGTTCAGGCGCTTCATCGTCCCGGCCTCGACCATCTGTGCACACAGGCGGTCATACTCTTCTTCCGAGCCGTCGCACCAGTAGATGGCGTCCGGCTTCGTGAGGGCCGCGATGTCGGCCACCCAATTGATGAGTTTGTTGTGCTTGATGTAAGCTGGGACGTTCAGTGCGGCGACGCCGCCCATCACGGGCTGGTTCATACATACCTCCAATGCCAATTAAGAATTCCTGGCGATTCCGATGCCTTTTCATGCGGCAGAGGCGGCGGCCTGCAATGCGCGCGGTCATCGAAATCCCGTTAATCTTGTCCCGGCAGGATCGTCGTCACGGATGGCCTCGTGGGCCCGCACCAGGGAATCCGTGCGGTTCACGGCTCGGCGCTACGGCGGTCATGTCGCCAGCCCGGGGACGCGTGTGCGCGGTGCCGCCGGACTGGTTGGAACGTGTGCTGCTGGCCTCAAGTAATATCAATCTGACATCACTGGCTCTTATGTCTGGTCGATTCTACACCTGCATAAACCCGTTTCAAATGCTTCAATAACAAAAATGTAGGAATTTTGGTTGAGTAATGTAGTAGGCTATTTCCTGTCGTTCAAATTCTGTCATTTCATTACTTTCTTGCCGATAACATCTGCCAACACCCATGAAAATTGCGATCCTTGACGATTACCAAGACGCCGTACGCGGCCTCGAATGCTTCCGTTTGTTGGACGGCCACGACGTCAAAGTGTTCAACAGTTCGACGCGCGGACTGGGCCAGCTCGCGATCCGCCTGGCGCCGTTCGACGCCCTCGTGCTGATCCGCGAGCGCACCCCGTTCCCGCGCGCGCTGCTGGCGAAGCTGCCGAACCTCAAGCTGCTGTCGCAGACGGGCAAGGTCGCCGGCCACATCGACGTGGCGGCCGCTACCGAGCACGGCGTCGCCATCGCGGAGGGCGTCGGCTCGCCCGTCGCGCCCGCCGAACTGACGTGGGCACTGATCATGGCGGCCAGCCGCAAGATCGTGCCCTATGCCAATAACCTCAAGGACGGGCTGTGGCAGACGGCGTCGATCAACCCCGAGCTCAACGGCCTGGGCCGCGTGCTGAAAGGACGCACGCTGGGTATCTGGGGCTACGGCAAGATCGGACACCTGATCGCGGGCTATGCGAAGGCGTTCGGCATGCAGGTGATGGTGTGGGGCAGCGAAAAAAGTCGTGCCGCCGCGGCCGCGGACGGTTTATCGGCCGCGCCGACGCGCGCCGCGTTCTTCGAGCAGGCCGACGTGGTGACGCTGCACCTGCGGCTGAACGATGCGACGCGGGGCATCGTCACGGCCACCGATCTGGCGCGCATGAAGCGCGACGCCTTGTTCGTGAACACGAGCCGGGCGGAACTGGTCGAGGAAGGCGCGCTGGAGGAGGCGCTGCGCAAGGGCCGGCCGGGCCAGGCGGCGCTGGACGTGTTCACGAGCGAGCCGCTGGCGGCGGATGCGCCGCTGCTGAAGATTCCGACCGTGCTGGCGACGCCGCACCTGGGCTATGTCGAGCGGGACAGTTATGAACTGTATTTCCGGGCGGCGCTCGAAAATGTCGTGCAGTTTGCGAACGGAAACCCGACCAATATCCTGAATGCCGAGGTGCTTTCGTAGGGGTGGGAGGCCCTCCGACCACGCGTTACGCCAACAAACCGCACACGTCACGCGTGGGCACGTGATTGATGTCCCCGGCATCAATCACCCACGCTACGAATCAACGTAGCTCGGGCTCTCCGGTGAAATTCGGTTTCTGCATCGGCATCTCGTGCCGCCGCGTCCACAACCCGGCCCAGCCGGGCGGCCATTCGATCACGGGCCCGGCATACGCCGGCAACCCGCCGCGCACGGCCACGACGGGCACCGGCGGCATCTCGATCAACCCGCCGTCCGCGTTCTTTTGCATCGGCGCCATGTCGAAGGAATACATGTAGCTCGGCAGCAGCGCGTCGCACACATTCGCGAACCAGGCCGTGTGGTCGTCGTCGCGCCCGAGCGCGCGCGCGAGGCCTTCGGGGTCGAACATCGCCAGCGCGTGAATGAGCTCGTCCGTGCTGGCGCCGGGCGCGTCGCCCCAGCCCATCACGGGATTGTTGTTGTAGTCGGCACCGGAGCCGTACCAGCCTTCGCGCCAGGGTCGCTGCATCCAGTCGCGCTGGCCCGTGAACAGATGCCAGCGCCAGTGCAGCCCGGACGGTTTCGGCCAGGAATACAAATACAATTTTTCGTAGCCGGCCTTGTGCAGCTCGCGCACCATCGCCATCAGGCGCGCATGCGGCATGCGGTCCGGCGGCGAGCGGCGGAACAGGATCGCTTCGCCGTCGGCGTGCTGCACTTCGTCGGTCGACAGGTTCAGGTCGAGCGTACGCGTTTCGTTGCCGAAGCGTGCGGAAATCCAGCCTGTCAGCAGGTTGACGTGGGTGATGACGCCATAACCGCGATGGCGGTGGAAGATGACGGTTCCGGGTGCGACGGGTTTCATTGGGAAGGCGGGCTCGGCCCAAAAAGGAGAAAGGATACTCATCCGATCCGAACGATTCTAGCGCAGACACATACGGATACACTACGGTTTGCGGCTATCATTACCCACCTTTTTTTACCGAGTTTTCAAATCATCATGACTTTGCGGATCATCGCCACCGGCGGCACTTTCGACAAACACTACAACGAACTCAACGGCGTTCTGGGCTTTGCCGAAAGCCACCTGCCGGAGGTCATCGCGCGTTCCCGCATGACCATTCCCGTCGAGCTGCAGGTCGTCTCCCTGCTCGATTCGCTGGACATGCAGGACAGCGACCGCCGGAACGTGCTGGCCGCCTGCCAGGGCGCCAGCGAAAAGCAGATCGTGATCGTGCATGGCACGGATACGATGCGCGAAACGGCCGAGGTGCTGGGCGCGGCCGTTTCAGACAAGACCATCGTCTTCACGGGCGCCATGATCCCCTACGAGATCGCCAACTCGGACGCCCTGTTCAACCTGGGCTTCGCCTGCGCCGCCGCGCAGACCCTGCCGCCGGGCGTCTACGTGGCGATGAACGGCACCGTGTTCACCTGGGATAACGTCACGAAGAACCGCGCGGCGGGCGTGTTCCAGGCGCTGTAACCCACCACCGGGGTCAGAGCCCCGATTTTGGAAATTTCCCAAAATCGGGCTCTGACCCCGGTGTGCCGGGCGCTGCACGCGGTCGCCAGTTCCTATAATGGTTTTTCCCACGAACCTGAGGAGCCATTGCGATGAGCGAGCAGCGCCCTACCCTGACCACGCGCCAGGGCCATCCCGTCCGCGACAACCAGTCCATGCGCTCCGTCGGCGAACGCGGCCCGGCCACCCTCGAGAACTACCAGTTCATCGAAAAGATCACCCACTTCGACCGCGAACGCATCCCCGAACGCGTGGTGCATGCGCGCGGCACGGGCGCGCATGGCTATTTCGAAGCCTACGGCAAGATCGGCGACGAACCGGCCAGCAAGTACACGCGCGCCCGCGTGCTCAACGAGACCGGCGTGCAGACGCCCGTGTTCGTGCGCTTCTCGACCGTGATCGGCGGCAAGGAATCGCCGGAGACGGCACGCGATCCGCGCGGCTTCGCGGTCAAGCTCAAGACGGTCGACGGCAACTGGGACCTCGTGGGCAATAACCTGAAGGTCTTCTTCATCCGCGACGCGATCAAGTTCCCGGACATGATCCACGCCTTCAAACCGGACCCCGTCACGAACCAGCAAGAGCCCTGGCGCTTCTACGACTTCATCTGCAGCCATCCGGAAGCGCTGCACATGGTTACCTGGGTCAAGAGCCCGTGGGGCATCCCGGCCAATTACCGCGAGATGGAAGGCTCGGGCGTCAATACGTATAAACTCGTGAACGACCAGGGCATCGCCCACCTCGTCAAATTCCACTGGCAACCGAAACAGGGCGTGCGCAACCTGACGAGCCGGCAAGCCGCCGAGATCCAGGCGCACGACACCGGCCACGCCACGCGCGACCTGTACGATGCGATCGAGCGCGGCGAGTTTCCGGAATGGGAATTCTGCGTGCAGGTCATGAGCGACGGCGAACATCCCCAACTCGACTTCGACCCGCTCGACGACACCAAGCGCTGGCCGGAAGACCAGTTCCCGCTGCTGCCCGTGGGCCGCATGGTGCTGAACAAGAACCCGGATAATGTGTTTGCCGAAACGGAACAATCGGCCTTCGGCACGGGCGTCCTCGTCGACGGCATCGATTTTTCGGACGACAAGATGCTGCAGGGCCGGACGCTGTCGTACTCGGACACCCAGCGCTACCGCGTCGGCCCGAACTACCTGCAATTACCGATCAATGCCCCGCAAGACAAGGCCGTGGCGCGCACGAACCAGCGCGACGGCCAGATGACGTTTTATGTCGACGACGGCGGCGAAGAAAAACACATCAATTACGAACCGAGCCTGCTGGGCGGCCTGGGTGAAGCGCCGCAGCCGGACAAGGATTATCACCAGCACGTCGAGGGCCACCTGGGGCGCTACCAGACGAGCCGCACGGCCGACGACTACCTGCAAGCCGGCGAGCGCTACCGCACGTTCGCGGATTGGGAGCGCGACGAACTCGTCAACAACGTCGGCGGCGACCTCAAGAAATGTCCCGAAGTGATCCAGCTGCGCATGGTGTGGCATCTGTGGCATTGCGACGAGGATTACGGCCGCCGCGTGGCCGAGGTCGCTGGCATCGATCTGGAACAGGCCAGGGCCCTGCAGCCGCTGCCGGGCAAGCCGGCGCCGGGACAGCGCCGCGAGACGCCGACGTACACGGGCGGCCAGCCCGAAACCGGCGGCGGCAAGAAGGAGCCGGCGACCACGGAGGAAGTGGCGGCGGCGAAATAAAAGCAAAACGGCCCGGACATGCATCCAGGCCGTTTTGTTGGCGCGGCACGATCGGTGGGCACGGGGTGCCCACCATGCACACCGCGACATTACGACTTGGCTTCGCCGCCCAGCGCCTCGACCAGATCCGCCAGCATCTTGGCCAGCTCGCCGGTCATCAGCATGACGTCGTTGTCGAAGCGTTCGTCATCGCTGTACGTGATGGTCTCGTTTTCCTTGATCACGTCCAACGGCTTGATGCCCTTGACGGCCAGCTGCTCGGTCAACACGAGCGAGATACGGCTGTTCCACGTCATGGCCAGGCGCGTGCACTGCTTGCCGGCGGCGATGTGGCGGCGGATGTCTTCCGGGTCCAGCGAGTGTTTCACGTAGCGCACGGCGGCCTTGCTCTCGCCCGTGGCGCGCAGTTCCGTGTCCTGGTCGATCGTGAAGTTGTACGGCGCCTCGTCCGATTCCAGCCAGCCCGTCATCACGGCGACCGGCGAGCGCTGCACGCGCAGCGATTCCAGCGGCATCTTGTCGACGGCCTTCAGCAGCAGCTTGATGACGTCGTCGGCCTTGCTCGGGCTGGCCGCGTCGACGATGAGCCAGCCGTTGACCGGGTCGATCCACGTCCACACGTTGCCGCGGATCGAGAAGGCGCGCGGCAGCAGCTCGTCGGCCACGCGTTCCTTGAGTTCCTTCATCGCCTTCTTGCCCGGCGGGAAGCCCTGCTGCTCTTCCAGCTCGGCGGCCTTGGCCTTGGCGACCTGGTTGATGACCGAGCTCGGCAGCAATTTCTTTTCCGTGCCCAGCATCATGAGCATCTGCTTGTTGACGACGTGGACGAGCTTGCCGTTGCCGCGTGGCGAATCCCAACCCTGGCGCAACAATTCATTGCTGGTGGCGGGCGTGAACGCCTGCGACTGCAGCGCCTCTTCCATCTGTTCAGGGGAAAAATTCCACGGTGCGGGCAGGCGGTAGATCTGAAGATTCTTGAACCACATAACGTTGCTTCCAGTTATCTCGATATTTCAAAGGAACGACATTCTACACGCTGACTGGCGGCAAAATTCACGTCGTTGGCGATGGTTTTTTAATGTGTTGCACGTTCGTCAAACAAGCTCAGCTGCTCCACCGTCTCCGTATCGCTGAGCCGCACGCCGACGCCCAGCAGCCGCACGGGACGGCTCGCGCGCAGCCAGCCCGCTTCCATCAGGTGGCGGTAAGTCTCCAGGTTCGGCGCGTAACCGACGCACTCGACCGTCGTGCGCTGGAAATCGGCAAACTTAATTTTTACAAACAACTTGTTGATGAATTTTTCAGCATTATTTCTCTTGATCCGGCCCAGCAAGTGTTCGTACAGGTCGGGCAGCAGCGCAAGACAGGCGGCCAGATCCGGCACGTCCGGCGTGTACGTCTCCTCCGTGCTGATCGATTTGCGCTCGCGCACGGGATTCACGTCGCGGTAGTCGATGCCGCGGCACAGGTCGTACAGACGAGCGCCGAACGAACCGAAATGCTGCTGCAACTTGTCCATGCTCCAGTCGCGCAGGTCGCCGCAGGTTTGCGCGCCGAGGCTGTGCAGCTTGGCAGCCGTCACCTTGCCCACGCCGAACAATTTTTTCACGGGCAGCGCGGCAACGAAGGCGTCGACTTCGCCGGGCTTCACGAGAAACAGCCCGTCCGGCTTGTTCCAGTCGCTGGCGATCTTGGCCACGAACTTGTTTGGCGCCACGCCGGCGGACGCCGTGATGCCGACCGTCTCGGCAATGCGCCGGCGGATCTCCTGGGCGATCAACGTGGCGCTGCCCTTGCAGTGCGGCGAGTTCGTCACGTCGAGGTAGGCTTCGTCCAGCGACAGCGGTTCCACGAGGTCCGTGTAGTCGCGGTAGATGTCCATGATCTGGCGCGACGCGACCCGGTACTTTTCCATGTTCGGTGGGATGAGGATCAGGTCCGGGCACAGCTTGACGGCTTGTGCCGTCGCCATCGCCGAATGGATGCCGTAGCGGCGCGCCTCGTAGTTGCAGGTGGCGACCACGCCGCGCTGCTCGGCCCGCCCGCCCACGGCCAGCGGCCGGCCGCGCAGGGACGGATCGTCGCGCATCTCGACGGATGCGTAGAAACAATCACAATCGCAGTGGATGATCTTGCGGACGTGGGCGTTCACGGTGACGGTCGCCCGCGCCGAGCGACTACTGTAATTGCATACAGTATCGTCGGATTGTGGGTTTAATGCAAGTAGGAATGCCGCCGCGGGACGCGGCGGCGGATGCGGCAGGTATTACTTCGCCGCGCTGGAGTAGCTGCACGACTTGACGATGCCGTGCGCCGGATCACCGAACACGGTGTTCGAGCACTTGACGGAACCGGTAAAAGTCTTCGTCACGAAGCTCGTGGCGGTGCCGTAGCGCACGTCGCGCGTACCGCTGAACGAGCACGTGCCGCCTTCGGTGGCGCACGTGGTCCAGGTCACGGCCGTCGTCGCCGGAGGCGTCGTGGTGACGGCCGCCAGCGCCGCGTTCACGGCAGCCGCCGCGTTGACGATGCCGGCGCCGCAGCCCGAGCACGGGGCCGGGAATGCGCGCGCCGTCGACTTCAGCTTGGCGGCCACGTCGTCCGGCGTCAGGTTCGGATTCGCCGACAGCATCAGCGCAACGACGCCGGCCACGTGCGGGGTCGCCATCGACGTCCCCATGTACGCCGCGTAGCTGTCCGAGGCCGGCGTCGTCGTGCCCGAGTTCAGCGTGGACAGGATGCCGGCGCCGTTGTCGCCGCCCGGTGCCGCGATCGTCACGTTGGTGCCGTAGTTCGAATACGACGCCTTGCCGCCCGAGCGGTTGGTCGCGGCGACGGTGATCACGCCGGCACAGTTGGCCGGGTTGGTGTTCGACGCGTTGGTGTTCGCATTGCCGGCCGCGACGACCACCACGGCGCCGCGCGAACGGGCGCTGTTGATCGCGCTCTGCGTCGTCGTATCGCACGCGCCGGTGCCGCCCAGCGACAGGTTCAGCACGCGCGCCTTGTTGGCATTGGCCGGCACGCCGGTGACGGTGCCGCCCGACGCCCAGACGATGGCGTCGGCGATGTCCGACGTGTAGCCGCCGCAACGGCCCAGCGCGCGCGCCGGCACGACCTTGGCGTTGTAGGCGATGCCGGCGACGCCGAGGCCATTATTCGTCTTCGCGGCGATCGTGCCGGACACGTGGGTGCCGTGCCAGCTCGAATTCTGGTCCGCGGCCGGGACGCCCGTGCCGCAGCTGCCGGCCGGCGCCCAGTCGCCCGGATCGCTGGCGTCCGTGTCGCGGCCGCCGCCGTCGTTGGCGACGGTGCTCGTGGAGATGAAGTCATAGCCCTGCAGGATCTGGCCGGACAGGTCGGCATGCGGACGGTAGCCCGTGTCGATCACGGCGACGTTGATGCCGGCGCCGGTCGACTTGTCCCAGGCGGCCGGCGCGTTGATGCCGCCGGTGGCCTCGTACAGGTCCCACTGCTGGGTGTAGCTGGGGTCGGTCGGGGTGGCCAGCGGGACCATGATGCGGTCCGGCTCGGCGTACTCGACGCTGGCGTCGCGCGACTTGAGCTCGGCGGCCAGCTCGCGCGCCTCGTCGAGCGACATCGTGCGGTTGAGTTGCAGCACGTTCGCGCCGTTCGCCGTCGCGCGCAGCGCGCGCAGGGTGGCGCCGTAGGTCTGGCCGGCGCGGTCGAGCAGCGCCTGGCGCGCGCGGTCGATGCCGCGTGCCGCCACGCCCGTCTTCGACGTGTCGCTGTCATCCTTGTACTTGACGATCAGGCGATCCGTCTGGACCACGTAATGGGTGGCCTGGGCCGCGTCCTGACCGGCGGCGCCGGCAACCAGCGGGGCGGCGGCGATCAGAGCCGCTGCACAAAGCTTCAACATCGGGGACATCGTGTGGCGCTGCGTCATGCTGCATCCTTTCCGGGAAACCCGAACTAAGCGAACTGGGCAGCGTAACGAAAAACGGCCCGCGAGGGGCCGTTTTCGGTTTTTTTACAACAGGAAAATTTTAGTTAAGTAATTGAATTTTAACGGTAATTACTCTGGCTACAACATACGGCTTACCAGACCAGCTTGAGCGTGTACTTGCCGCTGGTCGACCCGGTGCCGCCGGCGTAGTACACGACGCGCACGTAACGGGCCAACGTGCTCGAGCCCGTATTCGTTGACGTCGCGCTGTCCACCGAGCCCGTGCCGTTCTCGCTGTACGACAGCAAGGTACCCGCGCTGTTGTAGATGTACAGGTCGTAGTCCGCGCTCGCGTTCGGCGTCATCGTCGCGGTCAGCGTTTTACCGGCCGGCAGCTGGACGACGAAATAGTCCGAGTCGGTCGAGCTGCCCATCGTGCCGTTGACCGTCGTGCCGGACGTGGTCACGCTGTCGGCGGTGCTGACCGTGTTGTTCGACTCCGATTCCGAGATCGTCGTGCCGCCGCCGCCGGTGCCGGCAGCCGCATCGATCGCGGCCGAGGCATCGACGATGCCGGCGCCGCAACCCGAGCAGCTGGCCGGGAACGGCCGTGCGCTCGACTTCAGGCGGGATTCGACGTCGTCCGGCGTCAGGGCCGGGTTCTTGGACAACATCAGCGCGGCGACGGCCGCCACGTGCGGCGTCGCCATCGACGTCCCCATGTACGAAGCGTAGCTGTCGGCGCCCGGCGAGGTGGTGCCGGCGTTCAGCGTCGAGAGGATGCCGGCGCCGGTATCGCCGCCCGGTGCCGCGACGTCGACGATGGTGCCGTAGTTCGAGTACGAAGCGCGGCCGCCGGAGCGGTTCGTCGCCGCCACCGCGATCACGCCGGCGCAGTTGGCCGGGTTGCTGTTGCTGGCGTTCTGGGACTCGTTGCCGGCGGCGACCACGACGACGGTGCCGCGCGAACGGGCGCTGTTGATCGCGTTCTGCGTCGTCGTGTCGCAGGCGCCGCCGCCGCCCAGCGACATATTGATCACCTGGGCGCGCGCCGCGATGTTCGGCACGCCGGACACGGTGCCGCCCGAGGCCCAGATGATGCCGTCGGCGATGTCCGACGTGTAGCCGCCGCACTTGCCGAGCACGCGCACCGGCACGACCTTGGCGCCGTACGCGATGCCGGCGACGCCGGTGCCGTTGTTCGTCAGCGCGGCGATGGTGCCGGCCACGTGGGTGCCGTGCCAGCTCGAGTTCTCGGCCGGCTGGCCGCTGCCGCACTCGCCTGCCGTGACCCAGTCGCCCGGGTCGCTGGCGTCGCTGTCGCGGCCGTTGCCGTCGTTCGACACGGCGGTATCGGAAATGAAGTCATAGCCGGCCAGGATCTGGCCCGACAGGTCGGCGTGCGGACGGTAGCCCGTGTCGATCACGGCCACGCGGACGCCGGTACCGGTCGACTTGTCCCAGGCGGCGGGCAGGTTCATGCCGCCGGTCGCTTCGAAGTAATCCCACTGCTGGCTGTACATCGAGTCGTTCGGCGTGAACAGCGGGTGCATCATGCGGTCCGGCTCGGCGTACTCGACGGACGCATCGCGCGACTTCAGGTCGGCCGCCAGCTTCGCGGCGTCGGCCAGCGACACCTTGCGGTCCAGCTTGAACACGCGGGCGCCGGTGGCGATCGCATGCGATTCCTTCACCAGCATGCCGAACTGCTGGCCGGCGCGGTCGACCAGGGCCTTGCGCGACGCCGTCAGCGGCGCGGCGCTGCGGCTGATGGTGGCCATGCCTTTCGCGCTCTTGACGGCGACTGGTGCGCTCTCGTCCTTGTACTTGACGATGATCCGGTCGGTCAGGTCCGCGACGACCATCTGCTTTCCGGCGGGTGCGGCCTGCACGTTCGTAGGCGTCCCCGCGCCCGCGACGCCGGCGCCGAGACCGAGGACGGCCACGGCGCACAATTTCAACATTGCCGGATACTTCGATTGCTGAGACTTCATGTTTATTCCTTTTAGAAAAACACAAAAGTTGATTTTCCGCAGGCGTGATTGCCTGAGATCTCGTTGTATCAGTGTCTTTTTGGACACCAATTGTCCATCTGAAAAGCGGACATGGCAGATTAGCGCGAAAGAAATGAACGTGTAGAAATTTCACAATTGAATTCGATGCATATACAACACATTCGAAATCTGATAGCGCTAAAACCTAGATTCTTCGGAAAAATGTGAACTCAACAAAAGAACATATCGCTTATAAATCGCCAACGAATTAACAATGTTTCGTTACCATTAAGCGTTGCACACACATCCAATTCATGCGCGTCAATTCGGGGTCAGAGCCTAATGCCGTTAAGTTAAGGTTCTTCGAAGGCGGCGCTCGGGATAACGCTGGGGCTTGGCTTTAGTGACCCGGTCGAACTTTCGGCCGGGTCGGTAGACATTCAGTTCGAGTAGCATCCTTTCACGCATACGTTTCAAGACGCCAGGTATGTTTCCTTGGGCCTGCAAGGCCGCGACATGCTGCATCTCGAATTGAAATGCTGACAAGGCGAACACAAAGCTGATATCACTAGGGGCGCACTTGGCTTGTTCAGCGGTGCGCGCCATTTCCAGGCGTACCAGGTTATACGCGAGAAGCGTGCCCCAGATCTCTTGTCGGGTCGATTCCACACTCAGGCTGCGCAGGCTCAGCGCCATGCCCATCATGGATTGCTTGATCTCGCGGTAGCTCGTCTCGATTTGCCAGCGCCGGCCGTAGCATTGGCGCAATTGATCGGCAGGAAAGCGTCGACGGTCCAGCAGCGAAGTCAAAAGATAAACGAGCCGCCCCTGCGGCGTAGGCGTCAGAACGGCCCGTGCGCGCCAGTGTGCGGGCAGGTCCGGAT
>NZ_JAXOFN010000026.1:0-91296 GCF_034420155.1 Massilia luteola
ATCGGCATAGGGGGCAGCTAATGTTAGCTGCGCCCCTGCCACACCACCCGGCATGCGGGTCCGCACCGGGCGGTTCGAGTAGTTGAGGTCAGGACAAGCGTGGTACTCCCGACCGGTCGAAGTAGGCAACCGTAAGGACTGACTTCAACAGCCGGTCGGCGTTGCGCCACCAGCGACGGCTATTTGCCGCAACCTGCTCGGCAACAGCAGGCATTGCCCCGAGTCGAAGCAGTTCCCGATACATGGTCGTCCCGCGTTTCCAGTGCTTGAGCTGGATCGCCCGGAGCCTGTGACGCAGCCATTCGTCGAGTTGTCTCCATATCTTCGGGGTTTCGGCATATTTGAAGTACCCTTTCCAGCCAAGCATGTAGGAGCGCAGCCTCTCGACGATCTGGAGCATGCTGCGGCCGCCAGAGCGTCTTGTCAGTTCGCGGATGCGTTGCTTGAATGTTGCCAGCGGCTTCTCCGCGACCTTCAATTTCACCACCCTCCCCCTTCCCACCCACAGGCTGTAACCGAGGAACTTGCGACCGAAGGTGCTGCCGACCGCGCTTTTGGTTTCGTTGACCACGAGGTGCAACTTGGCATAGAGGCGGCGCAACAGCACCATCACCCGCTCGCCCGCACGCTTGCTGCGAACGTACACGTTCGCATCATCGGCGTAGCGCGCAAAGCAATGGCCGCGTCGTTCCAATTCCTTGTCCACTTCATCGAGCAGGACATTGGCCAGCAAGGGCGAGAGCGGACCGCCTTGCGGCGTGCCTTCATGCCGAGACTGCACCACGCCATGGTCCATGATGCCGCTGTTCAGATAGGCGCGCACCAGCCGGATCACGCCAGCGTCGTCGATGCGTTTCCGTAAGCGGTCGATCAGGATGTCATGGTTGACCCTGTCGAAGAATTTCGACAGGTCCACATCCACCACGATCCGCCGCCCCGACTGGACGTACGCTCGGGCGGCAAGTACCGCGTCCTGCGCACGCCGGCCTGGGCGGAAGCCGTAGCTGTGCTCGCTAAATGTGGGGTCAAGAATCGGTTGCAGCACTTGGAGCAGTGCCTGCTGGATCAGCCGATCCGTCACCGTCGGGATGCCAAGCTCGCGCTCGCCACCGTCGGGCTTCGGAATCGTTACCCTGCGTACCGGGCTGGGCCGGTACGTCCCCGCCAACAATTGTTCGCGTATCCCCGGCCAGGCCACGGCCAGGTAGCGCGAGGTTTCGTCGATGTCCCGACCATCCACCCCGGCTGCGCCCTTGTTGGCGCGCACACGCTTGAACGCTTGCAGCAGGTTTTCCCTTCTCAACGCTGCATGCAGCAGCATTGATCCCGCGTCTCCTGACGCATGTCGCGGGCGACAGGCTTCGTCGCTGGAGATTTCAGCCAAGGCTTCACCCTGACCTACGGCCTCCCGCCCCGCCTTGGCGGGCATCTGACGCATTGCCTGTCGCATCGACATGCCGGACAACACTCCTACTCGTTCGGTCCTTCGTCGGCGGGGTCGAGCCTTCCCGGCGCTACCGCCAACTACTATGACCTCTGCTGAGACCCCGCTACGGCAGCGCCGCCGCCCTTTCAGGCGTGAGGCGGGGCGTCCCCAGGTAAGGGCCGCACTCCTTCATCACACAACCGCCGCATCTACGCCGCTTCGCCTCGACCACAAGAGCTTCGCGGTTTGTCGCCCGCTCGCCCTGCTCGGCAGCGCCTTCTATGCGATTCTTGTCCATCGGCTCATGATTTACGATTCACGCTTCCTCCCCACGGTCGATTACTCTTCCGCAGTTGCGCTTCACTTCGCTCGCTGTGGTCAGCTTGCGGCGGGACTTTCACCCGCAAGAGTGCGCCCATGCTGGGCGCACAACAAAAAACGGACCCGCGTGGGTCCGTTTTCGATGCTGCGGACGGGTCGCCCCGTCCCTGCGGGATGCCGATTACTTGGCGGCGTCCTTGTGCGCTTCGGCCGCGGCTTCGGCGCGCTTTTCGTTGGCCTTGGCGTGGGCCTTGGCCTTATCGGCGTTGGCGTCGACGATCTTCTTCTGGGCCTTTTCATCGGCCTTGATCATGGTCTTCTGGGCGCCGTAATTGGCGTCGGCGGTCTTTTCCTCGGCCTTGGCGCTGGCCTTGGCCTTGTCTTCCGGATCAGCCTTGGCGACCTTCTCGTTGGCCTTGGCGATCTTCTTCTCGGCCTTGCTCTGTGCCTTGGACTTCTTCTCGTTGGCCTTGGCGGTGGCCTTGCTGATCTTCTCGTCCTGCTTCGAGACCTCCTTGGCTTCCTTCTCGTCCGCCTTGTTGATCTTCTTGTCGGCCTTGGCGTCGCCGGTCGACGTCATGCCGGCGGTGCCGCTCTGGCCCGAGGACATGGTCGTGTCGGTGGTCGTGACCGGGGTCGCCGGTGCGGTCGCGGTCTGCGCATAGACCGAGGTGGCGAACAGGCCGGCGATCAAGGTAGCGAGCAGTTTATTCATGGTGGTTCTCCTGAAGTGAGTATGGTGGGAAGGCGCGACGGCGCGCCGTGTGTTTTTGTTAACTCGAGCCATCAGAATAGGCTTCGGCGGTCCGGCGCTCTGTTCGCCAGCGCACGCAGTACATACCGGCCGTCATCCAATTTGTGACCAGATCTTTCCGTCGTCAGGAACCGCTGCCGTCCGTCCCGTGCGTGCGTGCGGCCGCTTTCGCGGCGCCCTTGCGCTTCGATTCGGCACGTTTCTTCTCGGTCGCCCGGGCCGAGCTTTCCGTCTTCATGCGGCTGCCCGGCACATCCTTCACCGCGCGCGCATTCGCCTTCATGACCTCGCGCTCGGCTTTCGTGCCGGGCGCGCCGCGTCCGCCGGTGGCCTTCGCGTGCGCCGCGGTGCTGTCGGGCGCCGTCGTGTTGGTCGCCTGGGCATTCACATTGTCGGCCTTGCCCGGCGCCGGGTTGATCACGGCCGTGCTCTTGCCGACGACCCTGCCCGTACTGTCGACGCCGGCCGCCTGCCGGCCGGTGTCCCCGTGCTTCGAGCGCGTGTTGGCCGTGCCGTCCGTGCGCAGGCCGGTGCCGGACACGCCCGCGGCGGTGGTGTTGTTGCCGGACACCGCCTGGCCGATCGGCGGCGTGCCGGCGCTGGTCTGCGCCCAGGCCGACGACGCCAGCAGGGCGCACGCAAGGGTGGAGAGGAATTTGTTCATGATGATCCCGTTTCGTATGGTGCATGTCGAAACGAGGATAGGAGGGGCGCCCCCGTATATCTGTTCGGGAGCGCACCCTGGCGAAGCGTTACGCGATTACCGCTTGCTGGCCGGGCCGGCGTACAGGTCGATGATGTCGCTGATGCCGTCCTGGCAGACCGGACAGAACTGCTCGCTGCGGTCGAACATGATGCACTGCATGGCCGGACGGTAATAGCCGGTCGCCTCGTAATTCGCCCCTTCGAACGCGCCGATCGCCTTGCGGTACCTGGCCTGCGCGAACAAGGCGTTCGTGTGCGCCAGGTCGTCCCGGAACAGCGCGTTCATCTCCGCTTCCGGCCGGTTCGCTGCCCGCAACGCCGCGCGCTTTTTCTGGTATGCGCGCGAATACGCTTCGTACTCGGCCTTGGGCCACGGTGTCGGCAGCGGCGTGCCGGCCTGCACGTACTTCTTCCACTTCAGGTGGGCCGGGTCGCGCAGCGCCGTCACGTTCGGCTCCCACGGCTCCATGCGCGCGCCGCTGGACTGGTAGGCGACGGGCGACGTGTAGTACTCGTCGGCCAGGCCGGCGAAGTGGTGGCCGAACTCGTGCACGAACAGGTAGTTGGCCCAGTCGTTATTCGCCGCCGCCGTGCTGAACTGGCCGAAGATGCCGCCACCGCCATACGTATCGTTGTTGACGAGGATCTCGATGAATTCGTAGGGCGCGTACTGGGCGATGTCGCGCAGCGCACGATTGTCGAGGGTCAGCACATAGCGTTCGCTGCCGAAGATGTCGTAGCGCGTGCCCAGCGCGGACGCGTGGTGCACGCCCGTCGACGGCCGCGACACCCCCGATTCCTGCGTCGGCACCGCCAGCGCCCACACGTTGAAATCGTTGGCGCGCTCCTTGAACGGCGACACCTCGAACAGGTGTTGCGCCAGGCGGCGCACGGTGGCCTCGAACCTGGGCATCTCGGCCTGCGTATAACCGTCGCCCAGCACGAGCAGGTCGACCTTGTGCGGCGACGGGCCGCTGATCCGGATCGGAATCGGCTTTGCCGGCGCCGGTCCCTGCGCGCGCACGACGTCCTGCGCATCCGGGTCGACGTCGACGCTCCACGCGACGGAGAACTGGTTGCGCTCGTCGCGCTTCAGGATGCGCACGCGCACCGGGCGGTCCGGCTTCGGGAAGCGCACGGATTCATGGAAGCCGCGGCTGAGTGTATTGGCTTCCGCGGTCGACTTCCACTCGCCGAACACGGTGGAAAAGTCGCGCGAATACAGCAGGTCGCCCGTCTTCGCATCGGCCACCTCGACGCGGTTGTTGCCGCGGTTGGTGTCGTCGAACGGGCGCGCCATGTCGCCCGGCCACGGCAGCGGTTCGATCAGCACGCGCTCGATGGCGTACTGTTCGGACAGCGCGTTGCCGCTGTGGATGTAGTCGAGGCGGACGGTGGCGGGCTGGGTTGCCTGGGCAAGGGCCAGCGCGGGAAAGGCCCAGGCGGCCAGCAGGCGCAGTATCGATCGGTACATGAGGTCTCGATTCCTCATCAATGCGCCGCGGCCACGGCATTGTCGGCCTTCGGCAGGTCCTTCAGCAAGCTTTGCAGATTGCCGTCGATGCTGCCATAGGCGCTGCGCACCTGGGTCAGCGCCTTGAGCATCTCGTGCGGCGTCGCCGTGCCGGTTTCCAGGTCGCTCATCATGTCCGTCATGCGCGGACCGTCGACGAAACGCGTGCCGCCGCCGGTCGACAGCGCCTGCACGTCGCGGATATCGGCATAGGCCGTCACATAGCGTTGCAACTGCTCGTCGGCCATCCACGTGACGGCCTGGTTGGCGACGGCGGCGTCCCACGCTTCGTGACGCAGCGAAGGCACCGTGATGCTGAGAACGAGTCCCGGCTTCCAGTCGGTCTGGAAGCGCGCCATCAACGCATCGTCGGCCACCTTGTCCCGGATGCCCTGCAACAGTTCGGCGCGGACCTTTTTGACCTGCGCCAGATCGTGCTCGTTATGCGCGAGCACGTCGTTGATTTCCTTGGCGTTCGCCCGCAATTCGGCCTCGATCTTCTCGCTGGCCTCGTGGGCGAGCTGCCGGTGGTCGAGCGCCTGGAAGGCGTGCTCGAGTGCCAGGGCGGTCAGGATACTGATGACGATCATCACGTATTCGCCGCCGAATTCCTTCAGGCGCTTTGATTTCGGAACTTCGAAGTGCATGGTCATACCCTGCGATAGAAATAAACGTGCAATCTAGCGCAGGTTTGATTTTCTGACAATCAACAAAGTGTCACCAACCCTGGTCACTGCCCCGTCGCCAGTTCGAACCCCTCGTCGACCCAGCCCGTGATGCCGCCGATCATCAGCTTCACGGGCCGCCCCAGCTTCGCCAGCCGGTATGCCGCGCGATGGGCGCCGTTGCAATGCGGGCCGGCGCAATAGACGACGAACAAAGTATCGAGCGGATAATCGCGCAGCTTCGCCTCGACGATTTTCCCGTGCGGCATGCTGATTGCCTGCGGCACATGGCCGCGCGCATACAGGTCGGGGCTGCGTACGTCGAACAGGACAAAATCCTGGGTTCCACTGGCGATCGCATCGTACACGTCCCAGCAATCCGTCTCGAATTCGAAAGCGGTGCCGAAATGGACCATCGCGCGCTCGCCGGATGCCGCGGGGATGGTGGATACGGATGAAGTCATGGGTCTCTCCTGTCAGTGAGCCGCCAGTGTCGCAGCGCCGGCACGCCGGCGGCAGTACCTTGCGTGACAGAAATTGGTAACATTGCGCCATGTCCCATCACGTCTCCATCATCGCCTACGATGGCCTGTGCACTTTCGAATTCGCCTGCGCCATCGAGCTGTTCACCCTGGAGCGTCCGGAACTGGGCGTGCACTGGTACAGCCATACCGTGTGCGCCATCGAGCCCGGTCCCCTGCGCGCCAGGGGCGGCCTGACCGTGCAGGTGCCGCACGGCCTCGACGCGCTGGCGCGGGCCGACACGATCGTCATTCCCGGCTGGCGCGACCTGGCGGATGCGCCGCCGGCCGCCCTCGTCGATGCCCTGCGCGCGGCGCATGCACGGGGCGCGCGCATCTGCTCGATCTGCACGGGCGCGTACGTGCTTGCCTACGCCGGCCTGCTCGATGGCCTCGTGGCGACCACGCACTGGCACTACCTGGACGACATGCGCGCCCGCTTTCCCGGCGTCGCGATCGATGCGGACGCACTGTACGTCGACGCCGGGCGCATCGTCACGTCGGCCGGTTCCGCGGCCGGCCTCGACATGCTGCTGCATCTCGTGCGCACCGACTTCGGCGCGGCCGTCGCCAACAAGGTCGCGCAACGCCTCGTGATCCCGGCCCACCGCGACGGCAACCAGGCGCAGCGTGTCGCGCGTCCTCTCCCCGACGCCGGCACGGACTTGATCGCCCGCCTCATGGACCAGGTGCGCGAAAACATCCGCGTCGACCATACGGTGGCCTCGATGGCGGCCGCCGCATGCCTCGGGACGCGCACGTTCCAGCGCAGGTTCAAGGAAAGGACGGGCCTGGCGCCGCTCGGCTGGCTCGTGCGCGAACGCGTCGCCCTGGCCGCGCAATTGCTCGAGTCGCGGCCCCAGCTTGCCATCGATGCGATCGCGGACCTGGCCGGGCTCGGCTCGGCCGAATCGCTGCGGCGCCATTTCCGCGCGCACGGCCTGGCGACGCCCGGGCGCTACCGCAAGCGCAGCGGCGCGCGCGCGCCGACCTAGGCCGGCTATTTGTACTGGTACAGCGGGCGGCGGATGAGGATGGGCCGGATGTCCAGCCTCATGTTGTAGATCGAATAGGTTTCCATGGACGCCGACTGGTAGCCGACGCTGTCGTCCGTGCGGGTAAAGCGGAATTCGAAGCCGAGATCGGGCTGGACGCCGTTCGGGCTGCCGAGCGTGATGCCGATGGCGTCCGGCTGGTCGCTGTCGATCAGCTTGCTCATCAGGTCGACGACGGTGCTGTTGCCGAGGATGTCGGCGGTGAACAGGGGCTCGCGGTAATACGGCCGCGACGGGTCGAGCTTGCCGTCGGCCTTGTCGTCCGACGGCGTGTATTCATGGGTGACGATGTTGAAGCGGTCGCCGTTGTCGAGGTAGCTGACACGCACGTTGGTCACGTTGAACGCGCCTTCGTGCACGGTGGCATCCGCCAGGTCGAGCACGAGCGCGCCCTTGTAGCCGATCACCTCGACGTCGCGGCTGGGCAGCACGACCATCGCCGTGTCCTCGTCGATGCCGAGCCCCAGTTTGTAGCCCTTCTTGAGCATGGCGGGCAGCATGCGCGCGAAGCGGCCGCGTACGAGCAGGTGCTGGTCGATGAACACGTCGTCGCCGATGAAACCGAGCCCGTCCGTGATCTCCTGCCCTTCCGCGACACCCAGCTTGAGCGTGGCCAGCACGGCCTTGGGCCGGGCGAACATCGTGCTGCTCATGATGGCGGCGCCGGCGCTGGAGCCGGCGATCACGCCGCCGCCGCGGTACATCTCCCACAGGGCATCGAGCACGCGGGTATTGCTGCCGTCCTCGTGGCGCAGGGCGCGCGTGATGCGGCTCTGGTCGCCGCCGGCGAAGAACGCGCCGTTCGCACCGCGCACGGCCTCGGCCAGCCCGGGATCGTCGGCGGCGGCCCGGTAGTCGCTGCCGGACAGCTTGACGGCGACGGGCACGAAAAACGCCTTGGCGCCATAACTGTCGAGGCGCCCAACGAGGCTCTTGCCGGACTGTTCCGGCATCCCCGACGCCGACGCGAACACGGCGATGCGCGCGCCCTTGCCGCCCGCCAGCTGGATGATGCGTTCCCACACGGGGCCATTCGCGGGACGCAAATTCCCGCCGATGATGACGAGGGATCCCTTGGGCGGCGGCGCGTCGGCGGCGGCGCACCAGGGCGCGCCGGCCAGCAGCAGCACGGCCAGCAGAAGTCGCAGCGCGGAGCGAATCATATAATCCTTCCCAGCGTCAACATTTAACGAACAGACCGATCGTAAGACTGATTCTAGAGGACTGTCGCCGTGTTGAGTCCGGTCAGGAAAGATAGATGTTCGGGTAGAAGCGCTCCATCAGGGTGTCCGGACGTTGCGATGGCGCGAATCCGAAACGGGCATACAGGCTGTGCGAATCGCTCGTGTTGAGCGTGAAGCGCCGCAGCCGCTGCAGGCTCGGATGCTCCATGACGACGCGGAGCAACTGCTTGGCATAGCCGTGTCCGCGGTACTCCGGGACGACGAAGACGTCGACCAGGTGGGCCACGGTCGCATAGTCGGTGACGACCCGCGCGAACGCGATCTGGCGATCGTCGAGGTAGCCGCCGAAGCACAGCGAATTCTCGATCGAGCGCTCGACCACGGTGCGCGAGATACCCACTGCCCAGGTCGACTGCTCGCTGAGGAAGCGGTAGATCATCGGAATATCGAGCCGCGTCCGGTCGGTGCTGACCTGGAAACCGGAATCGTTGGTAGTTGAAATCATGGACACGCCGCACCGTCACTCTGGTAAAAAAACCAATTCTAGCCCCGTTCCGGTCCGCGCGGACGATTCGGTCAATCGTGCGTGCATGATCGGACCGGCGCCGGGGCAGATAGCGCTCCGGCAAGCGCAGCGAGGCATCCTCGACGCGCCACCACGTTCGCCATCCGCCGGCGCTCGCCGTGCCCTTGCCCGCAAGGGTCGTCTCCTATCGTTATGTTTATGAACGGAAAAGTTGGCGGCACCGATTCGCCGGGGGCGCGTCTGCACAGTTTATAATCAGGAATCCAAGAAAATCCCCTCACCGTCTCCCATCATGACTGAACAATTTGCCAAAAAAGCGGAAGCCTGGTCGGCTCGCTTCTCCGAACCCGTCTCCGACCTCGTCAAGCGCTACACCGCGTCCGTGTTCTTCGACAAGCGCCTGGCCCTGTTCGACATCCAGGGTTCGCTCGCCCACGCCGACATGCTGGCCGCCCAGGGCATCATCAGCGCCGAGGACCGCGCCGAGATCGAACGCGGCATGGCCCAGATCCGCGGCGAAATCGAAACCGGCAAGTTCGAGTGGCTGCTCGACCTGGAAGACGTGCACCTGAACATCGAAAAACGCCTGACGGAACTCGTCGGCGACGCCGGCAAGCGCCTGCACACGGGCCGCTCCCGCAACGACCAGGTGGCGACCGACATCCGCCTGTACCTGCGCGCCGCCATCGACGACATCCTGACCCTGCTGAAAGGCCTGCGCGGCGCCCTGACCGACCTGGCGGAACGCAACGCGGACACCATCATGCCGGGCTTTACGCACCTGCAGGTGGCACAGCCGGTGACGTTCGGCCACCACCTGCTGGCCTATGTGGAAATGTTCGGCCGCGACGCCGAGCGCATGGCGGACACGCGCCGCCGCGTGAACCGCCTGCCGCTGGGTGCCGCCGCCCTGGCGGGCACCACCTTCCCCATCGACCGCCTGCGCGTGGCCAGGACCCTCGGCTTCGAAGACGTCTGCCACAACTCGCTCGACGCTGTATCTGATCGCGATTTCGCGATCGAGTTCACGGCCGCCGCATCGGTCTTGATGATGCACATCTCGCGCATGTCGGAAGAGCTGGTGACATGGATGAGCCCGCGCGTGGGCTTCATCGACATCGCCGACCGCTTCTGCACCGGCTCGTCGATCATGCCGCAGAAAAAGAACCCGGACGTACCGGAACTGGCGCGCGGCAAGACGGGACGCGTCTACGGCCACCTGATGGGCCTCCTGACCCTGATGAAAGGCCAGCCGCTGGCCTACAACAAGGACAACCAGGAAGACAAGGAACCGCTGTTCGACACCGTCGACACGGTGCTGGACACGCTGCGCATCTTCACCGACATGGCCTCCGGCATCTCGGTGAAGGCCGAGAACATGCGCGCGGCCGCCCTGCAGGGTTATGCGACGGCGACCGACCTGGCCGACTATCTCGTCAAGAAGGGCCTGCCGTTCCGCGACGCCCACGAAGCCGTGGCGCATGCCGTGCGCGCGTGCGACGACGCCAAATGCGACCTGTCGGAGATGTCGCTGGAGCGCCTGCGCGAGTTCTCGCCGCTGATCGAGCAGGACGTGTTCGCCGTGCTGACCCTGGAAGGTTCCGTGGCGGCCCGCGACCACGTGGGCGGCACGGCACCGAACCAGGTGCGTGCGGCCATCGCGCGCATCCGGAGCCAATTGGCGTAGGGTCGGCGGCCCCCGCCCACGCGTGACGTATGTGGTGTGTTGACGTCACGCGTGGACAGAGCGTGCCCGCCCGACATTAGGGAGGGCACCATGCAACGCTACGGCAACCAGAGTCGCGAATCCGGCGTCGTCGCCTACGACATCGACCCCGGCCGGATCGTCGTCCAGTTCAGGAACGGCGACCGCTATCTCTACACGGAAGACAGCGCCGGCGCGGCCAATATCGCCAGGATGCACGAGCTGGCCCGGGCCGGGCGCGGGCTGTCGACCTTCATCAGCCAGCACGCGCACGACCGCTACGAACGCAAGATTACTACCCACAAGAAAGATCCATGACCGCAACGCCCGACCTGCCCCAGCGCGACTTCGCCGCCTTCCTGTTCGACATGGACGGCACCCTCCTCACTTCCATCAAGGCCGCCGAGCGAGTCTGGGGCGACTGGGCCGCCGGCCACGGGCTCGACGTGGCCGCCTTCCTGCCCACCATCCACGGCAAGCGCACGGAAGAAACCATCCGCGCCCTTGAACTGCCCGGTGTCGATCCGGTGGCGGAAGCCGCGCGCATCACCCTGGCGGAAATCGAGGACGTGGCCGGGATCGAAGCCATCGAAGGCGCCGCCGCCTTCATCGCCGGCCTGCCGGCGCAGCGCTGGGCCATCGTCACCTCCGCGCCGCGGGCGCTGGCCGAAGCGCGCATCGCCGCGGCCGGCCTGCCGCAGCCGGCCGTGCTGGTGGCCGCCGAAGACGTCGAGCGGGGCAAGCCGGCGCCCGATCCCTTCCTGCTGGGCGCGCGCAAGCTCGGCGTCGAACCGCAGGATTGCCTCGTGTTCGAGGACACGCTGGCCGGCCTGCGCTCGGCCGCTGCCGCCGGCATGGCGAGCATCGTCGTGACGGTCACGCATGCGCATCCGCTCGAGACGGACGTTACTGCAGTGCTCGATTATGCGGACCTGCGCGCCGTGACGACGGCGGACGGCCTGCTGCGCGTGCAGCGCCGCGCGTGACGCCGGAACAACGGTAGGCTATCGCGGCTCGTCCGGACTGACGCCGGCCTGCTCCCCGTGGTCGGCGCGGAACACGCGCGGGTCCAGCGTCTTTTCGTCCGTTTCGATGGCAGCGCCCTTGCCCGTGGCCGGCATGGCCGACGTGCGCGTGTCGCGCTTGGGATAGGGCGTACCGTCGCGGTGAAAATAGCTGTCGGTCTTGCCGCTGTAGACGAGGTCGATGTCCGGATACTGGGCCTGGTCCTCCTGGTGACGGGAGCCGACGCACAGGAACAGCGCATTGCCCCAGCCCCGGTTGATGAGCTGGTGGCCGTTCGGCCGCCCGGCCGGAAAGGCCGCGCAATCGCCCGCGCGCATCAGGGTTTCGCCTTCGTCCGTGACGAGCGTCAGTTCGCCGGACACGACCATCACGAATTCGTCCTCGTGGCTGTGCCAGTGGCGTTGCGACGAGGCGGCGCCGGGTTGCAGCTCGACGAGGTTGGCGCCGAACTGGGTCAGGCCGCCGGCGTCGCCCAGCGACTGCCGGCTGCGGCCATTGACGGCTTCGGCAAAGGGATCGGGATACCCGGTACCGGTCAGCACGGGAATACTGCTCAGGTCTAGCCGCGACATGGATCACTCCTTTCACGGAACGTCGAAAAACCCGGCGACGGTTTTTCGAGGTCCCTTTCAGTTTCACGCGCGGCTTCGGACCCTCCTCAGCCGCGTTTTTGCACCAGCGTCAGGATATCGTAACTTGCGACGAGTTCGTCGTTCTGATTCGTTACCTGTACGTCCCACGCGACCACGCCCTGCCCGCGCCCCTGGTCGTCCGTGCGGTTGCGGTCGACCTTGCGCTTGCACGTGAGGCGCGCGCGGATCGTGTCGCCGATCGCCACCGGCGCCACGAAGCGCAGGTTGTCGAGGCCGTAGTTCGCCAGCACCGGCCCCGGTGCCGGCGACACGAACAGGCCCGCCGCCGCCGACAGCACGAAATAGCCGTGCGCGATACGCTTGCCGAACTGCGTGTCACGCGCCGCGATCTCGTCGAAGTGCATGTAAAAATAATCGCCCGACACGCCGCCGAAGTTGACGATGTCGGCCTCGCTGACGGTACGACGGTGCGTCAGCAGCGAGTGGCCGATCTCCAGGTCTTCGAAATAGCGGCGGAACGGGTGCACGTCCGATTCCTTGACGGCCGCGCCGCGCACGTATTCTCCCGTGACGGCGGCAAGCATCGTCGGCGACCCTTGCACCGCCGCCCGCTGCAGGAAATGTTTGACCGCGCGGATACCGCCGAGTTCCTCGCCACCGCCGGCGCGGCCCGGACCGCCGTGCTTGAGCATCGGCAGCGGCGAGCCGTGCCCCGTCGAGTCGACGGCCGCGACGCGGTCGAGGATGTGCACGCGGCCATGCGACGCGGCCGCCACCGGCACGGCGTGCGCCGCGATGGCCGGGTCCTTGGTCACGAGCGTCGTCACGAGACTGCCCCTGCCGCGCGCGGCCAGCGCCAGCGCCTCGTCGATGTCGCGGTAGGCCATCATCGTGCTGACGGGGCCGAAGGCCTCGATATCGTGCACGGCGTCGTTATCCATCCCGTTGCGGCACAGGAGGAGCGTGGGCGCGAAGAAGGCGCCGGCAGCGGCGCCGGCGCCGACCGGATTGAAACCGTCGCGGGCGCTGAACAGCACCTCGTTGCCGCGCGCGAGCATCTCCACGCGCGCGCTGACGTCGCGCTGCTGGTCCAGCGACGCGAGCGCGCCCATGCGCACGCCCTCGACCTTCGGATTGCCCACGACGATCTTCGCGAGGCGCGCGCGCAGGCGCTCGCCGACGACGTCGACGAGGTGCCCGGGCACGATCACGCGGCGGATCGCGGTGCACTTCTGGCCCGCCTTGCCCGTCATCTCGCGCGCCACTTCCTTGACGAACAGGTCGAGCTCCTCGTCGTCGGGCGTGACGTCGGGTGCGAGGATGGCGGCGTTGAGCGAATCCGCCTCCGCCGTGAACGGTACGGATTCGCGGATCAGGTTCGCATTGCCGCGCAGCTTGGCCGCGGTGTCGGCCGAGCCGGTGAACGTGACGGCATCGAAGCCGTTCAGGCGGTCCAGCAGGTCGCCCGTCGAACCGATGACGAGCTGCAGGCAGCCTTCCGGCAGCAGGTTCGATTCCATCATCATCTTCACGACGGCATGCGTGAGATAGCTGGTGGCGGTGGCCGGCTTGGCGATGCAGGGCATGGCGGCGAGGAAGCTCGGCGCGAATTTTTCCAGCAAGCCCCAGATCGGGAAGTTGAACGCGTTGATGTGCACCGCGACGCCGCCGCGCGGCACGAGGATGTGCGTGCCCGCGAAGCCGCCCCGCTTGCCGAGGGCCATGGCCGGACCTTCGTGCAGCACGTTCGACGACGGCAGTTCGCGCCCGCCGATGCCGGCGTACGCGTACAGGGTGCCGATGCCGCCTTCGACGTCGACCCAGCTGTCCGGCCGCGTGGCGCCCGTCAGGTGCGAGATCTCGTACAGCTCTTCCTTCCGCTCCATCAGGTAGGCGGCGAGGGCTTTCAGGCACTGGGCGCGCTGCTGGAAATCCATCCGCATCAGCGCCTGCACGCCCGTCTTGCGGGCATATGCGACGGCCTCGCCGAAGTCGATCCGGTCGGCGTGCGTGTGGTAGATCAGCTGGTTGTCCAGGGCGCTGTGCAGCGGCTGGTGGGCTTCGGTGCCGAGCCAGCGGCCGGCGATCAGGCTTTGCAGGGTGGGGGTCATTTCTTGTCTCCTCCGGGAGGTGTATGCGACGTCGGATGCTTAACTTGGGTCCCCGCCTCCGCGGGGACGACGTTCTTAAGCACGAGTCCTAAAATTACCGTCGTTCCCGCAAAGGCGGGAACCTGATTTCAGCGTGTATCAACGCGGCTACTTTTTGGGCTTGTGCGGCTCGTCGAACACGATGCGCCGCCTCCCCGGCTCCACGTCCGTGAGCGCTTCGACTTCGCGCATCGTGCGCATCGACCTGACGTTCAGGTCGTGGTACTGCCGCGTGCCATAACGCTTCCACGCGATTTCCTCGTCGGACACGGCGCGCACGATCTTCGCCGGCGCGCCCAGCACGAGGCTGCGCGGCGGGATGACCATGCCGGCCTTGACGAAGGCCGCCGCGCCGACGATGGATTCGCTGCCCACGACCGCCTTGTCCATCACGACCGCATTCATACCGACCATGGCATTGCGTCCGACCCGGCAACCGTGCAGCACGGCGCCGTGGCCGATGTGGCCATCCACCTCGACGACCGTGTCGTCTTCGGGAAAGCCGTGCATCACGCACGTGTCCTGCACGTTCGCGCCCTCTTCCAGGATCAGGCGGCCGAAGTCGCCGCGCAGCGACGCGAGCGGCCCGACATAGCAGCGCGGGCCGACGATCACGTCGCCGATCAGCACCGCCGTCGGGTGCACGTACGCGGTCGGGTGCACGACGGGACGCAGGCCATCGATTTCATAGACCTTGACCATCTCACACCCGTTCCACGATCAGGGCGATGCCCTGGCCGACGCCGATGCACATCGTGCACAGGGCATAGCGGCCGCCCGTGCGGTGCAGCTGGTTCACGGCCGCCGTGACGAGTCGCGCGCCGGATGCGCCCAGCGGGTGGCCGATGGCGATGGCGCCGCCGTTCGGGTTCACGTGCGCCGCGTCGTCCGGCAGGCCCAGGTCGCGCAGCACGGCGAGGCCTTGCGACGCGAACGCTTCGTTCAGTTCGATCACGTCCATCTGGCCGATGGAGAGGCCCGTCATCGCCAGCAGTTTCTTCGTCGCGGGCGCGGGACCGAAACCCATGATGCGCGGCGCCAGGCCCACGGCCGTCATGCCGACGACGCGGGCACGCGGCATCAAACCGTATTGGTCGACGGCCGCGCCGGACGCCATCAGCAGCGCGCAGGCGCCGTCGTTGACGCCGGACGCGTTGCCGGCGGTGACCGTGCCGTCCGGCGCGACAACGCCCTTCAGGCGGGCCAGCGATTCCAGGCTCGTGTCCGGGCGCGGATGCTCGTCGGTGTCGAACACGCGCGATCCGCCTTTCTTGTCGTGCAGCGTCACCGGCACGATCTCCTCCTTGAACACGCCGGCCGCATGCGCCGCGGCCCAGCGCTGCTGGCTGCGCAGCGCGAACGCGTCCTGGTCGCCGCGCGCGATGCCGAATTCGCGCGCCACGTTCTCGGCCGTCTCCGGCATCGAGTCGATGCCGTACTGCGCCTTCATCTTCGGGTTCACGAAGCGCCAGCCGATCGTCGTGTCTTCGATCTTCGCGGTGCGCGAAAACGCGCTGTCCGCCTTGGCCATCACGAACGGCGCGCGCGTCATGCTCTCGACGCCGCCGGCGATGATCAGGTTCGCCTCGCCGGCGCGGATGGCGCGCGCGGCGCTGCCCACGGCATCCAGGCTGGAGCCGCACAGGCGGTTGATGGTGGAACCGGGCACGCTGGGCGGCAGGCCGGCCAGCAGCGCGGCCATGCGCGCGACGTTGCGGTTGTCCTCGCCGGCGCCGTTGGCGCAGCCGTACAGCACGTCGTCGACCTGCGACCAGTCGACGCCGGGATGACGTTCGATGAGCGCGGCGATCGGCAGCGCGGCCAGGTCGTCCGCGCGCACGCCGGACAGGGCGCCGCCGAAGCGGCCGAACGGGGTGCGGATGGCGTCGACGATGAATGCGTCAGTCATGCTGGAGCTCCTTATTGGTGTTTGGGTCGCTTGTCGACCACGCGGCGCGCCTTGCCCGTCAGCGAGCGTTCGATGCCTTGCGCGGGCAGCAGCGTGACGGCGGTCGTCACGCCGATATAGGTCTTGATGCGGTGCCGCAGGTCGCGGGCCAGCGCATCGACGTCCGCCGCCGCGTCGCCTTCACGCAGCTCGCAATGGAGGGCCAGCGCGTCGAGGTGGCCGTCGCGCGTGACGACGAGCTGGTAATGCGGCGCCAGCGCGGGCATCTGCAGGATGAGTTCCTCGACCTGGCTGGGGAAGACGTTCACGCCGCGGATGATCAGCATGTCGTCCGAGCGTCCGCTGATGCGGTCCATGCGGCGCATCGAGCGCGCCGTGGGCGGCAAGAGCCGCGTGAGGTCGCGCGTGCGGTAGCGGATGATCGGCAGCGCTTCTTTCGTGAGCGACGTGAATACCAGCTCGCCCTCTTCCCCGTCCGGCAGTACTTCGCCCGTGTCGGGGTCGATGATCTCGGGATAAAAATGGTCTTCCCAGATTACGGGACCGTCCTTCGCTTCGATGCATTCGCTCGCCACGCCCGGCCCCATCACTTCCGAGAGGCCATAGATGTCGACGGCGTCGATGCCGGCGCGCGCTTCGATCTCGCTGCGCATCGCGTTCGTCCACGGCTCGGCGCCGAAGATGCCGACCTTGAGCGACGACGCGGCCGGATCGAGGCCCTGGCGCCGGAATTCCTCGACGATGTTCAGCATGTACGACGGCGTCACCATGATGATCGAAGGCTTGAAATCCTGGATCAGCTGGACCTGTTTTTCGGTCTGCCCGCCCGACATCGGCACGACCGTGCAACCGAGGCGTTCGGCGCCGTAGTGGGCACCGAGGCCGCCGGTGAACAGGCCGTAGCCGTAGGCGATGTGCACCATGTCGCCGGGCCGGCCGCCGGCCGCGCGGATCGAACGGGCGACGACGCTTGCCCACGTGTCGATGTCGCGCTGCGTGTAGCCGACGACGGTCGGCTTGCCCGTCGTGCCGGACGACGCATGCACGCGCACGACCTGCTCGCGCGGCACGGCGAACAGGCCGAACGGATAATTGTCGCGCAGCGTCTTCTTTTCCGTGAACGGGAATTTCGCCAGGTCGGCGAGCGTCTTCAGGTCGTCCGGATGCACGCCCGCTTCATCGAACGCGCGCCGGTAGTGCGCCACGTTGTCGTAGGCGTGCGTGAGGCTCCACTTGAGGCGCTCGAGCTGCAAGGCCTGCAGCTCATCGCGGCTCGCACGTTCGATCGGGTCCAGTTCGCCGGGTTGCGGAATGCGTTGCACCATCGTTGTCTCCTCCGTTTTACATGTCCACCGGTGAAGGTGGCGCTTCGACCACGTGGCCGGCGACGCGATGCGACTTCCCGCGGAACAGCGCGACCTTGCGCCCGTCCCCGTCCGTCACGACGACGTCGTAGACACCCGTCTTGCCGGACAGCGCCTGCTCGACCGCTTCCGCGACGAGCACGTCGCCCGCGCGGCCGGGCGCCAGGTAATCGATCGTGCAGCCGGCGCCCACGGTATTCAAATTGTGCGAATTGCAGGCGAACGCGAACGCGCTGTCGGCCAGCATGAAGATGTAGCCGCCGTGGCAGGTGCCGTGGCCGTTCAGCATGTCGTCGCGCACCCGCATGCGCATGCGCGCGTAGCCGGGACGGATCACGTCGAGCGTCATGCCCAGGGCCTGGCTGGCCGGGTCGCGTTCGTACATCGTCTTGCCGGCCAGTTCGGCCAGTGCTTGCGGATTACCGTGCATGGATGCGTGCTCCGTCGGGGTTGGCGGCCAGCTTGCGGCGCAGCAGCGGCGACACGCGGTAGCGGTCCTCGCCGTACGCCGCGCCCAGGTTGGCCAGCACGGTGAACACGTGGCGCAGGCCCACGGCATCGGCCCACGCCAGCGGACCGCGCGGATAGTTCACGCCCTTCTGCATCGCGATGTCGACGGCGGCCGCGGAGCACACGCCCTGGTTGACGGCATCGAGCGCCTCGTTGGCCAGCATCGCGACGGTGCGCATCACGGCCATGCCCGGCACGTCGTCCAGGCGGGACACGGTGAAGCCGGCTTTCTGGAACAGGCCGACGGCGGCATGCCAGGCGGCGTCGCCGCACTGGTCCGCGCGCGCCAGCGCGATGCGCGTGGCCTGGGACGGGTCGAGCAGCAGGTCGAACAGGATCGTGTCCGGGCAGCCGTCATCGAACGCGCGCTGCGTGGCGCTGCGGCCGTCCGTCAAAACGATGGCGGCGCCGCCGGCGTGGAAGATCGGGCCCGCGCCATCCGCGTGGTCGATCGCGATGCCGGCTGCGCGCAGGCGCGCCTCGATTGCGTCGAACAGCGGATGCGCACCGGCGCGCGTCACGCGCACGTTCTCCTGGCAGGCCTGCGCCGCCTCGGCCTGCGCCGGCGGCATCGCCACGCCCTCGCCATAGCGGTAGAATCCGCGTCCCGTCTTGCGGCCCAGGAAGCCGGCGTTCACCAGTTCCTGTTGCACGACGGACGGCGCGAAGCGCGGATCGCCGTAGTAGGCGTTGAAGACGGATTGCGTGACCGAGTAATTGACGTCGTGGCCGATCAGGTCCATCAGCTCGAAGGGGCCCATGCGGAAACCACCGCAGTCGCGCATCACGGCGTCGATCGTGGCCGGATCGGCGGCGCGTTCGAGCAGCAGGCGCAGCGCCTCGGCATAATAGGGCCGCGCCACGCGGTTGACGATGAAGCCGGGCGTGGACTGCGCATGCACCGGGTTCTTGCCCCAGGCCGCGGCAGTCGCGTACACGGTGTCGGCGCAGGCCTTGTCGGTGGCGACGCCTTCGACGACTTCGACCAGCGCCATCAGCGGCACCGGATTGAAGAAGTGCATGCCGACGAGGCGTTCCGGGTGCTTCAGCGCCGCGCCGATGGCCGTGACCGAAATCGACGACGTGTTGGTGGCGAGGATGCAGCCAGGGCGCACGATGTCTTCCAGTTCGGCGAACAGGACACGCTTGACCTCCAGGTTCTCGACCACGGCCTCGACCACCAGCGCGGCGTCGGCCGCCTCGTCGAGCGCGCGCATCGGCAGCACGCGTTCGCGCGCGAGATCCGCCTCCGCCGCGCCCATGCGGCCTTTTTCGACGAGCCGTGCCAGAGCCCTGGCTATGCCGGCGATGGCCTGCCCGACGGCTTCCGGACGGGTGTCGTACAGGCGCACCGTGTGTCCGGCGACGGCCGCCACCTGGGCGATGCCGGCGCCCATCGCGCCGCTGCCGATGACGGCGACCACGCTGTTCTTTTCCAGTGCCTGGGCCATCCTCACTCTCCCTTGAATGCCGGCTGGCGCTTGGCGATGAAGGCACTCACGCCTTCGCGGTAATCATGGCTGTAGCCCAGTTCCCGCATCATGGTCCCTTCCAGCTGCAGTTGCTGTTCCAGCGTGTTCGTCCAGCTTTCCTGCATCGCGCGCTTGGTGAAGGCCAGGCCTTTCGTCGGCGCGGCAGCGAAGTGGCGGGCCATCGCCAGCGCTTCGTCCATCAACGATTCGTCCGCCACGCAGCGCCAGATCAGGCCCCATTCCTCGGCCTTTTCGGCCGGCAGCTTGTCGCCCAACAGCGCGAGGCCCATCGCGCGGGCCGGCCCGATCAGGCGCGGCAGCACCCACGTGCCGCCCGTGTCGGGGATCAGCCCCAGCTTGCAGAACGCTTCGATGAAACTGGCCGACTTCGCGGCCAGCACGATGTCGCACGCGAGCGCCAGGTTGGCGCCGGCGCCCGCGGCCACGCCGTTGACGGCGCAGATCACTGGCAGCGGCAGGCTGCGCAAGGTGAGCACGAGCGGCGCATAGAATTTTTCGACGGATTCGCCCAGGTCGACGCCCGGCGCGCCCGGTTCGACCGCGCGGTCGTTCAGGTCCTGGCCGGCGCAGAAGCCACGCCCGGCGCCCGTCAGCAACAGCACGCGCACGCTCTTGTCTTGTTCCACGCGCGTCAGCGCGTCGCGCACCTCGCGATGCATGGCCTGCGTAAAGCTGTTCAGGCGCTCGGGGCGGTTCAGGGTCACGGTGGCGATGCCGGACTCGATGGTGAACCGGATGGTTTCGTAGGTCATGCGTGTCTCCATTTTTATTCGACCACGTCGAAATCGACGACGACCTTGTCCGTCACCGGGAAACTCTGGCAGCTCAGCACGAAGCCGCGCGCGACTTCGTAGTCTTCCAGCGCATAGTTGACGTCCATGTCGACCTGCCCCTCGCGCACCTTGCAGCGGCACGTCGAGCACACGCCGCCCTTGCAGGAGTAACGCATGTCGATGCCCGCGCGCAGGCCGGCGTCGAGGAGCGATTCCTTGTCGCGGTCCATCGTGAAGACGGCGTGGTTGCCGTCCATGATCACGGTGACTTCGGTCAGGTGGTGCGCTTCGCTTGGCGCCTGGCGGCGCGGCTTGCGCGGCTCTTGTGCGCTGCCTGCCGCGAACAGTTCGATGCGGATGCGCTCTTTCGGCATGCCCGCTTCCTGCAGCGCGGCGGACACGCCGTGCATCATGTCTTCCGGGCCGCAGATGAAGGCGTGGTCGACGTCTTCCACGCGCAGCCAGCGCTGGAACAGCTGGCGGCATTTATCCTGCGTGATGCGGCCGCTGAACAATTCGATGTCCTGCTGCTCGCGGCTCATCACGTAGATGAGGTTCAGGCGTTCCAGGTACTGGTCCTTCAGTTCGGCCAGCTCGTCGCGGAAGATCACGGACGACGTTGCGCGGTTCCCGTACAACACGGTGAAGCGGCTGTGCGGCTCGGCGATCAGGGTCGTCTTGACGATCGAGAGGATCGGCGTGATGCCGCTGCCGGCCGCGAAGGCGAGGTAGTGGCGGCGGCTGTCCGGTTCGAGCGGCAGGTTGAAACGGCCTTCCGGCGGCATCACGTCCAGCGTGACGCCGGGACGGATGCACTCGTTGGCCCAGGTCGAGAACAGCCCGCCCTGCACGCGCTTGATGGCGACGCGCAGGCGGTCGTCCTGCACGGCCGAGCAGATCGAATACGAACGGCGCACGTCTTCGCCGTCTATCGTGGCGCGCAACGTCAGGTGCTGGCCCTGGCGATACCGGAAGGCTTCGCGCATGTCGGGCGGCACGTCGAAGGTGACGGCGATGGCGTCGCGCGTCTCGTGCTTCACGTTCGCCACGGTCAATGGGTAGAACTTGCTCATGTGGGCCTCAATGGCATTTAAAGTAGTCGAACGGCTCGCGGCAATCGAGGCACTGGTAGAGCGCCTTGCACGGCGTCGAGCCGAACTGGCTGGTCAGGCGCGTGTGCATCGAGCCGCAGTGCGGACACGCGACGTCGGGCGGCCGGATCGCGTGGCGCTTCACGCCGTGGGACAGGGCGCTGATGTCGATCACCTGCCGCACCGGCGGCGCGATGCCGTAGCCCTTCAGCGCGGCCTTGCCGGCGTCGCTCATCCAGTCCGTCGTCCACGCCGGCGACAGGCGGGTGGCGATGCGCAGACGGTCCACGCCGCGCGCGCGCAAGGCCTGTTCGATGTCCTCGGCGATGACGTCCATGGCCGGGCAGCCGGAATACGTCGGGGTGATCGTGACGACGCATGCGCCGTCGTCGGCCACCGTCACGTCACGCACGATGCCCAGGTCCACGACCGAGATCACCGGGATCTCCGGGTCGGGGACTTCTGCAAGCCAGGCCCGGACCTGGTCGGCCGTGACGGTCGGCGCGTCCACGCTCATCACCATTCCACGCCCGGATAGGCGCGCTGCAGGACCTGCATCTCGGCCAGGATATAGCCGAGGCGTTCCGTGTGGCGGCCCTGCTTGCCGCCGCGCTGCACGTAAGCGTCGACCGGCGGCATCGTCAGGGTCGCCTCCTCCAGCACCTCGGCCACGTGGCCCAGGAAGGCGGCGCGCAGCGGCCCGGCGGCCGGTGCGACGCCCTGCTCGACCATCGCCAGGTCGACGTCGTCGTAGATGAACATCTCGCCAGCATACGTCCACAGTTCGTCGAGCGCGTCCTGCATCTTGCGGTGGCTGACGTCCGTGCCGTCGCCCAGGCGCACGACGAGGTCGCCGCTGCGGCGCAGGTGGTACGTCACTTCCTTGACCGATTTTTCCGCGATCTCGGCGATGCGGCGGTCGCTGGAGGCCAGCAGGCCGCGCATCAGGAAGTAGTGCCACGTATCGAACAGGAACTGGCGCGTCAATGTCTGCGCGTAGTCGCCGTTCGGCTGCTCGACGAGCAGGCAGTTGCGGAATTCACGGGCATCGCGCAGATAGGCGAGGCGGTCCTCGTCGCGGCCCCGACCCTCGATGTCGCCGGCATACGTGAGCCACATGCGCGTCTGGCCAAGCAGGTCGAGGGCGACGTTGGTCAGCGCCATGTCCTCTTCCAGCGCCGGGCCCTTGCCGCACAGCTGCGACAGTTGCTGCGACAGGATCAGCGCGTTGTCGCCCTGGCGCAAAAGGTAGTCGAACTTGTTCGCGTCCACGGCCGGCTCACAGGTTCTTGACTTCTTCCGGCATCGGGAAGAAGGTCGGGTGGCGATAGACCTTGCTGTTCGACGGTTCGAACAGTGCGTCCTTGTCGGCCGGGCTGGAGGCGACGATGTCGGCGGCCTTGACGACCCAGATCGACACGCCTTCGTTGCGGCGCGTGTAGACGTCGCGCGCGTTGTTGATCGCCATCTCGGCATCCGGGGCGTGCAGGCTGCCCACGTGTTTATGGGCGAGGCCGTGCTGGCTGCGGATGAAGACTTCCCACAGGGGCCATTCTTTGCTCATTTTTGTCTCCGTTAAGACCGTCATTCCCGCGCAAGGCCACCGTTCCCGCGCAAGACCGTCATTCCCGCGCAAGACCGTCATTCCCGCGCAGGCGGGAACCCAAGTTTTTCGAACCGCACGAACATTGGGTCCCCGCCTGCGCGGGGACGACGGTTTCACGGGACGACGGTTTCACGACTCGACGGTTTCGCCGGGATGGCGGTTTCACGGGGATGACGGTGTCGATAAAGTGTTTGAATTCTTATGCGGCCGCTTTCCTGGCCGCCTGCTTGTCCGCATGCGCCACGAGCGCCTCGCGGAACCACGCGCCGTCCTCGTACGCTTTTACCCGCGTACGCAGCCGGTCCTTGTTGCACGGCCCATTCCCTTTCAGGACGTTGTAGAACTCGTCCCAGTCGATGGCGCCGAAGTCGTAATGCCCGCGCTCCTCGTTCCACTTGAGGTCCGGATCGGGAACGGTCAGGCCGAGGAATTCGGCCTGCGGCACGGTCTGGTCGACCATGCGCTGGCGCAGTTCGTCGTTCGAGAACAGCTTGATGCGCCAAGCGGTCGACTGCGCGCTGTTGACGGACTCCGCGTCCGACGGGCCGAACATCATCAAGGAAGGCCACCACCAGCGGTTCAGGGCATCCTGCGCCATCGCCTTCTGTTCGGGTGTGCCCTGCGCGAGCTTCATCATGATGTCGTAACCCTGGCGCGCGTGGAACGACTCTTCCTTGCACACGCGGATCATCGCCCGCGCATACGGGCCGTACGAGCAACGGCACAGCGGGATCTGGTTGATGATGGCCGAACCGTCCACCAGCCAGCCGATGGCGCCGATGTCGGCCCAGGTCAAGGTCGGGTAATTGAAGATGCTCGAATACTTGGCGCGGCCCGCGTGCAGGGCCTCCAGCAGTTCGTCGCGCGACACGCCCAGCGTTTCCGCGGCGCTGTACAGGTACAGGCCGTGGCCGGCCTCGTCCTGAATCTTGGCCAGCAGGATGGACTTGCGCTTCAGGCTCGGCGCGCGCGTCACCCAATTGCCTTCCGGCAGCTGACCGACGATCTCGGAATGGGCGTGCTGGGAAATCTGGCGGATCAGCGTCTTGCGATACGCCTCGGGCATCCAGTCCTTTGCTTCGATCTTCACGCCGGCGTCGATGCGCGCCTGGAACGCCTGCTCTTCCTCGCTCATGTCGGCGCGGGCCTGGACCTGTTTCAGGCCGGTTTCCACCATCTGGGCATACATGGACAGTCTCCGTTTGTCATCTGCTCCGATTCATAATACGATACAAGAATCGTGATGTATAGCGAAATTTTGAATCATATCGAGACCGGGTAAAATCGCCGCCATGACCGACCCCAGCAGCCTTCAGTGGATCAACCACTTCCTCGGCACCAACCCGCCGCGTTCCAAATCGCTCGTGATGACGATCTTCGGCGACGCCATCGCGCCGCACGGCGGCCGTCTGTGGCTGGGCAGCCTGATCGAACTCGTGGCGCCGCTGGGGGCGACGGACCGGCTCGTGCGCACGAGCGTGTTTCGCCTCGTCCAGGAAGGCTGGCTGGTGGCCAGTCGCGAGGGCCGGCGCAGCAGCTATGCGCTGCAGCCCGACGCCGAGCCCCGCTTCGCGCGCGCCAACCGCCGCATCTACGCGCCGCCCGGCGTCGACTGGGACGGCCGCTGGACGCTGCTGCTGGCGCCCAACGGCAGCATCGACAGTGCCCTGCGCGCGACGGTGCGCAAGGAACTCGAATGGGAAGGTTTTGCCATGCTGGCCCCCGGCCTGCTGGCGCATCCGGCGGCCGACCAGGATGGCGTGGCCGAGGTGCTGCGCCGCGTGGACGGCGCCGGCAAGGTGTTCGTGTGCGCCGCGACGGAACTGCCGGATGTCGGGGCGCGGCCGTTCGCGGAACTGGTGCGCGAAGGCTGGGATTTATCGGGCGTCGTGGCCGGCTACCGCCGCTTCATCGCGGATTTCACGCCGCTGCTCGACCTGTTGCGCGCGGCGCCGGCACCGGACCCGCAGCAGGCGTTCATCGTGCGCACCTTGCTGATCCACGCCTACCGCCGCGTCCAGCTGCACGATCCGAGGCTCCCGCTGGCCCTGCTGCCGCAGCCGTGGCCGGGGTCGGAGGCGTATACGCTGGCGCAGGCGATCTACCGCCTCGTGTGGGCGCCGGCCGAGCGGCACCTGATGGATGTGTTGCGGCGCGAGGATGCGGAAGCGCCTGAAGCGGATGCAGGGTTGGCCGAGCGGTTCGGCGGCCTGCAACTTCAATAAACAACGTCGCCGCCGCGAAGGCGGGGGTCCAATGTTGCGTGCGTGGCTGAAGCATCAAACTTGGGCTCCCGCTTGCGCGGGAACGACGAGCCAACTCAACAATCCAGCGCGAACTGCGCCGCCGCCATCGGATGGCGGATCCGGTCCAGCGCGAGTTCCAGGTCCAGCCCGGGCCAGTACAGGCACGCCCGGCCCAGCTGTTCGATGCGGCACAGCTGCGCCACCGTGGCGTGCTCGAACCAGGGGAACAGCGCGAACGGCAGATACAGTTCCTCGTCGCGCCAGCGCAGCCAGAAGCCGCGCCGGTCGATGCTCGTGATTTCCGGCCGCGCCACACGAATATCCTTCATCGCCTATCCTCCCGTGCCGCATCGATACGATTCGGCCAAGCAAGAACGGTAACAAAAGCGCCGGCACCACGCTTTGAGCGGCAGCAGAGCATCTGGTTTCCGACGGCGAAAGCGGTATCATGCTCGCCTCACACCCAACAAGAACAGGACGACATACCATGTCTATCAAGATCAGCAGCCAGTTCGACGCTGGCGCCATCGAGGTCGTGAACGCCACGAGCGCGAACGCCATCGACCTGAACATCCGCAAGGACTCGCACGCCGACATCACCCAGTGGTTCTACTTCCGCCTGCAGGGCGCGCAAGCGCAGCCGTGCACGATCCGCCTGCTCAACGCCGGCAAGTCCGCCTACCCGAAGGGCTGGGAAGACTACAACGCGATGGCCAGCTACGACCGCGTCAACTGGTTCCGCGTGCCGACGAGCTTCGACGGCCAGGCGCTCGCCATCGAGCACACGCCGGCCATGGACAGCGTCTATTACGCCTATTTCGAGCCGTATTCGTGGGAGCGCCACCTGGAGCTGCTCGACCGTGCCCAGTTGTCGGAACACGTGCGCATGCTGGACCTCGGCTCGACCGTCGACGGCCGCGACCTGAACCTGCTCGTCATCGGCGACGAAGACGCGGGCAAGAAGAAGGTGTGGGTCATCGCGCGCCAGCACCCGGGCGAGACGATGGCCGAATGGTTCGTCGAAGGCATGCTCGACGCCCTGCTCGACCCGGCCCACCCGTTCGGCCGCCAGTTGCTGAAGGAGACCGTGTTCTACGTCGTGCCGAACATGAACCCGGACGGCTCCGTGCGCGGCAACCTGCGCACGAACGCGGCCGGCGCCAACCTGAACCGCGAGTGGCTCAACCCGTCGATGGCACGCAGCCCGGAAGTCTTCCTGGTCCGCAAGAAGATGGAAGACACCGGCGTCGACCTGTGCCTCGACGTGCATGGCGACGAGGGCCTGCCCTACGTCTTCATCGCCGGCAGCGATGCCCTGCCGACCTTCACCGCCGGGCAGGCCGCCGCGCAACAGGCATTTTCGGATGCGCTCATGATCGCGAGCCCCGACTTCCAGGACGTCCACGGCTATCCGAAGGAACCGTACACGGACGAGGTGCTGACGATGGGTTCGCCGTACGTCACGCACGCCTTCGGCTGCCTGTCGCTGACCCTGGAACTGCCATTCAAGGACAATGCCAACGACCCGGATCCGCAGGTCGGCTGGGACGGCGCCCGCAGCGCGCGCCTCGGCGCCGCCGTGCTGCAGCCGGTGCTGCAGGCGATCCGCACACTGCAGAAATAAAAAACGGGGCGCAGGCCCCGTCCAGGAAAGACGAACGCCACGGCCGCTTGTCGCACCGTGGCGTTTTTATTCCACTTACAGGAACGTAAACACCTGATCCTGCGCCAGCCGCGACTTCGGCAGGGCGGCATTGAAATCGCTGTCGGCGTGGTAGCCGAAGGCCAGCAGCACGAGGCTGGACAGGCCTTGTTCGTGCAGGCCCAGTTCCGCGTCCAGCGCGGCCGGGTCGAGGCCTTCCATCGGCGTCGTGTCCACGCCCAGCGCGCTGGCGGCCAGCATGGCGTTGCCGAGGGCGATGTAGGCCTGCTTCTCGAACCACTGCGGCAAGTCCTTCAGCGTGTAGCGGTGCAGGTTGACATAGCCCTGGCGGCCCTTGGCCTGGCCGGCCCTGGCGGCATCGTCCTTGAAGCGGCCGTCGCGCTGTTCCTGCTCGAGCAGGCGCTCCAGGTGGCCGCCTTCGGTATCGACGCGCGTGCAGAACAGGATCACGTGCGACGCATTGAGGATCTTCGCCTCGTTGTAGCTGTACGGCCCCTGCACGCCCTTGGCCAGGCGCGCCTTGGCTTCCGGCGTGGCGGCGACGATGAAGTGCCAGGGTTGCGAGTTCACCGACGACGGGCTGTTGCGCAGCACTTCGTAGATCTGCTGCATCGTCTCTTCGGGCACGCGGCGGGTCGGGTCGTAGGCCTTCGCGGTGTAGCGTTTGCGGGCGGCGGCGAGAATGTCCATATGGGTTCCTTTCGTGCTTGAACCCGCGATTATCGCAGCTGGGCGCCGATCGTGCAGGACGCCCCCGCCGGGCCGGCCGTCAGGTCGTGAGCGGTTGGTCGAGCACCAGCCCGTTGCCGATCAGCGCCGCCGTGCCGTCGATGTTTTCATGGCTTTCGCTGATCGCGGCCAGCACCTGGGCGCCCGTGGCCACGTGGCTGTCGAGGGCGCCGGTCCAGAAGTCGAGGCCGGCCTGGTCCGGGGCGCGGTGCAGCACGTTCTCGTAGAATTTCGCGACCAGGTCGTGGTTGCTGAGCCCCGTGCCGTAGTGCGCCTGGAATTCGCCCGACTTGATGAAGGCGTCCGCCATCGCGTCCAGCTTGACGTCGTGCTGGGTCGCGTAGGTCCAGTACAGCAGCCCGGCGTTGTCCGGCAGGCGGTCGAACGCGGCGCGGTACAGGCGGAAGATCTGGCCGCCCGGGCTGTCGGGCGTGACGTCGGCGGCAATCAGCTTGTCGTCGAAATCGAGGCGTTCGACGTTCGTCACCGTATCGACGCTGCCGTCCTTCAGGCTCGTGACGGTATAGACGTCGCCGCTGCGCGCCACCTTGTAGTCGGACAGCGCCCCGGTCCAGATCATTTTGTCGAAACCGCTGCCGCCATCGATGGTGTCGTTGCCGGCGTCGCCGTAGACGGTGTCGTCGCCCGCACCGGCATCGATGCGGTCGGCACCCGCGCCAGCATGGATGATGTCATTGCCGCCGCCGGCGAGCAGGACGTCGTTGCCCGCGCTGCCGGTGAAATAGTCGCGGTCGTCGAACATGCCCGTCAGCGCGAGCCACTGCTTGAGCGTGCCGCCCAGGGGCGCATGCGAAACGTCGTACGGATCGCCCGATCCGGTGTCAATCCGCAAGATTTCCCCGGCATCGTTGGACAGGTGGATTTCGCCTACGCCGCCGGTCAATTGTCCGCCCTGGTAGGACAACAGGGAAATGGGCGATGCGCCTTTGCTGTCCAGTTCGAGCCGCAGGGTCCCGTTCGTGAAGACGAGCTGCTCGACATTCTGCGCGGGCGCGGGCGGCGTCCAGTCGTTCGGGACAACGGACATGTCGAACGGCTGGGAAAAGGTAACGATCGCCATGGTGTTTTTAACGATTTGTTAAAAACACCACGCTACCATTTCAATATCGAACGGTCAATTGCCCGCCACGACCATCTTCTCGAGCAGGATCGACCCGGTCGACTTGTTCCCGCGCGTCAGCACATCGTTGCCGACGCCGACGATGGCCTGGAACATGTCCTTCATGTTGCCGGCGATGGTGATTTCCTCGACCGGGTACTGGATGACGCCGTTCTCGACCCAGTAGCCGGACGCGCCGCGCGAGTAATCGCCCGTGACGTAGTTCGTGCCCTGCCCCATCAGCTCCGTGACGAGCAGGCCGGTACCCATCTTGCGCAGCATGCCTTCGAAGTCGTCGGCGATCTTCGTCTCCTTGGACATGATTTCCAGGTTGTGCGAGCCGCCCGCGTTGCCCGTCGTCTGCATGCCCAGCTTGCGGGCCGAGTAAGACGACAGGAAATAGCCCTGCAGCACGCCGTCGCTGACGACGTTGCGGCGCTGGGTGCGCACGCCCTCTTCGTCGAACGGAGCCGAACCGACGCCGCCGATCAGGTGCGGGTCTTCCACGATCTGGATGTGGGACGGGAAGATGCTCTGGCCCAGCGAGTCGAGCAGGAAGCTGGATTTACGATACAGGGCGCCGCCCGAGGTTGCCTGGACGAACGCACCCAGCAGGCCGGCGGCCAGCGGTGCCTCGAACAGCACGGGGCACGTGCGGGTGTCGAGCTTGCGCGCGTTCAGGCGCGCGAGGGCGCGTTCGGCGGCGTAGCGGCCGATCTTTTCCGGATCGCCCAGGTTCTTGGGATCGCGCGCCGACGAATACCAGTCGTCGCGCTGCATGTTGGCGCCCTTGCCGGCGATCGGGGCGACCGACAGCGTGTGGCGCGAGAACGGGTAGCCGGCGCAGAAGCCGAGCGAATTGGCCGCCACGAAGTGCGACTGCTGCACGTAGACGCTGGCGCCCTCGCTGTTGGTGACGCGCTTGTCGACGGCGAACGCGGCCGCCTCGCAGCGCTGGGCGATGGCCACGGCGTCCGCGGCGCTGATCTCCCACGGGTAGCACAGGCGCAGGTCGCGCGGGTTCGTTTCCAGCAGCTCGACTTCGGGCAGGCCGGCGGCCGGGTCCTCGGCCGTGAAGCGGGCGATGTTGTACGCCGCCTCGACGGTGGCGCGCAGCGAATCGCGCGAAAAGTCGGACGTGTTGGCGTGGCCGCGGCGCTGGCCGCAGTAGACGGTCACGCCGATGCCCTTGTCCTTGTTCTGCTCGATGGTTTCGATCTGGCCCTTGCGCACTGTCACCGCCAGCCCGCTACCCTCGCTGATCTCGACCGACGCATCGGTGGCGCCCGTTTCCTTGGCAATGGCCAGCACGTCCTGTGCGAGCTGCTTGAGCTGATCCTGGGTATGGGTGAAGACGGTGTCGTTCATGTGTGTTTTTCGAAAGCAGAGCCCTAAAACAGTTATCATAGCAGCCGTTTACTGTTTTTACCGACGGGCCGTGCGCCTGTCGAATCTAGATCATCATGCCAAATGCAAACCGCGGCTCCGTCGGCTTCCGCTCCGACGAGTTCGACCAGGAATACGACCGCCCCTCCAAGTCCGAACTCAAGCGCCAGAGTAACGAGTTGCAAAAGCTCGGCGAACAGCTCATCGAGGCGCCGCGCGACCGCGTCAAGCGCGTCCCGATGCCGGACGACGTCCGCGACGCCATCCTCATGTGCCAGACCATCACCAACCACGAAGGGCGGCGCCGCCAGCTGCAGTTCGTCGGCAAGCTGATGCGCACCCTCGACGAGGAAGAGGTGTCCGTCATCCAGCGCACCATCGAAAGCTGGAAAGGCACCTCGAAGGCCGAGGCGGCCGCCCTGCACGCGCTGGAGCGCCGCCGCGACAAGCTGCTGGCCGACGACAAGGCGCTGACCCAGCTGCTGGAAGAGCATCCGCATCTGGACGTGCAGCACCTGCGCACCCTGATCCGCAATGCGCGCAAGGAACAGGCCGAGAACAAGCCGCCCAAGGCCTATCGCGAAATCTTCCAGATCCTGAAGGACCTGGCGAAGGCGCCGAAAGCCGCCGCCGGCGACGGCGAAGCCGATACCGAGGACGACGAAGACGATGAGTCTGGAGAATAAGGTCGAAGAGCTTATGGTCGAAGAGCTGGTCGTCGGCCTGGTATCGGTCTCGGACCGCGCCAGCGGCGGCGTCTACGAAGACAAGGGCATCCCGGCGCTGCGCGCGTGGCTCCAAGCGGCGCTCGTCACCCCGTTCCGCGTCGAGACCCGCTTGATCCCGGACGACCGCGCCAGCATCGAACAGACGCTGGTCGAGCTGGTGGATACCGTCCGCTGCCACCTCGTGCTGACGACGGGCGGCACGGGCCCGGCGCGGCGCGACGTCACGCCGGAAGCGACCGTCGCCGTGGGCACGAAGGAGATGCCCGGCTTCGGCGAGCAGATGCGCCAGATCAGCCTGCACTTCGTGCCGACCGCGATCCTGTCGCGCCAGACGGCCGTGATCCGCGAAACGCTTGATCACGCCGCGCTGATCATGAACCTGCCGGGCCAGCCGAAGTCGATCAAGGAAACGCTGGAAGGCCTCAAGGACGCGGACGGCAAGACCGTCGTGGGCGGCATCTTCGCGGCCGTCCCGTATTGCATCGACCTGATCGGCGGCCCGTACGCCGACACCGATCCCGCTGTCTGCAAGACCTGGCGCCCGAAATCGGCGCAGCGTCCTGCCGCATCCTGATCACACACGAGGACACTGCATGAGCGAACTGCTCGAACACATCCAGATCGAGACCAACGACAACCCGGAAATCGCCATCATCTGGATGCACGGCCTGGGCGCGGACGGCAACGACTTCGTGCCGATGGTGCGCGAGCTGGACCTGGCCGGCCTGCCCGGCATCCGCTTCATCTTCCCGCACGCGAAGACGATGCCCGTCACCGTCAACAACGGCTACGTGATGCGCTCGTGGTACGACATCACGAACGCGGACCTGACGCGGCGCGAGGACGAGGGCGGCCTGCGCGCGTCGCAGCAGGACGTCGAAGCGTTCATCGAGCGCGAAAAGGCGCGCGGCATCCCGGCCTCGCGCATCATCCTGGCCGGCTTCTCGCAAGGCTGCGCGATGGCCATCCAGACGGGCCTGCGCCATCCGGAACCGCTGGCGGGCCTCCTGTGCCTCTCCGGCTACGTGCCGCTGTCCGCCAGCCTGGCGACCGAATGCACCGACGCCAGCAAGGCCACGCCGATCTTCATGGCGCACGGCCGCTACGACAACGTGGTGCCGTTCAACCGCGCCGAAGCGTCGCGCGACCTGCTCGTCTCGCTCGGCTACCGGCTCGAATGGCACGAATACGCCATGCAGCACTCGCTGTGCCTCGAGGAAGTCGAGCATATCTCGGCGTGGCTGAAGAAGGTGCTGGGCTGAGCCGATACGACGCTTTCTCTACATCCACGAAACGGGCTGGAAGGGCTGGCTGACAGGTAGCCGCGCCAGATGGCCGCGCAGGTGCAGCAGGGCACCCTCCCCGCTGCGCGCGGCTGCCTAGCGTTTGATTAGCAAGGCGATACATGAAAAAGCGCGCAAAGCCGAATGCAGTCATCAAGATGAACTGCATCGCCAGCGCCCCGCGTCTTTTCGTGCCGAATGACTCGTGCAAGCCAGCATGATGATCCTTGGCGCCCCTACCGGTTGTCGAACGCCCAGGACCTGAAGTTGGGAAGTGCCGACTTTTCGCTGCGCATCGCCGCCAACAGTTCATCCCGCGTCACGCCCTTTCCCAGCCTGGCAAGCCAGGTAGCGGCCCATTCGGCGCTTTCGTGGTCCCGCTTGTTCCTTACCAACGTATTGAATACCTGATAGCAGTCGGCGGGATCTCCCAGCCATGCATAGGCCAGCGCGGCCGCGCGCGCGAATGCCGGGACATCGTGCCCGTGGCGCCAGGCGTCGACCGCCCTGGCCATGTCCTTGTCGGTCGGATTCGAGCCCATGAGTCCGACGCGGAACAGCGCATACGATATCTCGGGCGCGTCCGGCGCCAGGGCGGCGGCCTGCGTCAAGCCGGTCCGTGCCGACGCCAGCAAGTCCTGCCTGTTCGGGCCTGCGCCTTCCGCCAGCTTCGCATATGCCAGCCCCAACAGATAATGCGGCTCGGGATTGCGCGGACCGTTCGCCACGGCGCGCGACAGGTAGCCGATGGCGTCGCGTGGATCGCCCCAGTCGACCTGGGCGCGGCTCAAGGCGATCTGGGCAAGATCGACGGCCGGCGCATTGGCTGCCGTAAGCTTCAAATGCTCCAGCAGCTTCCTGCCGTCGGCGGGCGACGGGCAAGTCTTCAGTAAGGCGTTGTCGAGTACGAATTCGCCCTCGATACGGCTCAGGCGAGTGAAATCGATGTTGGCCTTGGGCAAGCGAGGCACGTCGACCTGGAGGATTTTCAGAGACGCTCGACGATATCGCAACATTGCCGCGTCGAGATCGCGCCCCGCCAGGCCGAATACGTCGGCAAACGCTCCGGCGGAATCGCCGCCGTTATTGACCAGGTCGAGGTATTTCGCCATCTTGTTGCGGTTTTCCTCCGACGAAAGCATGTAGTGCACAAGATTGAAGGAACGCCCCAGGAATTCAAATTGCTCGAAATACTCGGGCGTGCCTAGTTCAAAAGGCTTGGACATGCCTTTGAAATTCAATACCTGGTCGAAAGAAAGACGTGCTCCCGCTTTGCCTTCGTCGATCCATTGCAACCGGTTATATGACGTACCGCCATCGCGCCCTATCGCCATCTCGGTATCGGTAAAACGCGTACCGCTGAAGTACGCTACAAAGCCGGACATGAACCAGATGGGCGCCCGGATGCGGGTCTGGCGGTACAGGAAATTATCGACATACAGCGACAGGTTATGCATCAGCGTGAAATCGTCTTCGGCGTGGAGCAGTGACGAATTTTGCAGCTTCCAACTCTTTCCGACACCGTAGGTAAACACCTGGGTCGCCGCTACGCAGCTGTTGACCAAGCCGACGGCGAAGGGAGAATGCGCGCCGACTTCCGGCGGCCAGTTCACCTGGTCCTGGAAGTACAGCGTAAGCTTGGGCATGGTGTCCCGCCTGTCCAGAAACGAGTTCAGGTACAGGCGTAAAAGATAATCGAGCCGTTCCAGGTTGTTGACCAGCTCAATGACCTCGTCAGGATCGCCGTTCGAATAGACGATCAGATGCTGACTCTCGATCCGGAACCATGCGGACGGATCGCGCACGCCTTTGACGACAACTCTGGAAGGATCCTGTTTGCCCGTCGCGACCGTCTTTGGCGATTCATTCCCGTATGCGCAGGCCGGCACGAGTGAGATTGCCACGAGCAGGGAAAAGACGTATTGGGGTATGGCCATTCGTGCCTCCGCACATTACAGACCGATAGCGATAAACGATGCCATGGCGGCTAAACGGCGCATACGCCACCAGCAGAGCCGTCTACCGGAGACTGGGCTGAGCGGCGCGAGCGCTCACTCGCGTACGGCGTTACATGCCGGCGCACTGGCCGCGACCCATTCCGCGGCCGTCCTGAGCGACGCTTCCACCGGTTCCCCTTGCGGCGCCGGCTGCATGGCCGGGATGCCGCCCCGGTAGCCGGGCCCGTCGCCCAACGCCGAACGCGCCTGCGTCAACACGAGCATCGCACCGTCGGGCAGCGGATACGTCGCGTTCGCCGTCGACATGCCATACGACGTCTGCCCGAACGTCCGCACCCGTTCTTCCCCCATCAACGCAATGAGCAGCATCTCGCCGGCGCTCGCCGTATTCGCCCCCACCAGTACGGCCAGCGGCCCCGTGGCGAAGGGTGCCAACGGGTTGGCGCGGCCCGGGGCATACGTGCCGGCCTTCGTTTCGAGGCCGGCGCGGTAGACCACCGGGATCGCCTTGCCGTCGCGCTCCACCCAGCGCGCCTTGTTCGCATTGCCGAACAGCGGATACATCGCAATGAGCGGCGGCCACCCATTGCCGCCCGTCTGTGCGCTCAGGTCGACGACGAGCGCGCAGGCCGTGCGAATGCCGGGAAGCGTGGCCGCTTCGTCATACACAGCCTGGACATAGGCGGCCATGGCCTCGGGCGCGGACGTGGTGATGGCCGGCGGGACCCAGCGCAGGACCGTGCCATGGCCCGTCGCGACGAGCTGGAACGTCGGCATGCGCGGGCCGGCCGGTGCCGGTACGGCGGATTGCCCCGGCGCCGCGGGCGGCATCAGGAACGAATGCTTGTCGGTGTCGAGGGTAGCGAGCAGTTTGTTGATACGCATGTACAAGCCGCTCCGGTCGACCTCCGGCGCGCTGCCGTCGACGGCGGCCAGCAATTCCTTTTTCGCCTGCGCATACGCTTCCTGCCGCAACGGATACAAGCCCTTGCTCTCGACCAGTCCAATGGTCTGGTCCGTGACGGCGCGCGCCAGGGACAGCGGCATGGCCTGCGCCGGCGCACCGGCGGCGGCATCGGCGGCCGTGACAAACGACAGGGCGCAAACGACCGCCCGCAACATGTTGCGATTCATGGGATTCTCCTCTGTTGATGGGTAAACAAAGTGCAGTTACATCCCGCGGAACAGATGCTGGAAGCGCTGGCTGACGGGCAGCCGCGCCGGATGGCCGCGCAGGTGCAGCCACAGGGCGCCATCCTCGGCGCGCGCGGCGCTGGCGATGCGCCGCACCGCGACCATATAGCCCCGGTGGATCTGCCAGAAGGCGGCCGGGTCGAGCGAATCGGCCAGCTCCTTCAAACTCAAACGGATGTGCGCCTCTAGACCGTCCGTCACGACGCGCGTGTACTTGGCGTCGGCGCAGAAATAAACGACGTCGGCCAGGTCGATGAAGTGAATGGTGTTGCCGACCGTCGCCTGCAGCCAGGATGGCTCCCTGGACACAGGCCGCAGTTTCGACACGAGGCCAGCCAGATCCGGCGGCGGATTGGCCAGGCGCGCCCGCACGCGCTCGACCGCGCGCGCGAGGCGTTCCATCGCGATGGGTTTCACCACGTAGTCCACGGCGCCTTCGTCGAAGGCGGCCAGCGCGTGCTCGCCGTACGCCGTCACGAACACGACGTGGGTACGCGCGCCGAATACGCGCGCCACTTCCAGGCCATCCAGGCCCGGCATGCGGATGTCGAGGAAGGCCACGTCCGGCGACCATTCGCGCCCGAGGCGCAGCGCCTCGATGCCGTCCTGCGCGGCGGCGATGCCGGCCTCGGGCCAGAGACGTTCGAGCGCTTCGACGAGTTCCGCGCGCAGCAGCGGTTCGTCGTCCGCGACGAGGATGCGGGGCGCCGTCATGCCGCCAGCTCCACGTCCCCGGCCACCGGCAAGGTCAGCACGGCTTCCGTCAGGCCGGTTTCAGCGCGTCGCAGGACGAAGCCGGCGCGCGCGCCGTACAGGGCCTGCACGCGCTGGCGCAGGTTGCGCAGGCCGACGCCGCTGCCCAGCGCGGTCGCTTCGATGCCGGCACCGTCGTCGGTGACGACGATCGACAGCGTGGCGCCGGCGCGGCAGGCCGTCACGTCGATACGCACACTCCCCGGCTTCGGTTCGACGCCGTGGCGCACGGCATTCTCCACCAACGTCATCAACAGTAGCGGCGGCATCGGCATGGCCGCCAGCGCGGGCGGGAAATCGAGGCGGTATTGCAGCCGTTCGCCGAAACGGATCGCCATCAGCGCCAGGTAATGGCCGGCCAGTTCGAATTCACGGCCCAGCGTGGACGTCTGGCTACGCATGTCCGGCAAGGCGCTGTGCAAATAGGCGATCAGGTGCTCGAGCATCTCCACGGCGCGCGGTGGCTGGTGGCGCGCCAGGTAGCGCGTATTGGCCAGTGTGTTGTACAGGAAGTGCGGCTCGACCTGCGCCTGCAGGGCCTTGAGCTCGGCCGCCAGCGCCACATGGCGCAGTTCCGCCAGCTGCTGCGCATGCGCACGGGTGCGGGCGAACCACAGCGGCAGCCCGAGCATGGCGGCGTTCACGCCGAAAGCGCAGGCCAGCAACTGCTGGTCGGGCAGCGCGTACACGTCCCACGCCGCGAGCATGTTTTTATAGGCCGGCAGCACGGCCCATGCGCCGACGCCGGTCGCGAACAGCAGCAGGCCGGCGGCGCCGGTCCAGCCGAGCCGGCGGCCGAGCAGGCGCGCAGCAAGCAGCAGCAGCGCGCACGCCACGAAACCCGGGACCAGGATCGCACCGAACAGGGCCAGCAGGGCATTGCGCCGCAGGAGCAGCGCACCACCCGCGACGAGTGCCACGCACAGAAGGCTGAGCAGCCCCTGGCGCCACGAGCAGCCATACAGGCCGCGCACGGCGCGGGCGCAATCGTCATCCGCCATGGACGCGCTCACAGGGTCGGCGTGCTGGGCAAGGCGGCCTGCGGCGGCATCCGGTCAACCGGGACCTCGCGGCCGACGCTCTCGAACGCCACCGGCTCCATCCACACCTGCCCCGTCCCCGCGCCGATCACGCCGAACGTGATCATGGCCGCGTCGGCCGGCACGTCCAGCACCACGCTGCGCTCCTGCCAGCCGGTCGTGCCCCTGGTCTTCCGGTCCTGGCTGTTATAGAAGGCCAGCGTGGCCCCGCCGCGGGCGCCGACACTCATCCACAAGCCCGCCCAATTGGTCAGGTCCGCGGTACGCAGGCGGGCGCGGAAACGCACGCGCTGGCCGACGTAGCGCTGCGCCAGGATCGACTGGCCCAATGACGCCCAGGCCGTGGTATCGCTGGTCGCGCTGCGCAGGAACTTGGCGCCATGGCCCTCGCGGGACGCATCGATGCCGGCCGTGAATTTGTCGGGGTTCTGGCCGAGCAGGGACCAGTTCGGCGGCAGCGGCGCCGGCGCGGCGGCCAGCGCCAGCACGGTGGTGGCCGCCGCCGCCGCGGCGAGGATGTACTGAGGTTTCATCGGGTTGTCATTCTCAACGATTGGATGCCGTCACTATGCCACCGGCGCGGACGGCGCGCGCCGCCATGCGACGGACGGCCGCCGCGCCGCGACGGGCGCAATCCGGCGCCGACGAGCTAGTCCGGCAAGGGGTTCGCACTCGACGCCGGCGCTTCCGTGCGCGCCGTGTTCATCACCATCGCGAGGAACGTGTAGTAGCCGTTCACGCCCATCAGGTCGACGACGCCCTGCTCGCCGAACAGCGCCAGCGCGTCGTCGTAGACGCGGTCCGACACGCGCTTGTGGCGGTGCAGTTCGAGGCAGAAGTCGACCACCACCGCTTCGTCGACGAGCAGCGCGGCCGGCCGCTCGCGCCGGGCGATGGCGTCGATGACGTCGGGCGGGACGCCCACCTGCTGCGCGATCGGCGCGTGGATCGCCCACTCGACCTGCTGGTCCCACTCGCGCGCGGTGACGAGGATCGCCAGTTCGGACAATCTGACGCCGATGGCGCTGCGGTAGCGCAGGTATTCGCCGAGCTTTTGCGCATAACCCAGCAGCTCGGGGCTGCGCAGCAGCGGCACGAACGGACCGTACAGCGCGCCACGCGGGCCGTTGATGATGTCCTGGGCCGCGGCGCGCTGGGCGTCGGTCCAGTCTTCCGGCAGAATCGGGCGGAGGCGGTCGGTCATGGCGAAAATATTCGCATGCCTTGAGGCAAAAATCAAAAGAATCCGGACAGTTCTCCTTTATTGTCAATCGTCAACTTTTTAGGGAGCGTTCATGACTCACATCCTGCACCGCAGCCTGCGCCAGACGCCGCCCGTCGCGGTCGGCGGCGCGGGCGTCTATCTGTACGATCGTGACGGCCGCAGCTATCTCGACGCCAGCGGCGGGGCGGCCGTGTCGTCGCTCGGGCACGGCCATCCGGACGTGATCGCGGCCATGCACCGCCAGATCGACCGCTGCGCGTATGCCCACACGGCCTTTTTCACGACCGAGGTGGCGGAAGAACTGGCCGACTGCCTGGTGGCGAACGCGCCGGCCGGGGTCAAGGGCGTGTACCTCGTATCGGGCGGATCGGAAGCGATGGAGGCGGCGCTGAAGATGGCGCGCCAGTACGTCGTCGAAGGCGGAGAAAGCGAGCGCACGCTGTTCATCGGGCGGCGCCAGAGCTACCACGGGAATACCCTGGGCGCACTGGCCGTGGGCGGCAACGAATGGCGCCGCCAGCCGTTCGCGCCCCTCCTGATCGACGTCGAGCGGGTATCGGCGTGCTACGAATACCGCGGCCGCGCCGACGACCAGACCGTCGAGCAGTACACGGCGATGCTGCTGGACGAACTGGAAGCGGCGATCCTGCAGGCAGGGCCGGAACATGTGATCGCGTTCTGCGCCGAGCCTGTCGTCGGCGCGACGGGCGGCGCGATCCCGCCCACGCCCGGCTACTTCCGCGGCGTGCGCGCGCTGTGCGACAAGTACGGCATCCTGTTCATCGCCGACGAGGTGATGTGCGGGATGGGCCGCACGGGCACCATGTACGCGATCGAGCAGGACGGCGTGGCGGCCGACCTGATCGCCGTGGCCAAGGGCCTGGGCGCGGGCTACCAGCCGATCGGCGCGGTGCTCGTGAACGGCGCCATCGTCGAACGGCTGCGCAGCGGCAGCGGCGCGTTCCTGCACGGGCACACCTATATCGGGCATCCGGTGGCGGCGGCGGCGGCCCTCGCCGTCCAGCGGGTGATCGAGCGCGACGACCTGTTGACGCAAGTCCGCCTGCGCGGCGCGACGCTACGCGCCATGCTGGACGAGGAATTCGAGGACCACGCCCACGTCGGCGACATCCGCGGCCGCGGGCTGTTCCTGGCGCTGGAACTGGTGCGCGACCGCGAGAGCAAGGCGCCGTTCGCGCCCGAGCTGAAACTGCACGCGGCGATCAAGGCGCGCGCGATGGAGAATGGATTGCTGGTCTATCCGATGGGCGGCACGATCGACGGCCGCCACGGCGATCATGTGCTGCTGGCGCCGCCGTTCGTCGTCACGCAGGGAGATCTGGGCGAGATCGTGGGGAGGCTGAAAGAATCGGTGGAGGGTGCGTTGAAGGCGGTAGCAATGTAACGCACGTTCGATCCGTCGCTACTTAAAACAACGTCGCCCCTGCGCAGGCAGGGGCCTGATTTTTTGGCTCATCCACGAACTTGGGTCCCCGCCTCCGCGGAGACGACGTTTCATGCGTCTCAGGCCTTCGGATACGCCACCACTTCCTGCTGCTGCTCGCCGAGCCCCGCAATCCCGAGGCGCAGCTTGTCGCCCTTCTTGAGGAAGCGCTGCGGGCTGCGTCCGAGGCCCACGCCCGGCGGCGTGCCGGTGCTGATGATGTCGCCCGGCTCCAGGGTCATGAAGCGCGACAGGTAGCTGACGATGTGCGCCACCGGGAAAATCATCTTCGACGTGTTCCCGGTCTGCATGCGCTTGCCGTTCAGTTCCAGGTACAGGTCGAGGTCCTGCACGTCGAAGATCTCGTCCTTCGTCACGAGGAACGGACCGACGGGACCGAACGTGTCGCAGCCCTTGCCTTTGTCCCACTGCGAACCCAGTTCGAACTGGTAGGCGCGTTCGGAGACGTCGTTGACGACGCAGTAGCCGGCCACGTACTTGAGCGCGTCCGCCTCGTCCACGTACTGGGCGCGGGTGCCGATGACGACGCCCAGCTCGACTTCCCAGTCGGTCTTCTTCGAGCCTTTCGGCAGCTGGACGGGATCGTCGGGGCCGGACAGGCACGACGTCGCCTTCATGAACATGATCGGTTCTTTCGGGATCGGCGCGCCGACCTCGGACGCGTGGTCGGAGTAATTCATGCCGATGCCGATGAATTTGCCGACGCCCCTGACCGGCACGCCCAGGCGGGGATTGCCGCGGACCAGCGGCAACGTCTTCCAGTCGATCTTGGCAAGCTTGCGCAGCGCCTTTTCCGACAGCACCGCCGCATCGACATCCTCGATCACGCCGGACAGGTCGCGCAGGCGGCCTTCCTCGTCGAACAGGCCCGGCTTTTCCTTACCGGGGCGACCGTAACGAACCAATCTCATATTCTTCCTTCTGGGTGAGCATAACGATGCCGCATTTTACTTGACGGCGCTGAAGGAAGTTGAGGACATAGCCGACGAGGCCAGGCAGCTGCAGCGCCACCAGCACGCCGAACGCGACGCGGTAGGCCACCGCCGGGAAGTGGCTGGCGGCGTCGGGACGCCACAGGCCGACGATCAATCCGAAGCCCGCCTGCACGAGGAAGGCGCCGATGAAGATCAGGAGATTCAGGCATGTGGCGGCGCGTCCCGTCAGCGCGCGCGGCAGGCTCTGGGCGACGATCGCGTATTCGATGCCGGTGATCGTCCCCACGAGCGTGAACAGCACCGACAGCAACTGCAGGCTGGGCCGCCAGTTGCAGACGATCGCCAGTTGCACGAGCACGAACAGCGCGACGCCGACGGCGGCCACGTCCAGCGCCTCGATGCCGCGCCGCCCGGCCCATTCCGTGATCATGCCGACGGCGATGGCGCCGAAGATCACGGACGCCATCCCCATGTACAGCAGGTAGGCGACGGCGCCGTCCGGAAAGCGGGCCACGTCGGACAGCCAGCGCCCGATCCACAGGCCCTGGATGCCGAAGAAGATCGCATGCGGCACGAGCACCAGCGAGATCGTCGTGCGGAACGCCGGCGCACGGTACACGTCCAGTACCGAGCGCACGGTCGGCAGCGCGCCGCCGGACGCCTTCGACCGCGGCGTGACGAGCCAGATCAGCAGGCCGCAACAGGCGACCAGCGCGGCCAGCAGCACGAACAGGCCGCGCCAGTCCGTGTGCTGCAACAGCATGCGCACCGGCATGGTGCTCGAGGCCGCACCCAGGCCGCCCACGGCGATCAGATAGCCCTGCACGGACGGCAGGCGCGTGGGCGAGATCCACGTGGAGATCGCCTTCACGGCCGACATGAAGCATCCGCCCAGGCCACAGCCGATGACGGCGCGCGCCAGGACCAGCTGGCCGAACGAATGGCCCGTGGCGAACAGCAATGTGCCCAGTGCCGCCAGCAGCATCAGCACCAGCTGCACCTTGCGCGGGCCGTAGCGGTCGAGCGCGATCCCGACCGGCAGCTGGACGAGGGCGAACGCGAAAAAGAACGCGCTGGTGAGGAGGCCGAGCTGGCCCGGCGTCAGCGCGAGCGCGCCGACCAGATGCGGTGCCAGCACGGCGTTCACATTGCGCAGCAGCGACGACAGGTAATGCCCCAGCGCGAACGGCAGGAACACGTAGAAAAACACTGCCATCCCGGAAAGGCGCGGCTGGCTCTCGTCGGCTTCCATGGGCACCTCCTGCGGCTCAAGCCGCGTCGGGTTGGCTGTCGCTGGCGCGCGCATCGTGCGTGCGCGCCGGCTGGATCGGGATCACGCGGCCCAGCGCTTTGAGGTCGTCGTGGTCGTCCTCGCCGCCTTCGAAGAAGAACTTCTTGCGGCCGAACGCGGGTTTCAGGTGATCGAGCCAGGTGGCGTGCGGGTCGTATTTCGCGAAGAACGGCCGCCGCACCCATTCCGGATTACGCGCTTGCAGGAACTGCAGCGCGAACAGCTTCTCGCCATTGATCGTGACCACGCCGTCGATCACGACCTTGCCCGGGAAGGCGCTCATCGACGGGCCGCGCACGGTACGCGACAGCCCGGACACCATGCTGTACGCGGCCTGGAAGATCTCGTGCGCGCGCGCCAGCGGCAGCGCGAAGTACTCGCGCGGGCCGGTATCCCGCTCGACGAACATGTAATAGGGGATCGCACCCAGGCGCACACCCGTCGTCCACAGTTCGGCCCAGCTGTTCGGGTCTTCGTTGATGTGGCGGATCAGCGGTCCCTGCATGCGCAAGGTGGCGCCCGTGCCGACGATGCGCTTGACGGCCTGCTGGGCGATAGGCTGGCGCAGCTCGACCGCATGGTTGTAGTGCCCCATCAGCGCGAGGTTCTTGCCGGCCTTGACGACGCTTTCGAACAGGCGCATCAGGTCGTCGCTGTCCTTGTCCGACACGTAGCGCTGCGGCCAGTACGCGACGGATTTCGTGCCGATGCGGATGTTCTGGATGTGCGCCAGTTCGGGCGCCAGCAGCGGTTCGATGAACTCGGCCAGCGAGCGCGTATTCATGATCATCGGATCGCCGCCCGTGATCAGGACGTCCGTCACGTCCGGATGCGTGGCCAGGTAGGACACGAGCTCCGTGCACTCGCGCGCGTCGAACTTCATCTCTTCCATGCCGACGAACTGCGGCCAGCGGAAGCAGAACGTGCAATAGGCATGGCACGTCTGGCCCGCGCTGGGGAAGAACAGCACGGTTTCCTTGTATTTGTGCTGCAGGCCCTTGAGCGGGGCGTCGTTTACGCGCGGCACATTGTGCGTCATCTGGCCGGCCGGGTGCGGGTTCATGCGCATGCGGATGGCATGCACGAATTTGGCGATCGCGGCGGCGTCCTTCCCGACCAGCACCAGGTCGCGCAACTGCTCGTATTCTTGCGCGGGCAGCATGTCGCGATGGGGAAACGTCAGGCGATATATCGGATCGTCCGGGATATTGTTCCAGTCGATCAGCTGATCCATCACATATTCATTCGTGCGGAACGGCAGCACATGGGAGACCACCTGCACCGCTTCCTGCAGGTCGGGGCTCATCCATTGCCACTGGCGGGCACTCTGGATCGACTGGCGGGTGTACGGCTTGAACTTGGCGGGCGTCGTGGCTAGGGTCACGGGAGTTCTCCTGAGGGAAATGGTTGATGACAGCAAAAGGTGACGCATGGAAATAATTGCCGACAGGAACCGATGGTAGGCAGCCGATATCGCCGCCGAGTTGCCGCGAGTCAAGTTCACGTGCCATTTCTCACCCATTTCCACATGCACTGCGAAAGATCAGCGTTGCCATTGCGGCCGCACATCGGAGGCCGCTTGCGTTAGCACAACAGGACGGCCGGGACCGCGGCGTAAAGTAGGAAATGCAAATAGGCAACATTTAGACCTATCCATCTTTCCCCGAAAGGACGTCCTATGAAAACGACCGCAACCGTAACCGCTGCCGTCCTGTGCCTGTCCTGCGCCGGCGCATTGGCTTCCGAACCGACCGAAAATGATGCGATCGCCATGGCCGAGCGCGGCGCCGCCATGATCAAGGCGAAGGGCAAGGAAGAAGTGATGAAACGCATCTCGGCCAAGGATCCGGAGTTCGTCCAGGGCTCGCTGTATATCGACATGCGCGACGTCAAGACCGGCATCGTGCTGGCCCATCCGTACAACCCGTCGATCGTCGGCAAGGACTTGACGGACGTTCCCGATGCCAACGGCAAGAAATACCGCCGCGAGATCATCGAACTGGCCGCCGCCAAGGGCAAGGGCTGGGTCGACTACCAGTATAAAAATCCGACCAGCGGCAAGATCGAGCCGAAGACGACCTACATCCTGCTCGTCAACGGCGTCGTGCTGGAGGCGGGCCTGTACAAGAAGTGAGGCGCAACATGCTGAAAAAGCTACGGATCGGCCCCAAGCTGCTGCTGGCGCCCGGCATGGTACTGGTGCTGTTGTTGATGCTGTCCGGTGCCGCCTGGTACGGGATGGTGCGCCAGAACGCGTCGCTGGAAAACATCGTGCAGGTCCGCGCCGCGCGCCTGAAAAGCGTGGCCGACGTGGCGGGCGACGCCAAGTACGTCCACGCCAACGCCTATCAGCTGCTGGCCTGGATCAACGGCAGCTTTGCCAAGAACCGCCTCGATGCACTGATCGCGGACATCGGCAAGCGCCACGCGGCCGTGCAGGCGCAATTGCAGGAACTGGCGCGCACGACCGCCGGCGCCGAACGCAAGCCCGTGGAGGCGTCGCTGGCGGCGCTCGCGGCCTACCGCAAGGCCGTGCAGGACACGATCGAGATGGCGCAGGTCGACCAGTCGATCGCCACCAACTCGATGCAGAAGGCGGAAAAGGAATTCATGGTACTGAACCAGCAGCTGGCGCAATTGGCCGCACTGGAAAAGGCCCTCAGCGAACAGGCGTATGACGCCGCGCGCACGGAATTCCACGACCTGGGCACGTGGATGGCCGTGCTGGTCATGCTGTCGATCGCCGTCTCGCTGGCCGTGACGATGTTCGTGCGCCGCGCCATGCTGCGCGACATCGGCGCCATCTCGGCCGTCATGGGCGAGCTGGCCGAGGGCCGCCTGTGCGCCAGCGCCCACAACGACGGCCGCGACGAGATCGCCGATACCGCGCGCGCGCTCGACCAGACCATCTCCAACCTGAACACGACGCTGCGCAGCGTGCTCGATTCGGTGCGTTCGATCGACACGGCGTCGCAGGAAATCGCCACCGGCAACCTGGACCTGTCGACGCGCACCGAACTGCAGGCCGGTTCGCTGCAGCAGACGGCGAGCGCGATGGAGACGCTGACCCTGGCCGTCAAGGGCAATGCCGACAACGCCCGCCTGGCGACGGAACTCGCGGCCGAGGCGGCCCGGCTGGCGGCCGGCGGCGGCCAGGCCGTCGACCGCGCCGTCGCCACGATGGAATCGATCCGCGCCAGTTCGCGCAAGATCGTCGAGATCACCGGCGTCATCGACGGCATCTCGTTCCAGACCAATCTGCTGGCGCTGAACGCCGCCGTCGAAGCGGCGCGCGCCGGCGAACAAGGCCGCGGCTTCGCCGTCGTCGCCAGCGAAGTGCGCACGCTGGCCCAGCGCTCCGCCTCCGCCGCCAAGGAAATCAAGGCGCTGATCGCCGATTCGGTGGCGATCATCGACAACGGCAGCGCATCCGTCAACGAAGCCGGATCGAGCATGGGCAGCGTGGTCGCCTCCGTGCGGCAGGTGAACGACATCATCAACCGCATCAGCGCCGCCAGCACCGAGCAGGCCGACGGCATCGCCGAAGTCAATCTCGCGGTCGGGCAGATGGACGACATGACGCAGCAGAACGCCGCCCTCGTCGAACAGGCCGCGGCGGCGGCGGCCAGCCTGCACGAACAGACCGTCAACCTGGCGCGCGCCGTGTCGATCTTCCGCATCGAGGACGGCCAGGGCCAGGCAGCGGCCGCGCTCGAGCGGCGCGCCCCGGACAGCCCGCTGCGCGGCCGCCCGGTGCTCGAACACCGGACTGCGCGCGCCGACGCGGACACGCCCCGCCCGCGCCGCGCCGCCAACGGCTGACGGCCCTCAGCGGAAGGGCTTGCTGACCCAGCGCGAGCCCGCGAGGCCGAAGCGCCAGGCCACGTCGACGGCCTTGGAAATCCCGATGCGCGGTCCGCTGACCACCTCGATGCCGGCCGGCGCCGGCGCCAGTTCGAACGGTGCCGCGGCGAGCGACCGGCCATTCAACGCGCGCGTCACGCCCAGCGCCTGGCATAACTTGCCGGGCCCGGAACACAACAGCCAGTGGTCGTGCGTGCCGCGCCGCTCGAACATCGTGTCCAGTCCCGTCACGGGTTCGAGCGCGCGGATCAGGACCCCGGCGCCATGCCCCTCTTCCCGGCAGACGAAGTTCAGGCACCAGTGGATGCCGTAGGAGCGATAGACATAGGCGTGGGCCGGCGGTCCGAACATCGCGAAGTTGCGGTCGGTCGGGCCGGAATAGCTGTGCGAGGCGGGATCTTCGCCGTCATAGGCTTCCGTCTCGACGATGCGCCCGCCGACGCCGTCGACAAGCACCGTCACGCCGATCAGCTGGCGTGCGACCAGGTGGGAGGGAGCGGAAAAATCGATGCCGGCGAGGATGATTGAAGACATAAAGCAATTCTATATTGTTAAGATTCGACCGGTCGCACTGTCTGTTTTGCTACACAAAAGCAATACTTTGCTGCAACTTCGACAGCACTGGTTTATAGTGACAAACTTCGCACGTATTTCCGTGCAGCATCATCCGTTCTTCCCCGTCCAGTCATGAGTACAGCAGCTGCCCAGGCGCGTTCGAGCGCCGCCGCCGAGGATCCCGTCGACGCCCTCATCAAGTCGATCCGGATCCCGCCCCGTCCCAGCCTGCTCGCAGACCTGCAACGGGAACTCGCGTCGCCCGACCCGAGTCCGGCCGTGATCGGACGCATCGTCGCCAGCGACGTCGGCATGTCGGGCGCCCTGCTGAAACTCGCCAACTCGTCCATCTTCGGCGGCCGCCGCAAGGCCAAGTCGATCGAGCAGGCGATCCTGTTCCTCGGCATTAACCAGGTCGCGTCCCTGATGACGGGCCTGCTCGCGCGCCAGGCGATTCCGGCGAACAGCGCCGCACTGGCCAGTTTCTGGGAAGTGTCGAGCCGGCGGGCCGAGGCGATGGTCTTCCTGTCGCGCCGCCTGCGCATCGGCGAGGCGGACGTGGCGCACACGTTCGGCCTGTTCTGCGACACGGGCGTGCCGCTCCTGATGGACCGCTTCGCCGACTACGCGAGCACCTATGCGTGCGCCTCGCTGGACGCGGACCGTCCGTTCACGGCGCTGGAAAACGAACGCCACAACACGAGCCACACGACCATCGGCACCCTGCTGGCGCGCAACTGGGGCCTGTCGGAAGATGTCGCCTGGTCCATCCTGCACCACCACGATTACGCGGTCCTGGACGATGTCGACACGACGTCGACGGTGCGCTCGCTCGTGGCGTTGTCGCTGCTGGCCGAAAGCGCGATCCGCAAATACCAGGGCGACGCCGAATCGCTCGAGTGGAACAAGGGCGGCGCGCAGGCGATGGCCTATCTCGGCCTCTCGGACGAAGAAACGGCCGAGCTGCTCGACGAACTGCACGAAGCCTTCCACGTCGACCAATAGCGCGTCTTTACTTCCGCCCCGGACCGGCAGATACTTCGAGTCATAAGACCGATAATCGACGAATCGCCGGCCGAGGAGGAGATATGAACCGCCTGGCGTCCCTGTTCATCCTGATACCCCTGCTGCTGGGCGGCTGCGCCAGCACTCCGCAACTCGCCGCGCCGCCGCCGCTGTTCGCCGACGCGTCCTTCAAGCCGCCGTCGGAAACCATCGGCGCGCGCAACCTGTTCACGCTGAGCCCCGCGATGCGGGCCTATCTCCACAGTCCCGCCTTCGAAGCGCATTTGCGCAACAAGGGCCTGGAACGCGGCCTGATCGACGCGCTGTACAGCAAGACCGACCTGAAACTCGAATACGATTCCAGCCGTACCCGCACGGCCGCCGAGACCTATGCGGCGCGCGCCGGCAACTGCCTGTCGCTCGTCCTCATGACGGCCGCCTTCGCGCGCGAGCTGGGCATGACGGTGCACTTCCGCAGCGTGATGGCGGACGAGACGTGGAGCCGCGACGGCGGCATCTACCTCGTCTCGTCCCACGTCAACATCGCCCTCGGCCACCGCCGGCCCGCCGGCCTGCTGTACGACGAAACATCCGAGCACGAACTGGTCGTCGACTTCCTGCCGCCGCCGGACGCGAGCCGCCTGCGCAGCCGCCAGCTGGAAGAAGAAGACATCGTCGCGCTCTACCTCAACAACCGCGCCGCCGAATCCCTCGTGCAGGGCAAGCTCGACGACGCCTACTGGTGGGCGCGCGCCGCGGTGGCGACCAATCCGCCGAGCGCCATCGCCTACAACACGCTGGGCGTGATCTACCAGCGCCACGGCGATCTCGTCATGGCCGAAAAGGCGCTGCGCACCGCGCTCGAACGCGAGCCGGAAAGCATCGTCGTGATGCAGAACCTGGGGCCCCTGCTGGCGGCGACGGGCCGCCCGGCCGAAGCGGCCGAGATGGCGCGGCGCGTGGCCGCCGTCGAACCGGTCCCGCCGTTCCAGTACTTCGACAAGGGCATGGTCGCGCTCAAGGCAGGCGACTACGACGCCGCGCGCAAGCTGTTCGAACGCGAGGTCAAGCGCGCGCCCTACTACGACGAATTCCACTTCTGGCTGGCGGTGACGCTGCTGCGCCTGGGCGAGGCGCAGGCGGCGCGGGAACAGCTCGCGCAGGCGATCGACACCAGCACGAAGTCCGACAACCGCCAGCTGTACTCGGCCAAGCTGGCGCACCTGCGGCGCCAGAGCGCGAACAGCGTGCAGTTGTACTGATTTCGATCCGTGCCGATCCGTGTCGATCAGCGGCGGCGCTGGCGTGCGGCCGACGGCGCGGGCATGCCGCGCGTTTCGAGATGGCGGAACACGATCCTGCCCTTGCTCAGGTCATACGGCGACATCTCCAGCGTGACGCGGTCGCCGGCGATGATGCGGATGTGGTTCTTCTTCATCCGGCCGGACGTGTACGCAATCAGCTGATGACCGTTCTCGAGGTCCACCCGGAAACGCAGCTCCGGCAGCACCTCGGTGACCTTGCCATGCATTTCGATCAGCTCTTCTTTCATGGTTTTCCTTTCGACGTCGTCCCGCCCGGCACCGGCACGCGCCCTCGATGACGAATAGCCGTCGCAACGTCATCCTCGGGACGCTGGTCACGCATTGCCTGCTGAGGGTCGGGGAAAAGCGGCGCCAGCCTGGGTCGTGGCGCCGTGAATGGGGATGCATCCGATATGGGGCCGTTGCCGCGAAAAAAAAGGGATGACGATGCCGCCAGCCGGATCGTGATCAAGAGGCAACACGCCGCTGAACCGCCCGATATCCATGTTAAGCTTGTATCCAGAGAAAGATCGGGCGCAACAGATGACGCCACTGTCGACACGAAGGGGAAGGCGATGGGCTCAATGTGTTCCGCCATGCCGTGGAGCGTCATCCGGCGCTGGATCGCGACCGCGTTCGCGCTCCTGGCATTCGTGTCACACGCCGACGCCAAGCCCCTGCGCGTCGTCGCCGACAACAACTATCCGCCTTTCCTGTTCCTCAACCCGGACGGACGTCCCGAGGGATATATCGTCGACCTCTGGCACCTCTGGGAACAAAAAACCGGCGTCCACGTCGATCTCCAGCCCATGCAATGGGCGGATGCGCAACAGGCGCTGCGCGACGGCCGGGCGGACGTGATCGACATGATTTTCCGTACCCCGGCACGTGAACCGCTCTACGATTTCTCCCGGCCATACGACCGCCTGTCGGCCAGCATCTATGTCGATCCGTCGATTTCCGGCATCCACGACGTGCGCTCGATGAGCGGTTTCGCGGTGGGCGTACAGCGCGGCGACGCCTGCGTGGAACAACTGGCGAAGCAGGGCATCACGAACCAGGTGACCTACCCCAGCTATGTCGCCATCCTGAACGCGGCCCGCTCCGGCGACATCAAGATCTTCTGCATGGACGACCGTCCGGCGAACTACTATCTCTACCTCTATCGCGACCAGAAGAAGTTCACCAAGGCGTTCACGCTGTATTCGGGACAGTTCCACTGGGCCGTCGCAAAGGGCGACACGGCGACCTTCGCGCTCGTCGCGGAAGGCATGGGGCGCATCACACCGGCCGAGCGCGAGGCGCTGCGCAGCAAGTGGTTCACCCGGCCGGTGGAGTTCCAGCCTTACCTGCGCCTCGTGGCGATCGTGGTGCTCGGCGCGCTGGCGGCACTGGCCGCCACCCTGTTGTGGATCCGGATCCTGCGCCGCGCCGTCCATGCGCGCACAGCCGAAATCCAGCACAAGAACGCGCAGCTCGAGCAGACCGCCCGCGCGCTCGGCGTCGAGCAGGCCCAGTTGCGCACGCTCGTCGAAAACAGCCCGGACGCAATGGTGCTGAAGGACAGGAACAACGTCTACGTCCACTGCAACGCCGGCGCCCAGGCCCTGCTCGGCCTGCCGCGCGACAGGATCATCGGCCGCACCGACGACGAGCTTTTCGCCGACAAGGCATTCGCCGCGTTCATCAAGGAAAACGACGAGGACGTGCTGCGTACCGGCCAGCCGCGCAGGTACGAGGAAACCATCGCGGCACCGGATGGCGCCATGCGCGACCTGGAAGTGATCAAGGTGCCGATCCACGCCGCGGAAGGCGAGGTCGCGGGCGTCCTCGCCGTCGCGCGCGACATCACGGAGCGCCGCCGCGCCGACCGCGAACAGCGCATCGCCTCGGTCGCCTTCGAAAGCCAGGACGGCATGCTGATCACCGATGCCGACGGCAACATCGAGCGCGTCAACGCCGCCTTCACGCGCATCAGCGGCTATGCGGCGGCAGACGCCATCGGCCAGAATCCGCGCATCCTCCGCTCCGGACTGCACGACGCCGTCTTTTACGAATCCATGTGGACCACGCTGACGGCGACCGGCTACTGGACGGGTGAAGTGATCAACCGGAACCGCGACGGCGGCCTGTACACGGCCCGGCTCTCGATCACCGCCGTACCGGACGCGCAGGGCCGGACGATCCGTTACATCGGCAACCTCCAGGACATCTCCGCGGAAAAGCAGGCCCACGCGCTGGCCGAACACCTCAAGCTCTTCGATCACCTCACCGACCTGCCGAACCGCATGCTGCTCGCGGACCGCATGAGCCACGCCATGGCCCGCGCCGTGCGCACCCAGGAGTTCGGCGCCGTCATGATGGTGAACCTCGACCACTTCCAGAAGCTGAACGATTCCCTGGGCCATGCGGTCGGCGACCAGCTGCTCGTGGAAATCGCGCGGCGCATCCGCTCGATCAAGCGCGAGGACGATACGCTGGGCCGGTTCAGCGGCGACAGTTTCGTGCTGCTGGCCGAACGCCTCGGCACGGACTGGCATGCCGCGGCGGCGCGCGCCCTGGCCATCGCGGAAGCCATCCGCACGACGATCGCCGAGCCGACGATCGTCGACGGGCATCGGCTGACCTGCACCGGCTCGCTCGGCGTCACCCTGTTCCGCGACGGCGAGGGTGCCCCGGATACCCTGCTGTGCCAGGCCGAACTCGCCCTTTACAAAAGCAAGCGCAGCGGACGCGATACGGTCCGCGTCTTCGCGGACGAGATGCAGTCCGAACTCGCCGACCGCAACTGGCTCGAAAAGGCACTGCGCGACGCGATCCGCGACAACCGGCTGACCCTGCATTATCAGGTCCAGGTGGACGCCCACGAGCGCCCGATCGGTGCCGAAGCGTTGCTGCGCTGGACCCACCCCGAGCGCGGCGCCATCCCGCCCGCCGCCTTCATTCCACTGGCCGAGGAAACCGGACTGATCGAACCGATCGGACGCTGGGTGCTCGCCACGGCCTGCCTCCAGCTCGCCGCGTGGGCGCGCCATGACATGCTGCGCGGCCTCACCTTGGCCGTGAACATCAGCCCGCGCCAGTTCGAATCGGACACCTTCGTCGACGACATCCTGGCCGAAATCCGGCACACGGGCGCACCGGCGGACAAGCTGAAGCTCGAAGTGACCGAAAGCCTGGCGATCGGCGACCTCGAATCTTCGATCTTCAAATTACACACGCTCAAGGCCAGCGGATTCAGTATCTCCCTCGACGACTTTGGCACCGGCAATTCCTCGCTCAATTACCTGACGAAGCTGCCGCTCACGCAACTCAAGATCGACAAATCCTTCGTCGACGACCTGCCGGCCAGCCACCGGGATGCCATGGTGGCCCAGACGATCATCGCCATGGGACGGGGCCTGGAACTGGACGTAATCGCCGAGGGCGTGGAGACGGCCGCGCAACGCGATTTCCTCGCCGCCCACGGCTGCCATTCGTTCCAGGGCTACCTGTTCGGCAAGCCCTTGCCGGTCCACGAATTCGAAGCGCAGATACAGGCTGCGCTGCTGGCGGCGGAGGTGCCGTAGGCCAACATGAAGGGGCCGCGCGCGACGCGTGCGTAGCAAAGTCGTCCGTCTGGCTACACTGGCTTGCCGGGTTCGATCCGCCTTGGCGGTTCGAGAACCCTTCATTTGCACAGGAGCCAGTCAAGATGACATTTCGCAGCCTGCTCTCTTCCGCTTTGATCGGCGCCGTTGCCAGCGCGCGCTCGATGACGCCCATGGCGACCCTCGCGACGGCACGCCTCGCGCACCGCCGTACGACGGGGCAACTATTCCTCCTGAATCGCCCTCTCTTTACGTTCGGTGCACTCGCGATGGGCGTCGGGGAACTGTTCGGTGACAAGATGAAGACTGCGCCCGACCGCACCGTCTTCCTGGGCCTGCTGGCGCGCGTCATGAGCGCGGGGATCGCAGGCGCGGCGCTGGCGCCACGGGGCCGCGAAGAAGCCGGCGCGGCGGTCGCGGTCGCAACCGCTGTCCCGCTTGCGTACTGCACCCTCGCCGTCCGCAAACAGGCGATGGCGCGTATCGGTCAGACCCGCAGCGGACTGATCGAGGATGCGCTGATCGTCGCAGCCGGGGCCGCGGTCGTGGCGTTGGCCACAAGACCGGCACGCGTCCGTCACGTGTCCGTCAACCGGCCAGGGTCGATCTGACTAACTTGTTTCGCCAGCAGTAAGATCGTCGCCCCTGCGAAGGCATGGGGCCAAGTTCGTGGCGTTTCGCGGCATACAAGCTTGCGGGACAGCATCAGGCGCGCTCAATCCTTGTCGACCAGCCCCCGCCACACGTCCAACTTTTGCTCGAACGTCATCGCCATATGCGCCGGAGAGCTCGACGGCAGCACGACGGTGCGATAGCCGTGCTGTTCAAATTGCGGCGCGAACTTGCCCGACGTTTGCCCATTGAAGCCGACCGTCTCCAGTTCGGGACACAGCCGGTGCAGCCGCTCGAAGTCATTGGCCGCCGGCTTGCGGATGCTTGAGTCGAGACTGCCTTCGCGCTCGCACCCGGCCAGCACGTCCCACAAACCGAAGCGGTGCGCCAGCAGGCGCGGCAACCGTTCTTCGTAGGGCAGCGAATACAGGTCTTCGCCGATCAACGCACCGACCAGCTTCCAGAACTGATTGCGCGGATGCGCATAATACTGCTGCGCCGCAAGCGACGCGGCGCCCGGAAAGCTGCCCAGGATGAGGATGCGCGTGTCGGGCGCGATGACGGGCGCGAGGCCGGTGAGCTGGGAAGAATCGGGTGATATCGGCATGGTGCGATTCTAGCGCCGGCGCCAGAAAAAAGCGGCGATACGCTTTCACGTACCGCCGCAAAGGGCATTACCGGAATCACGGTAAAGCCAGGGACTTCAGTTCCTTGCCTGCGCAGTATCGTCGGCTTTCGCCACGGCCGGTGCCGCATCCCAGCCGCCGCCCAGCGCGCGGATCAGCGCCACGGTGGTGACCGCGCGGTCGCCGCGCAGCTGCACGGCGGTGCGTTCGACGTTCGCCAGGTTGCGCTGCGCATCCAGCAGTTCGAGGTAGCTGCCGCGGCCCGCGTCGTACAGCTTCTGCGCCAGGTCGGCCGAACGGCGTGCGGACATCACCGCTGCTTCGATCTCGGCGCTCTGCCCTGCCAGGATGCGCAGGCCGGCCAGGTTGTCCTCGACCTCGGCGAAGGCCGTCAGCACGCTCTGGCGATACGAACCGACGGCTTCTTCCAGTGCCGCCTCGCTGCGCACGACGTTGTTGCGGTTGCGGCCACCGTCGATCAGCGGCATCGACAGCGCGGCGCCCAGCAGCCACGAACGGCTGCTCCACTTGAAGACTTCGGCGAAGCTGGTGCCGACGCCGCCGGCGCCCGCCGACAGGCTCAGCGCCGGGAACATCGCGGAGCGGGCGACGCCGATGCGGGCGTTCGCCGCTTCCATCGAGCGCTGGGCGCTGGCGATGTCGGGACGGCGCTCCAGCAAGGTCGATGGCAGGCCGGCCGGAATCAGCGGCAGCGCGCTGGCGTCCTGCAGCGGACGCGAAGGCGCGGCGAAGTTCGATGCGGGTTTGCCCAGCAGGACGGCCAGCGCGTGTTCCGTCGTCGCGCGCTGGCGTTGCAGGCCGATGGCCTCCGAACGCGCCGTCGCCAGTTCGGTCTTCGCCCGCGACAGGTCGAATTCGCCGATGTCGCCCGCGTCGAAGCGGCGGCCCGTCACGCGCACGCTCTCGTCGCGCAGTTGCACCGTGTGGTTGACGGTCGCGATTTCGGCATCCAGCGAACGCAGACGGAAGTAGGCCTGCGCCACATCGGCCTGCAGCGACAACAGCACCGAGCGGTACGTCGCTTCGACCGCGCCGGCATCGCCGCGCGCCGCCGCCACGTTCGACGACACACGCCCGAACAGGTCGACTTCGTAGCTGGCCGACAGCCGCGCGGAGTAGCTGTTGGCCGCCGCGACGGGCGTGCCCTGCGGCAGCGACGCTTCCAGCGGCGACAGGCGGGCGCGCTGGGCACCGGCGCCGACGCCGATCTGCGGGATGCGGTCCGCTTCGGCGATGCCGGCGATGGCGCGGGCTTCCTTCACGCGGGCCGCGGCCACCGTCAGGTTCTGGTTGTTCGCCGTCGCGTCAACGATGAGACCATTCAGCGTCTCGTCGTTGAAGGCGCGCCACCATTCACCGCGCGGCTGGGCTTCGGCCGGGCGGCCGACGGTCCACGTGGTGCCGTCGGCGGCGCTGCGCACATCGTTCGCGGCGGCAGCCGGCGTCGCCTGCGATTCCTTGAAGGCGGTCGGCGTGGCGACGGCCGGCTGCTTGAATTCGGGCGCGGCGCATGCGCTCAAGAGCAAGGCTGCCATCAGCGGGGCCACACCCCTTGCGATCATCTTTTTCATATCAGTTTCCTTCCAGTGCAGCCGTATGGTCGCCGCCGGCGGCATTCGGTGCCGCGTCGTGGGCGTGGGCGTGGGCATGTTTCGGTCGTTCGAAACGCTTGGCCAGGGTGCGCAGCAGGACATAGAACACCGGCGTCAGGAACAGGCCGAAGAACGTCACGCCCAGCATGCCGGCGAACACGGCGACGCCCATCGCATGGCGCATCTCGGCACCGGCGCCGTGCGACAGCACCAGCGGCACCACGCCCATGATGAACGCGATCGACGTCATCAGGATCGGACGCAGGCGCAGGTGGCAGGCTTCCAGCGCGGCGGCCACGATGCTGCGGCCATGGTGTTCCAGCTCCAGGGCGAATTCCACGATCAGGATCGCGTTCTTCGATGCGAGACCCACCAGCACGAACAGGGCGATCTGCGTGAAGATGTTGTTGTCGCCGCCGGTGAGCTTCACACCGATCAGGGCGCACAGGATCGACATCGGCACGATCAGGATCACGGCCAGCGGCAGGGTCCAGCTTTCGTACTGCGCGGCGAGCACGAGGAACACGAGCAGCACGCACAGCGGGAACACGTAGATCATGGTGTTACCGGCCAGGATGTCCTGGTACGTCAGGTCCGTCCATTCGTACGAGATCCCTTTCGGCAGCGTGGCCTTGACGATTTCTTCCATCGCGGCCTGGGCCTGGCCCGACGACACACCCGGTGCCGGGCCGCCATTCAGCTCGGCGGCGACATAGCCGTTGTAGCGCTGGACGCGGTCAGGTCCGTAGGTGTCCTTGATCTTCATGATCGTGGACAGCGGGATCATCTCGCCCTTGTCGTTGCGGACCTTCAGCTGTGCGATCTGTTCGCGCTGCGAACGGAACGGCGCGTCGGCCTGCACGCGCACCTGGTAGGTGCGGCCGAACTGGTTGAAGTCGTTCACGTACAGCGAACCGAGGTTGATCTGCAAGGTCTGGTTGATCTCGGCCAGCGGCACGCCCAGCTGCTTGGCCTTCACGCGGTCGACGTCGGCGAACAGCTGCGGCACGTTGATCTGGTAGCCGGAGAACACGCCCTGCAGGCGCTTGTCGGTGGCGGCCTTGGCCTGGATGGCCTGGATCGCCTTGTACAGTTCATCGTAGCCGACGCCGGCACGGTCCTCGATCATCATCTTGAAGCCGCCGGTGGTGCCCAGGCCGTTCACGGGCGGGGGCGACAGCACCATCACGAACGCGTCCTCGATGGAACCCATGCGCTTGTTGATCTCGGCGGCGATCGCCTCGGCGCTCTGCGCCTTGCCCTTGCGCTCGTCGAACGGTTTCAGCGTGGTGAACACGATGCCGGCGTTCGGCGCGTTGGTGAAGCCGTTGATCGACAGGCCAGGGAATGCGACCGACGATTCCACGCCCGGGATCTGCTTGGCCACGTCGGACATCTTGCGGATCACGGTGTCCGTGCGGTCGAGCGAGGCGGCGTCCGGCAACTGCGCGAAGCCGATCAGGTAGGCCTTGTCCTGCGACGGCACGAAGCCCGGCGGCACGGCCTTGAACATGAAGACGCCCGCGATACCGAGCAGCACGTACACGCCCAGCGTGGCGCTCTTGCGCTTCAGGACGCCCTGCACGCCGCGTTCATACCTGTGCGACGAGCGGCCGAAGAAGCGGTTGAAGGCGGCGAAAAAGCGGCCGAACACGGCATCCATCAGGCGGGTCAGGCCGTCCTTCGGCGCGTTGTGCGACTTCAGCAGCGCAGCCGACAGGGCCGGGGCCAGCGTCAGCGACGAGAACGCGGAGATCACGGTCGAGATGGCGATGGTCAGCGCGAACTGGCGGTAGAACTGGCCGGTCAGGCCCGACACGAACGCGATCGGGATGAACACGGCGCACAGCACGAGGGCGATCGCGATGATCGGGCCCGAGACTTCCTTCATCGCCTGCACGGTCGCATCATGCGGATTGAGGCCGTTGGCGATGTTGCGTTCGACGTTCTCCACCACGACGATCGCATCGTCCACCACGATACCGATGGCCAGCACGAGGCCGAACAGCGACAGCGTGTTGATCGAGAAGCCGCAGGCGAGCATCACCGCGAACGTGCCGACGACCGACACCGGCACGGCCAGCAGCGGGATCACCGAGGCGCGCCACGTCTGCAGGAACAGGATGACGACGAGCGCCACCAGGATCACCGCCTCGACCAGCGTGTGGATCACGGAGTCGATCGACTCACGCACGAATTGGGTCGGGTCGTACACAATGCTGTATTCGACGCCTTCCGGGAAATTTTTCGACAGCTCCTTCATCTTGGCGCGCACGTCGGCCGACAGTTGCAGCGCGTTGGCGTTCGGGGCCTGGAAGATGGGGATGGCCACGGCCGACTGGTTGTCCAGCAGCGCGCGCAGGGCGTACGAGTTCGAGCCCATTTCCAGGCGTGCGACGTCCTTCAGCAGCGTGGTCGCGCCGTCGGCATTGGTCTTGATGACGATGTTGCCGAACTCCTCGACCGACTGCAGGCGGCCCTGCGTGTTGACGGTCAACTGGAAGTCCGCGCCTTTCGACGGGCCTTGGCCGATGACGCCGGCCGCCACCTGCACGTTCTGCTCGCGGATCGCGTTCACGACGTCGCCGGCGGTCAGGTTGCGCGCGGCGACCTTCTGCGGATCGAGCCAGACGCGCATGGCGTAGTCGCCCGAACCGAACAGCTGGACTTCGCCCATGCCGTTGATGCGCGCCAGTTCGTCCTTGACGTTCAGCGTCGCGTAGTTGCGCAGGTACAGGTCGTCATAGCGGCCGTCCGGCGATTTCAGGTGCACCACCATCGTGATGTTGGGCGAGCTCTTGACCGTCGTGACGCCGATCTGGCGCACTTCGTCCGGCAGGCGCGGGAGCGCGCGCTGGACGCGGTTCTGCACGGCCGTCTCGGCCTGCTCGACGTTGGTGCCGATCTTGAAGGTCACCGTCAGCATCAGCGCGCCGTCCGACGTGTTTTGCGACGTCATGTACAGCATGTTTTCGACGCCGTTGATTTCCTGCTCCAGCGGCGTGGCGACGGTTTCCGCGATGACCTTCGGGTTGGCGCCCGGGTACTGGGCGCGCACCACCACGGAGGGCGGCACGACGTCGGGGTACTCCGAGATCGGCAGCTCGAAGATCGAGATGAGGCCGGCCACGAAGACCAGCACCGACAGCACGGCCGCGAAGATCGGCTTGTCGACGAAAAAGCGTGAGATGTTCATGTGTTCTTGTCCTTATTTGCTGTCTGCCATGGCCAGCGCCGCATCCTTGGCGGGCGCCTTGCCCGTATCGAGCGTCGCGACCATCGGCACCATCTGCGCCGTGATGGGCGAACCCGGACGCACGCGCTGCAGGCCGTTGACGACGATCTTCTCGCCCGGTTTCAGGCCGGTGCGCACGACGCGCAGGCCGTCGACGACAGGGCCGAGCTTCACTTCGCGATACTCGGCCTTGCCGTCCGCGCCCACGACGAACACGAACTTGTGGCTCTGGTCCGTGCCGATCGCGCGGTCCGTGATCAACAGGGCGGGCTTCGCGTCGCCGCCGCCGATCTGCACGCGGGCGAACAGGCCGGGCGCCATGGTGCGGTCCTTGTTCTCGAACGTGGCGCGCATGCGCACGGAACCGGTCTGCGCGTCGAGCTGGTTGTCGACGAATTCCAGCTTGCCCTCGTGCGGGTAGCCGTCCTCGTTGACGAGGCCCACGTTCACCGGCACCGCCTGGCCGTCGTGGGCCAGCTTGGCGACGCGCAGATAGGTTTCCTCGTCGCCGTCGAAGCTGGCGTAGATGCGGTCCAGCGACACGACGGACGTCAGCACGTTCGACGCGTCGACCAGGTTGCCGAGGGTGATCTCGGCCTTCGACACGCGGCCGTCGATCGGCGAGATGATGCGGGTGTACGACAGGTTCAGGCGCGCCGCCTGGGCCTGCGCTTCCGCGGCGCGCGCCGTGGCGTCGAGTTCCTTCTGGCTGGACAGGCTCGCGTCGTATTCGCGCTGCGCGATCGCCTTGTCGCCCAGCAGGCGCTCGGCACGGGCCAGCTCGGTGCGGGCCAGGTCGGCCTTGGCGCGGGCGGATTTCGCGGCCGCCTCGGCGCGCTCGGCTTCGGCCTGGTACGGACGCGGATCGATCACGAACAGCACGTCGCCTTTCTTGACTTCCGCACCCGGCTTGAAGTTGACGGCCGTGATATAGCCGGACACGCGCGGACGGATCTCGACGTGCTCGATGGCTTCCAGGCGGCCCGAGAATTCCTGGGTTTCGGCGATCGGCTTCTCGAGCACGGTCGCGGCCGACACCGGCGGACCGGCCTGCGCCTGGGCCTGCGCCTCGGCGGCCTTGCCGGTTGCGTCCGAGCAGCCCGCGATCAGGGCCGCGATGCCTGCGGCACCCAGCGCCAGCACGACGGGACGCACAGCCATCTGGAATTGTTGAATCGGTTTCATGGTTAGCCCTCCGGTTATTAACTATTTATTAATGATTGGACGAAAACGGTCCTTCCCAGGCTTTTTCAGGAAAAGACAGGTCTCCCGTGCCTCGAGGGCACGTTTTTATCGTGAGTGGTGGATTACTTGACCCGCGGGATCAACAACTGGCCGGCTCTTCTTCTTCGTCGAGTCCGGCAATGAAGTTGGCGATCTCGCTTAATGCGTGGCCTCGACAGGCACACGTGTTGCGTGCATTTGGTTCTTGCAGGCCTTGTTCCGCCTGCAAGCGCCTGACCGTCGTCGGCACGCCCGACTGGATCAGTTTGCCGCCGTAGGCTTCCGCTTCGTCGCGCAGCGGGTCGTCCTCGATCGACAGGATCAAGGCCGGCGGCAGATTCTTCAAACGGCTCGACTGCAGCGGCGATGCATACGGATGGCTGCGGTCGGCCGCGTGCGGCAGATAACCCCGGTAGGCGGCCGCGCACTCGTCGAACACCTTCGCCCGCTCGGAGCAGGTCGGCATCTCGCGCATCGAACAGGTCGACAGGCCAGGGTCCAGCATCGGCATCAGCAGGATCTGGCCGGCCAGTTGCGGCGCACCGCGGTCGCGCGCCATCAGGGCGCACACGGCGGCGAGGTTCGCACCCGCCTCGATGCCCGCGACCAGCATGCGCTTGCCTGTCCAGCCGAGCTTGCTCTTATTCTTCTTTGCCCACATCAGCACGGCATGCGCATCCTCGGCGGCGGCCGGGAACGGCTTCTCCGTCGCCAGCGTATAGGCCGACGACAGTACGACCGGGTAACCGCTCGCCTCGGCCAGCTGGCGCAGGAACGGGTCCGAGCATTCCAGATCGCCGTCGACGAAGCCGCCGCCATGGAAGAACACGATCAGCACGTCGCGCTTGCCGTCGACCGCCGCCTTGTACAGGCGCGCCGCCAGCGGTCGTTCCGCGCCCACGACCTGCAGGTCACGTACCGCCAGCGTATGGCCGTTCTCCAGCTTGCGCGCCACGGTCATCGCACGGCCTCGTTGGACGCCACCAGCACGGCCGGGATCGCGTTCGCATCGCATTGTTCGCCCGTCGCGACGACGTGGAACAGCGCATCGTAGCCACGCGCCTCGGCACCGGCCGCATGCGCGTACTCGTCGGTGAGTACCGTGCCTGCCATGGCCGCCACGCCGAGCACCAGTCCGAACACTGCCGCGACTGCATCGCGATGCGCTTTCATGATCCGCTCCTGTCGTTGGGTTTTACAAATATCGCATTTACCAGCTACCGTACCGACACTATAGTCTTCATCTACAATCCAATAAATAGTCCATTTGCGAATCCATTGTTCAGATTTTTGAACAATCATACATATTCGCGATCAAAACCCGACATTGAAGGGTGTCCTTACAGACAAGGTTGTGTCATGAACAAGCTACAAGCCATGGAAGTCTTCGTGCAGGTCGTCGACGCCGGCAGTTTTACCCGCGCGGCCGACTTGATGAACCTGCCCAAGGCGACGGTGTCGACGCTCGTGCAGGCGCTCGAGGCGGCGCTGTCGGCCAAGCTGCTGCACCGGACCACGCGCCAGGTGACGGTGACGACGGACGGCGCCGCCTATTACGAACGGTGCCTGCGCATCCTGTCCGACGTGCGCGACGCCGAGGAATCGCTGTCGCGCACGCGCCTGTCGCCCAGCGGCCGGCTGCGCGTGGACGCGCCGACCGGGTTGTCGAGCGAGATCCTCGTGCCCGCCCTGCCCGCGTTCTTCGAGCGCTATCCGGACATCATGCTGGAACTGGGCAGCTCCGACCGCCCCGTCGACCTCGTCGAGGAAGGCGTCGACTGCGCCGTGCGCGGCGGCACGTTGACCGATACGAGCCTGATCGCACGGCGCGTCGGCGTCCTCAACTTCCTGACGGCCGCGGCGCCCGGGTACATCGCGCGCTACGGCATGCCGCAGCACCCGCGCGACCTCGACCGCCACCGCTGCGTCAATTATTTCTCGGCCAAGACGGGCAAGATCTACGACTGGGATTTCAGCCGCGGCGACGAACGCATCGAGGTGCCCATGCGCGGCGTGATCGCGCTGAACGATTCCAACGCCTACGTCGAAGCCGGACTGGCGGGCCTCGGCGTCATCCAGATGACGGATTACATGCTCGACAAGCACGTGGAGGCCGGGCGCATGGTGCAGGTGCTGGCGGACTGGCGCAGCGATGCGGTGCCGGTCCACCTCGTGTATCCGCAGAACCGCCACCTGTCGGCCAAGGTGCGCGTGTTCGTCGAGTGGGTGGCCGAATTGTTCGCCGCGAACCCGTATATGCACATGGGGGCGATGCCGCGCGTGCAGGGCGCGCCGGCGCCGCTGCTGGTCCCGCTCACGGCATGAAACCGAGTGTAGAATCGAAAACACAATAACGGACAGGAGACTCCGATGACCCAGCCGCGCACGATCGACGTGCTGCTCGACCACTACAGCGACAGCCACCGCAACCCGACCAACGAGCTGATCCATTTTGTGTGCGTGCCCGTGATCGTGTTCACGTTGCTGGGCATCCTGTGGAGCATCCACCCTTTGCTTGCCGTCGGCGCGGTGCTCGCGGCGCTCGTGTATTACTTCCGGCTGTCGCCGCCGTTCGCGTTCGGCATGCTCCTGATGAGCGCCGTGATGCTGGCCGTGCTGGCGCTGATGCCGCCGTTCACCGTGCTGCCGCTGTCGATCGCGATCTTCGTCGTCGCCTGGATCGGCCAGTTCATCGGCCACAAGATCGAAGGCAAGAAACCCTCGTTCTTCGACGACCTGCGCTTCCTGCTGATCGGCCCCCTGTTCGTGCTGGGCTTCCTGTATCGCCGTCTGCACGTGGCATATTGATTTACTACAATGCCGGAGCAGCGGCGCGCCGGTGCGGGAACGGGTAAGCTAAGCGCGTCCGAATAATTGCCCTGGAGTCGAATATGAAACCATTATCCGCCCTCGCCCTCGTCTCGCTGACCGCCGTGCTCGCCGCCTGCGCGGGCCCGTCGAACTCGGGCAGCGTCTACAGCAGCTACCAGACGATGAATGAACAGACGGTGCGCATGGGCACCGTGGAATCCGTCCGCAACGTCACCATCGCCAATCCGGAATCCGGCGTCGGCACGATGGCCGGCGCCGCGCTGGGCGGCCTGGGCGGGTCCCAGGTCGGCGGCGGCAACGGCTCGGCCGCGGTCGGCATCCTGGGCGCCGTCGCGGGCGGCATCATCGGCAACCGCGTCGAGAACCAGGCCAACAACCGGCCCGGCTTCGAAATCACCGTCAAGCTTGACAACGGCGAACTGCGCTCCATCACGCAGGCGGCCGACGAGATGTTCCGGCCGGGCGAGCGCGTGCGGCTGCTCAGCAACGGCTACACGACGCGCGTGACGCACTGACATCGGCCACCGGCCACGACAGTAGAGGGATCGCGATATACTTTCGCGATGCCCTCCTACGCCCTGTTCACCATCGCCTCCCTGATCTGGGGATCGACCTTCTTCGCGATCACCCTCGAGCTGGGTGAAGTCCCGCCCGCCGTGTCGGTCGTCTACCGGTTCGCGCTCGCGTCGCTGGTGCTGTTCGCGTTCTGCCTGCTGCGCGGCGACAAGCTGCGGCTGCCCTGGCGCGTGCAGCGCTGGGCCTTGCTGCAGGGCTTCTTCACGTTCTGCGTGTCGTACGTCTGCACGTATAACGCCGAACAATACGTCGTCTCGGCCCTCGTCGCCGTGCTGTTCGCGCTCATGGTGTTCTGGACGCCGATCTGCGCGCGCATCGCGTTCGGCACACCGATTCCCCACCGCACCTGGGGCGCCGGCGCGGCCGCGATCGGCGGCGTCACGCTGCTGTTCTGGCACGCGATCGGCAACGCGCTGCGCGAACTGCACCAGGGCGGACAAGGCCATTTCATCCTCGGCCTCCTGCTCGGCATCGCCGCGTCGATCGCCAGCTCGGCCGGCAGCATCGTCGTCGGCAAGGTGCGCGAGGAGTCCAGCAACCTGGTGCTCACGACGGGCTGGTCGATGTTCTGGGGCACGTGCATGGTCGCGGCATGGTGCGTCGCGACGGGCCAGGCCTTCATCGTTCCGCGCACGGCCAGCTATGTGCTGGGCTTGCTGCACCTATCGATCTTCGGCTCGGTCGTCGCGTTCATCTGCTATTTCACGCTGATCAACCGCATCGGCTCGAACAAGGCCGTATACATCGGCGTCATCACGCCCGTGATCTCCGTGCTGCTGTCGATCAAGCTCGAACACTACCGCCCCGGCCTCACCGAATGGCTGGGCATGGCCGTCTGCCTGGGCAGCGTCGCCTGGGCCTTGCGCGCCCCGGCCGCCAGATTGGCCCCATCCGTCACCCTCAACGATTGCATCGAAACGACCCCATGACTCTTGAAACGACCTTCGCGATCCGCCCCGCCACCCCGGCCGACGTTACCCACATCCAATCGATGATCGTCGAGCTGGCCGTGTTCGAAAAGCTCGAGCACCTCGTCGTGGCGACGGAAGAGAAATTGCACGAGGGCTTGTTCGGCGCGCATCCCGCCTGCGAAGCCATCGTCGGCGAGGCCGATGGCGAAGTCGTGACGTTCGCGCTGTTCTTCCATAATTTCTCGACCTTCTTGACCAAGCGCGGCCTGTATCTGGAAGATCTGTACGTGCGGCAAACGCACCGTGGCCAGGGCATCGGCAGCCGCATGTTGAAACACCTGGCACGCCTGGCCGTCGAGCGCGGCTGCGGCCGGTTCGAGTGGTCGGTGCTGGACTGGAACGCGCCTGCGATCAATTTCTACAAATCGATGGGCGCCGAGATCTTGCCGGACTGGCGCATCTGCCGCGTCACGGGCGCGCCCCTGGATGCGCTGGCCGGGGCCTGATTCTTTCCGCAAGCGGACAAGAAAAACCCACGGGCCGCGTGGCAGCGCCGTGGGTGAACCCATTCGTCATGGGGAGGGGAGACTTGAATCCAACGGTTTCAATATAAGCCTCCGTCCGCCGCATTTGCAGGTTCCTTACAAATGCTTACCTCGGTAACAGAATGCTGTCATTTGGTTGGCCGGGCTCGATTGAGTGATCACAAATGCAAGAACGCGTCGAGCGGGACAATGTGGTCACTGACGAGGACACGGACATGAAAACGCCGACAAAACCGCACAGCACGTCGATTACCAGGTGGGTCTACCGGGCCTGGCTGCGTTCCCGGATCGACACCTATACCCGCAGCCTGCACGCGATCGCCGTCCAGCGCGAAAACGACTTCCACGCGGAACGCATCCTGCACCACGCGATCTCCACCACCCGTTCCAAACTTCAATCCCTGTAGCGACGGCGCGCCAGCAGGCGCTCGCCCAGCTCGAAGGTCGCCTGGGTCAGCAAGGCCAGCAGCGCAGCCGGAATCGCACCGGCCAGCAGCATGTCGTTGTCGTTCAGCGCGAGGCCCGTCGTGATGCGCTCGCCGAAGCCGCCGGCGCCGATGAACGCGGCGATGGTCGCCGTGCCCACGCTCATCACGGCGGCCGTCTTGACGCCGGCCAGGATCGTCGGCGCGGCGAGCGGCATCTCGACCAGCAGCAGCGATTGCCACCGGGTCAGTCCCAGCGCCAGCGCGGCCGTGCGCAGCCCGGACGGCACCTGCAGCAGCCCCGTGCACGTATTGCGCACGATGGGCAGCAACGCATACGCGCACAGGGCCACGAGCGCCGGCACCGTGCCGATGCGGCCGAGCAGCGGGATCAGGATCGCCAGCAGGGCCAGCGACGGCACGGTCTGCAGGACGCCCGCCACGGCCAGCACGGCCTGGCGCAGGCGCGGCACGAGCGCGGCCACGATCCCGAGCGGAATGCCGGCGAGGCAGCCCAGCAGGACGGCCATGACGACCAGCAGCAGGTGCTGGCGCGCAAGGTTCATAAAGCCATTGCCGAAGGTTTTACTCAACAGCCCGTCGCGCACAACGGTAGAGTGGATGGGTCTCCCGTCCACGCGTTCAGCTACCGCTCGCACGCCACGGCAATTCACCCGTGGCGTGGACGCGTCGCCGGCACAGCCGTCCACCCCACCCAACCACGTCCGCGCAATGTCCGCGAAACGCTGTCCATCCAGCTCGGCCGCCGCATTCATCGCGATCATGTCGCTGGCCGTGATACTGCCCTCCAGCCGCCCGATGGCACGCCACGCTTGCGGGAACCGCTGCGGCAAGTCGAGCCGGTACAGCAGCACGGCGTCGTAGCGCGGAAAGTAGTGTTTATCGTCGTCCAGCACGCGCAGGCCGTATTGGCGGATCTTGGCGTCGGTCGAATAGATGTCGATGGCATCGACCTGGCGCTGCGCCAGCGCCTCGTACGCGATGCCGTGGTCCAGGCCGCGCGGTTGCTGCGCCAGGCCGTAGCGCCGCGCGAGGCCCGGCCAGCCGTCGGCGCGGCCGAGGAATTCGTGCGACAGGCCGATCTTCATGTCCGGGTGGAGCGCCAGGTCGGACAGGCGGCGCAGGCCGGCATTGCCGCGTACGGCCAGCGCGTACCCGTTGGAAAACCCCAGCGGCACGGCCACGCCGAGGCCCAGCGGACGCAGCGCGGCACGCATCGCATCCAGCGACGTCGGTTGCGGATTCTTGAGGATTTCCAGGTCGATGGTGCCCAGGTATTCCGGATAGACGTCGATCGCGCCCGAGCGCAGCGCGCCCAGCACGATGGCCGTGTTACCCAGTCCCTGCTTATGTTCGGCCGGCCCGGTGCGCGCCGCGGTCTGGGTGAGGATCTCGCCCAGGATGTACGACTCGGTGAAGCGCTTCGAGCCCACGCGCAGCACGTTCTCGGCGTGGGCGGACGACAAGATGCCGGCGCAGGCGAGCACCAGCACGGCGAATCTCAGCATGCGGCTTCCGATGACGTTGTGGACGAGTGGTCAAGGATAACCGATTAACGTGATCGGCCGTGCCCGGCGGGCGGGAGCCGCCCACCCTACGTTGCGTCGATCCGGGGCGTGCGCCACACGCCGGCGTTGACGACGCCGCGGCATGGGTTCGCGCCGATGGCGTAGGCCAGGTCGGCCGGGCGGGCGATGTCCCACAGGGCGAAGTCGGCGCGCTTGCCCGCTTCGAGTGTGCCGACGTCGGTGCGGCCGAGGGCGCGCGCGGCATTGACGGTCGCGCCGCGCAAGGCTTCCAGCGGCGTCAGGCGCCACAGCGTGCACGCCATGTTCAGCGCCAGCAGCAGCGACGTCATGGGCGACGTGCCCGGGTTGCAGTCGGTGGCGACGGCCAGCGGCACGCCCGCGGCGCGCAATTCGGCGAGCGGCGGCATGCGCGTCTCGCGCAAAAAATAATAGGCGCCGGGCAGCAGCACGGCCACGGTGCCGGCCTGCGCCATCGCCGCCACGCCCTCGGGCGACAGCCATTCGAGGTGGTCGGCCGACAGCCCGCCATGGCGCGCCACGAGCGCCGCGCCGCCCTGGTCCGACAGCTGCTCCGCGTGCAGCTTCACGGGCAGCCCGAGGCGCCGCGCCACGTCGAACACGCGCGCCGTCTGGTCGTGCGAGAAGCCGATGCGCTCGCAGAACGCGTCGACGGCATCGACGAGACCCTGCGCCGTCAGCGCCGGCAGCATCGCGTCGCACAGCATGTCGATGTAGTCGTCGGCGCGGCCTGTGTATTCGGGCGGCAGCGCGTGCGCGCCGAGGAACGTCGTGCACACGTCCACCGGCAGCAACGCGCCCACGCGGCGCGCGACGCGCAGCATCTTCGCCTCGGATTCCAGGTCGAGGCCGTAGCCGGACTTGATTTCCAGCGTCGTGACGCCCTCGGCCAGCAGCGCGCGGATGCGCGGCAGGCTGGCGTCGAATAAATCGTCTTCGGATGCCGCGCGGGTGGCGCGCACCGTGGACATGATGCCGCCGCCCGCGCGTGCGATGTCTTCGTAGGTGGCGCCGTTCAGGCGCGCTTCCCATTCGTCGCTGCGGTTGCCGGCGTGGACGATGTGCGTGTGACAGTCGACGAGGCCGGGCGTCAGCCACAGGCCGCCGCAATCGTGGACACGCTGCGCCGGCGGCGCCTCGGCACGGGGTCCGACCCAGGCGATGCGTCCGCCGCGCACGGCCACGGCGCCATCCTCGTCGATGCCGTAGCCATCGCCATCCGCCAGCGTCGCCAGGCGCGCGTTGGTGTACAGCACGTCGGCGCGGTTCCCCCCCGCATCACTCATAGGCGCCGTCCTCGTGTTCGAGGTCGTGTTCGTCGTCGTAGTAATGGATGTCGACGACGAAGATGGCGCCCTGCCCCGCCTGCAGCTGCCACGTCGTGTCCGGGTCGAGCACGACGGCGTCGAAGCGCACCAGGTTGATGCGCTGGTCGTCGCTGCACAGCTCCAGGCTGTCGCCTTCGGCCAGGAACAGCACGGTGACGTCGGCGCGCGCGACGAACGTGGAGTCGCCGTCCAGCTGGCGGCGTCCGAAACGGTGCCAGCAGCGGTCCGTGCGGGTCATCACGTTGAAGTCGGTGCTGGCGCCGCGATTCAGCTTGGCCTCCACGCGCGACTCGCCGTCGAACGCGGCGACCGGTTCGGCTTTCGACAGCAAGGTGGGCGCGCCGTCGATCTCGAGCGTCATGCCGTGGCCGTCGACCAGCACCAGCGTGCGCTCGACGCCGTGGAACATGGAAAACGGCCCGTCGTTCGCGATCGTGGCCAGGCTCACGCGCCAGTCGAATTCGTCGAAGCCGGCGTCCGGCGGGAACACGGCGATCTCGGTCGTACTGCCGCCACCGTTCTTCCACGATACCGGCGCGAGGCCTGCATACGGGATCAGCATCGTCATGACTTGCACCTCATCGTTTGGGAATCAAAGTGCGTGCAGTGTACGCACGGCCGCCTTGTAACGCTGCGCGATCGCCTCCTGCGCCTTGTGGCGGCCGCCCTGCACCACCCAGTGGCCGCCGGCCAGCACGTCGCGCACGAGATTGTCGCTGCCGCTGAACAGGAAGCGGCCGAGCACCTCGTGCGGCGGCACGCCGTCCAGGTTCGGGTGCGCGCCGTCCAGCACGAGCAGGTCCGCGCGCCGGCCCGGTGCCAGCACGCCGACGCGGCGCCCGGCCGCCTGCGCGCCGCCCAGCAGCGCATGTTGCCACAAGAAGCCCGCGACGTCGCGCTCCTCGCCATGCACCGCGATATTGCGGCGCTGGTGCGCGAGGCGCTGGCCGTATTCGAGCCAGCGCAGTTCTTCGACGGGACTCTGCGACACGTGGCTATCGCTGCCGATGCCGAAGCGCCCGCCGGCCGCGATGTATGAATCAAAGGGGAACAGGCCGTCGCCCAGGTTCGCTTCCGTCGTCGGACACAGCCCCGCGACGGCGCCGCTGCTTGCCAACCGGTCGCGTTCGGCGTCGGACAGGTGCGTGGCATGCACGAGGCACCAGCGCGCGTCGACCTCCACTTCGCGCATCAGGTAGTCGACGGGACGCATGCCGGTGGCCGCCACGCACTGCGCCACTTCGAGCTGCTGCTCCGCGATGTGGATGTGCAGCGGCCGGTCGCCCGGCAGCGCCTGCGCCAGCTCGCGCAGCTGGCCGGCCGCCACGGCGCGCAGCGAATGCGGCGCCGCGCCCACTTCCAGCTGCGGCCCGCGCAACGGGGCCAGTGCCTCGACGATGCGCAGCACCTGGGCGGGGTCCGTGCGAAAACGTTCCTGTTCCGGCTTGAGCGGCGCGTCGTCGAAGCCCGCGTACGCGTACATCACGGGCAGCAGCGTCAGCCCGATGCCCGATTCGTGCGCGGCCTGGGCGATGCGCTGCGCCGTCTCGGCCGGATTGCCGTAGACCTGGCCGCCCGGCGCCCGCTGTACGTAATGGAATTCGCAGACGGCCGTGTAGCCGTGGCGCAGGCATTCCGCGTACAACTGCGCGGCCACGGCTTCCATCTGCTCGGGCGTGATGCGGTTGGCGACGCGGTACATCAGGTCGCGCCACGTCCAGAAGCTGTCCGGACCGTCGCCCGCCCTTTCCGTCATGCCGCCGATCGCGCGCTGGAAGGCATGCGAATGCAGGTTGATCATGCCCGGCAGGACGTAGTCGGCACGCGCCACGCCGAGCGGCGGCGCCGCCTCCGGCGCGACCCGGGTCAGGTCGCCGCGCACGTCCCATTCGAGCAGCACGTCGCGGTGCCAGCCGCCGGCCAGCAGGGCGTGGCGCGCGAACAGGGCATTCATGCGTGCCCTCCCGCGCGCGCCCACGCAATCGCATCACCGAGCAATTCGTGCAGCAGCGGTTGCACCCTGGCGGCGACGTCGGGCTGGTAGTCGAACGGAGGCGATTCGTCCATGTACAGGCATTGGCACATCTCGAGCTGGATCGCGTGCACGCCGGCAGCGGGATCGCCGTAGAAGCGCGTGATGTGGCCGCCCTTGAAGCGGCCGTTGAACACGAAGGAAAAGCGGTCCTGCGATTCGGCCACGCGCATCATCTCGCCCTGCAGCTGCAACGAGCACGAACGGCCGTCGGCCGTGCCGAAGTTCAGGTCGGGCAGGCGGCCGTCGAAGAAGCGCGGGACGACGGACGCGATCGAATGCGCATCCCACAGCACCACCTGGCCGTGCAGCGCAAGCAACCGGTCGAGCTCCGCGCGCAGCTGCCGGTGATACGGGCGCCAGTACCGTTCCAGGCGCCGTTCGACGTCGCCGGCGTCCGGTTCCTGGCCGGGCTGGTACAGGCGTTCGCGCCCGAACGTGTCGACGGGGCACAGGCGCGTCGTGTCCTGGCCCGGGTACAGGTTCGTGTCCTCGGGCGGCCGGTTGAGGTCGACGACGTAGCGCGACCAGCGCGCCGACAAGGTCGAGGCGCCGATGCCGTCCGCGAACGCGTACAGGTCGGGCAGGTGCCAGTCCGTATCGGCCCGGACCAGCGCGCACGGCGCCATGCGCGCCGCGATGTCGTCGGGAATGTCGGTGCCGGCATGCGGCATCGACAGCAGCAGCGGCACCGAACCCGCCTTGAACCTGAAATCCATCGTGACTCCGTAGTAGGGTGGGCACCCCGTGCCCACCATGCATTACCGCGACGCGCGTTCGGTGGGCACAGGCCGCCCACCCTGCCGGTTCGCCCTTAGTGCAGCGTGGCGAACAAATCCTTGCACGCGGCCGACAATTCGCCTTCCATCACCATCCGGCGCGCCGCCTCGATGTCCGGCGCGAAGAACCGGTCGGCGTCGAATGCGGGTACTTGCTCGCGCAATTTTGCATGAACATGTTCCAGGTGGCTGGAACTCGTCAGCGGGCGGTGGAATTCGATCCCCTGCGCCGCCGCCAGCAGCTCGATGCCGACGATGACACCCGTATTGTGCGCCATCTGGCCGAGACGGCGCGCCGCGAATGTCGCCATGCTGACGTGGTCTTCCTGGTTCGCGGACGTCGGCAGGCTGTCGACGCTGGCCGGATGCGCCAGCGACTTGTTTTCCGACGCCAACGCGGCCGCCGTCACGTGCGCGATCATGAAGCCGGAATTGACGCCCGGCTCGCGCACGAGGAACGGCGGCAGGCCGGACAAGGTGGCGTCGATCAGCAGCGCGATGCGGCGCTCGGCCAGCGCGCCGATCTCGGCGATCGCCAGCGCCAGGATGTCGGCGGCGAAGGCGACGGGTTCCGCGTGGAAATTACCGCCGGAAATTACTTCACCCGAATCCGGGAACACGAGCGGATTGTCGGTCACCGCGTTCGATTCGATCAGCAGGGTGCGGCCGGCCTGGGCGATAAGGTCCATCACGGCGCCCATCACCTGCGGTTGGCAGCGCAGGCTGTACGGGTCCTGCACGCGCTCGTCGCCGACGAGGTGCGACGCGCGGATCGCGCTGCCCGCCACCAGTTGGCGATAGATCTTCGCCGCCGCGATCTGGCCCGGCTGGCCGCGCACCTCGTGCACGCGCGGGTCGAACGGGGCGTCGCTACCACGCGCGGCGTCCAGCGACAGCGCGCCCGACACCATGGCCGCTTCCAGCAGGCGCTCGGCCAGGAACAGGCCGTGCAGCGCCAGCGCCGTCGAGACTTGCGTGCCGTTGATCAGGGCCAGCCCCTCCTTCGCCGCCAGCACGACCGGTTCGATGCCGGCCGCCGCCAGCGCGGCGCGCGCCTCCATGATCTCGCCGCGCATGCGCACCTCGCCCACGCCCAGCATCGCGAGCGTCATGTGCGCCAGCGGCGCGAGGTCGCCGGACGCGCCGACCGAGCCCTGGCAGGGAATCGCGGGCATGATGCCGGCGTTGTACAGGGCGATCAGGGTGTCGACGATCAGCGGCCGCACGCCGGAATACCCGCGCGCCAGGCTGCCGATCTTGGTGAGTAGGATCAGGCGCACGACGTGGTCCGGCAGGTACTCTCCGGTGCCGACGGCATGCGACAGGATCAGGTTCTGCTGCAGCTGTTCGAGCTGCGCCTGCGGGATGTGGCGCTTGGCCAGGATGCCGAAGCCGGTGTTGATGCCGTAGGCCGGATCGCCCTTGGCGACGATGGCCTGCACGGTGGCGGCCGACGTCTCGATGGCGGCATACGCTTCCGGCGTCAAGGCCAACGCGCCGGGCGTGCCCCAGGCCGCGCGCAGGTCGTCCAGGGACAATGCGCCGGGTTTCAGGATGAGGTGATGTGCTTGTGTCATGGTGTCGATAGTCTGCATTACTTGATCATCGGGAGGCGCAGGCCGAAGCGCTTCGCCGTCTCGATCGCGAGTTCGTAGCCGGCATCCGCGTGGCGCATCACGCCCGACGCGCAATCGTTGACGAGGACGCGGGCCAGGCGTTTATCCGCGGCCTCGGTGCCGTCCGCCACGATGACGACGCCGGCGTGCTGCGAATACCCCATGCCGACGCCGCCGCCGTGGTGCAGCGACACCCACGTCGCGCCGCCGGCCGTGTTCAGCATGGCGTTCAGCAGCGGCCAGTCGGACACGGCGTCGGTGCCGTCGCGCATGGCTTCCGTCTCGCGGTTCGGGCTCGCGACGGAGCCGGTGTCCAGGTGGTCGCGCCCGATCACGATCGGCGCCTTCAATTCGCCCGTGCGCACCATCTCGTTGAACGCGAGGCCGGCCAGGTGGCGCTCGCCCAGGCCCAGCCAGCAGATGCGCGCCGGCAGGCCCTGGAACGCGATGCGGTCGCGCGCCATGTCGAGCCAGCGGTGCACGCGCGCGTGCTGCGGGAACAGCGCCTTGATCTTCGCGTCGGTTTTATAGATGTCTTCCGGGTCGCCGGACAGCGCGACCCAGCGGAACGGGCCGCGGCCCTCGCAGAACTGCGGGCGGATGTAGGCGGGCACGAAGCCGGGGAAGTCGAAGGCATTTTTCACACCCTGGTCGAACGCGACCTGGCGGATGTTGTTGCCGTAGTCGACGGCGTGCGCGCCCAGCGCCTTGAAGTCGAGGATGGCCTGCACGTGCACGGCGCACGATTCGGCCGCCGCCTGTTTCAAAGCGGCGTGTTGTCCCGGGTCGCGTTGGGCCGCCAGCCATTGGTCGATGGTCCAGCCGCGCGGCAGGTAGCCGTGGATCAGGTCGTGGGCCGACGTCTGGTCCGTGACGACGTCCGGCACGAGGCCGCCCTCCTTTGCACGACGCACGAGTTCCGGCAGCACGTCGGCCGCGTTGCCCAGCAGGCCGATGGAAACGGCTTCCTTGCGTTCCATATGCGTCTTGATCATCGCCAGCGCCTCGTCGATGTCCTTCGCCTGCTTGTCCAGGTAGCGGGTGCGCAGGCGGAAGTCGATGCTGCTCTGCTGGCACTCGACGTTCAGCGACACCGCGCCGGCGAACGTCGCGGCCAGCGGCTGCGCGCCGCCCATGCCGCCCAGGCCCGCGGTCAGGATCCAGCGTCCCGCCATGTCGCCGCCGAAGTGCTGGCGGCCGGCTTCGGCGAAGGTCTCGTACGTGCCCTGCACGATGCCCTGGGTGCCGATATAGATCCAGCTGCCGGCCGTCATCTGGCCGTACATGAACAGGCCCTTGCGGTCGAGCTCATTGAAATGCTCCCACGTCGCCCATTTCGGCACCAGGTTCGAGTTCGCGAGCAGCACGCGCGGCGCGTCGGGATGGGTCTGGAACACGCCGACCGGCTTGCCGGACTGGATCAGGAGGGTCTGGTCGTCGTCCAGCTCGCGCAGCGACGCGAGGATCTGGTCGAAGCAGGCCCAGTCGCGCGCCGCGCGGCCGATGCCGCCGTAGACGACGAGGCCTTGCGGGTTTTCCGCCACCTCGGCATCCAGGTTGTTCTGCAGCATGCGGTAGGCGGCTTCGGTCAGCCAGTTCTTGCACGTGAGTTCGCTGCCGCGCGGGGCGCGGATGACGCGGGTGGGATCGAAACGCGGATCGCCGCTGGGAGAGGCTTGGGTCATGTTGGACTCCTCGAAAAGGATGCGCGGAAATAGCGGAGCAAGATCGGCGCCGCTCGCATTCCAGAAAGTCTAAGTTGTCTATACAACTACGTCAATCTTTTTTCCAGGGCTAGGGCCGATAGCTGAGGTTCGGACGGTAGCGCAGCAATTCATTGTCCACCTTGTCGACGCCCGCCTGCGTATAGGGCGTCCCCAGCGTGGCGGCGGCACCGAACGACGGCACGGCGCGCAGCAGCACGTATTGCGGCGCCTCGCCGCCGGCCTGCAGCCGGTACCAGGTCTGGCACGCCGTGCCGTGTTCACGGGCCACCGCCCGCTCGAATGCCGCTTCCTGGCCGGGACGGATGTGGTAGGTCGTCATGGCCAGGAAAGGCGAGGCGTCCGGCAACGGTTCGCCCGCGCTCATCGCATCCATCCGCTGGTACATGCCGTGGCTGACGAAATCCGCATACGGGGCCACGTTCACGTTGTTGTCGGCGGCATCGGCCGCGGGCTGCACGGGCGTGTCGAAGTCGGTGGCCGCGTGGCCGAACGTGCCGTCCATGAACCGGTTGATGCGGTTGCCCAGCACAAAGGTCCAGCCGTACCACGTCCAGGGATCCTGCGCGCCCCGGTGCCACTGCAAATGCCGCTCGTAGCCCTTTTCGAAGGCCTCGGCCTGCCCCGGCCTGGACACGATGACGACCATGCGCGCATACGACGCGCCCGTCTGCTGGGCATGGGCATGGGCGGGGGACAGGCAGGCAAGGGCGAGGGCGGCGGCGGCGAGGGCTTTCAACGTGATTCCTCCGGATGTCGATGTCATTGTTTGCGATAGACCTGGCGCCCGCCGGCCCACGTTTCCAGTACGCCGATCTGGTGGATGTCATGGGGCGAAATCGTGACATGTCGCGGTCGACGACGATGAAATCTGCTTGTGGCGCCGGCGTGTCGGGGTCTCCGTCCGAGGATGGATGAACCGCGGTGCGGTTCAACAGCAAGAAACAGAGTGTATAGAATTTTACATTGTGGTCAATCGCCGGGCCGGCGTTCGATCGCAAGAACCGGAGGGTGCGGCGCGCCGCGCGATGGTCCAATCGTGGCTCAACCAATGGAGACCACGATGCTCACCCTGTACGATTACCTGCCCTCCCAGAACGCCTGGAAAGTCCGCCTGCTGCTGAACCACCTCGACAGGCCCTATCGCACGGAGATCGTGCGCATCTTCGAAGGCGAGGGCCAGCGCCCCGATTTCCTGGCCGTGAGCCCGACCGGCGCGGTGCCGGCGCTGCGCCTCGCGGACGGCCGCACGCTGGCGGAGTCGAACGCCATCCTGACGTATCTGGCGCACGGCACGCCATATTCTCCGGCCGATCCGTTCGGCCAGGCGAAGGTGCAGCAATGGCTATCGTTCGAGCAGGACCACGTGGCGTCGATCGCCACCTTGCGCCACTGGACGCTGACGGGCAAGCTGGCGCGGCGCGCACCGGCGCTGGTCGAACGCCTGCGCCGCGTCGCCCACAAGGCGCTGGCGATCCTCGAGCGCGAGCTGGCGGGACGTCCGTTCATCGCGGGCGACACGTACACGATCGCCGACATGGCGCTGTTCGCCTACGTCCACCGGGCCGACGAAGCCGCGCTGGCGCTGGCCGACCATCCGCACGTCGTCCGCTGGATCGCCCGGGTGCGCGCGCAGCCGGGCTTCCTGGGCACCGTGTACCCCTACTCGATCGATCCGTTTTCGGGCGGCGAACTGCCCTGAACGCGCGGGTTTACTCGAACTGGATGCGCGTGATGTAGTAGGGCGAATACGCGCTGCCCTGGCCCTGCCAGATGATGGCGTCGATGGTCTTGCCGGCCGCGTTGATGTCCTTGAGTGGCACCTCGACGACGGCCCAAGTCTTCGCCTTGGGCTGGATGACGTAGTCGGCGTCGATCGCTTTGCCGTCCGCCATGGCCTTGACCATCAGGGTCTGGCCGCCGTCCTTGCCGCCGTTGATGACGAAGGTCAGCTTGCTGTAACCCTCGGTGGAGAACGGATCGTGGTGGAGCGCGAGGGCGCTCCACGGATCGCCTTCGACGCGGATCGGCTTGCCGTTGCCGATGGGGACCGCCAACTGCGTCTTGGCCCAGCTCCAGTTCTGGAAACCGTTCTTCAGCTCGTCGTCGTAGGCAACGAGGGGTTGCGGCAGGTTCCCGGCCCGGGCCAGGCTCCCGCCAGCCACGCCGGCCGCACCGAGGGCGGCCAGGAACAGGCGACGCGATACGTTCATGCTTGTCTCCGTTGGAATCGTTTTTATGCCTGCGGCAACGCAGGTATGTCGATCTTAGGGCCGAAACATATGCATGCCTGGCACCTGGTAAAAATTATGTGCCGCCTGGCAGATTTCATAAAGTCGTAAATTCGGGGTCAGAGCCCCGCACATGGTCCGGATACTCCTGCACAGTTGATCTTGCTCGCCCGCCCCCGCGGGACGATTTTGTATCCTCTCGCATTCCGCCGCTTTCGACTTTCGCCATGCCACGTCCGCGCCGCCTCGTCCTGCCGTCGGTTCCGCTCCATGTCATCCAACGGGGCAACAATCGGCTTCCGTGCTTCATCTGTCGCAGCGACTATCTCGTGTATCTCGACATGCTGCGTGCATGCGCATACGACTGTGGCTGTACCCTGCACGCCTACGTACTGATGACCAACCACACCCATCTACTTTTCTCTCCGGATGATGAGCATGGGGCCAGCGTACTGATGCGGCACCTGGGCCAGCGTTACGTGCAATACTTCAACCGCCGCCACACGCGTACGGGAACCTTAGGGGAAGGCCGGTTTCGTTCTTGCCTCGTGCTCGACGAGCGCTACTTTCTGGCATGCCAGCGCTACATCGAGCTGAATCCCGTCCGCGCGCGGATGGTGGACAAGCCGGAGCACTATCCCTGGTCCAGTTACCGAATCAATGCCTTCGGACTGGATAGCCCGCTGATCAAACCGCATCCCGCTTACCTGAGCCTGCATCACGAGGCAGCCTCGCGCCACGCAGCTTACCGGCAGCTATGCGGGGATGCGTTGCCCGATCAACTCCTCGCAGAAATCAGGGATGCCAGCAATGGCAACCGTCCTCTCGGCATCGCAGAAGCGAGCGGCACGGCGCCTGATGAGGCGCTCGAACAATTTCCAAAAACCGGGCTCTGACCCTAATGCCGTTAAGTTAAGCGTGATTTCAGCCAGTTTAGGACCGGTAAGGTCCGCGCGAAGCCCTTGAAAAGGCCACTCAGATGTTAGTCGGAGCGGTCTTTTTGGCCTTAACTTAACGGCATTAGGCTCTGACCCCGGTTCAGGCGGCATCGTGGAAGATGATGCCGAGGGTATGCCGGTGGCCGCCGCGCACGCGGCTGACGCCGTGCCGCATGTTGACCCGGTAGATGCCGCGCGTGCCGTTGACGGGGCGCGTGTGCACGGGGAATACGACGGCATCGCCCTGCCCCAGCGGCACCACCTCGACGCGCGACTGCATGCGCGGACGCTGCTCGGTCAGGACGAATTCGCCGCCGTCGAAGTCGATGCCGGGGCGCGCCAGCAGCACGGCCACCTGCAGCGGGAACACGTGGTCGCCGTACAGGTCCTGGTGCAGGCAGTTGTAGTCGCCCGGACCGTATTGCAGCAGCAGGGGCGTCGGCCGCAGCTGGCCGGCCGCGTGGCAGCGCGCCAGGTAGTCGGCGTGCGCGTCCGGATAGCGGTCGGAAAGCCCGAGCGCGGCCTGCCAGCGGTTGGCGATGCGCGCCAGTGGCGGATACAGCGCCGTACGCAGGCTCGCCAGGCCGGGCGGCAGCGGGTATGCGTAGTAGCGGTACTCGCCCCGGCCGAAGCCGTGGCGCTCCATCACGACGCGGCTGCGGAAGCGCGCGTCGTCCGTGTAGCCGGCCGCATACGCCGCGCACTGGCCGGGGTCCAGCAGCGCCGGCAGCACGGCGCAGCCGAACGCGTCGAGGTCGGCGCCGGCGCGGTCCCAGTCGATGGCCGTCATGCCTCGGCCTCGCGCTGGAGCAGCGCCTGCTTGCGCTCGACGCCCCAGCGGTAGCCGGAGATCGAACCGTCGTTGCGCACCACGCGGTGGCAGGGAATCGCCACCGCCACCGGATTGGCCGCGCAGGCCCCGGCGATGGCGCGCGCGCCCCGCGGCATGCCCAGGCGCGCGGCCAGTTCGGCATAACCGACCGTCTGCCCGGCCGGGATCTGGCGCAGCGCCTGCCAGACGCGCTGCTGGAACGCGGTGCCGCGCACGTCGAGCGGCAGGTCGAGGCCGAGGCGCGGCGCTTCGACGAACGCGACGACCTGGGCCACGGTACGCTCGAAGCCGGGTTCGGCGCCGATCAGTTCGGCCTTCGGGAAGCGGTCCTGCAGGTCGCGCACGAGCGCGTCCGGATCGTCGCCCAGCAGGATGCAGCAGATGCCCTTGTCGGTCGCCGCCACGAGCAGCGCGCCCAGCGAGCACTGCGCCACGGCGAAGCGGATGGCTTCGCCGCCGCCGCCGGCGCGATAGCGCTTGGGCGTCATGCCCAGCACGCCGGACGACGCGGCATAGAAACGGCCGCTGGAATTGAAGCCGGCGTCGTACGCGGCGGCCGTCACGCTGCCTGCCTGCGCGAGTCCCTGCTTGAGGCGTTCTGCCCGGCGCGCCGCCGCATAGGCCTTGGGCGTGATCCCGGTATGGGCCTTGAAGATGCGGTGGAAGTGGAAGCGGCTCATGCCGCAGGCCTCGGCCAGGCTGGCGAGATCCGGTTCTTCCTCGGCGGCCTCGATCAGGCGGCAGGCCCTGGCCACGGCGTCGGCCTGGCGTTCGGCCAGCGGCGGCGCGTCCGGACGGCAGCGCAGGCAGGCGCGGAAACCCGCCGCCTCGGCGTCGCCCGGCGTCGCGTGGAAGGCCACGTTGGCGCGGCGCGGCGTGCGCGACGGGCACGAGGGCCGGCAGTACACGCCGGTGCTGCGCACGGAATAATAAAACTGGCCGTCGGCGTCGCGCGCGCGGGCGACGACGGCCGTCCAGCGCTCGTCGTCGGTGAGGTAGGCGGCGGGTGCGGCCGCGGATTGGCGGATGGTGGCGGTGTTCATCTCGTTCTCCAGATTCTCGATGGCCCCATCGTAAGCGCGGGCGTGGCGGCAAACACTTCGGGTCTTGCTTTCGAATTCGCGGTGTTAGAATGGCGCCTCTAATCGCCGAGGTGGCATCCAGGATTCCGGAGAGTAGTTTGGACGAACAGATCGCGCAAGACAGCACGCCCATTTTCCAGCGCATCAAGGACTACCTGCTCGGCGAAATCGCGTCGGGCCGCTGGAAGGAAGGCGACCTGGTGCCCTCCGAGCAGGCGCTCGTGCGCCAGTTCGGCGTCTCGCGCATGACCGTCAACCGCGCCGTGCGCGAACTGACGGCGGAACAGGTGCTCACGCGCCGCCAGGGGTCGGGCACCTACGTCGCGCCCCAGAAATACCAGGCGACGCTGGTCGAGATCCGCAACATCGCCGACGAAGTCCACGCGCGCGGCCACGTGCATGCGAGCCGTCCGCGCCTGCTGGAACAAAGCCCGGCGGGCGAGACGCTGGCACAGCAGTTCGAGCTGGAACCCGGCACGTCGTTGTTCCATTCCCTGATCGTGCACGACGAGAACGGCCGGCCGATCCAGGTCGAGGACCGCTGGGTCAATCCGGCCTGCGCGCCGGCCTACCTGGAGCAGGATTACTCGCGCATCACGCCCAACGAACACCTGATGGCGGCCGCGCCGCTGCAGGGCGCCACCTACAGCATCGAGGCGCTGCCGGCGCCGCGCGACGTGGCGGAGATGCTCGACGTCGCCCCCGGCACCTCGTGCCTCGTGCTCAAGCGCCGTACCACGTCGAACGGCCGGGTGGCGTCGGTCGTGACGATGTGGCACCCGGGACATTTGTATAAATTCACGGGCAGCGTCGGCTGACGATGCCACTTGGACCACGGCGCGAAAAAAAGTTCCGCCGGGGTCGCCACGGCGACCGGACTTCCGCGATAATGGCTGCGGTCAATCAGGAACGCTGCGCATGCCGCGGCATATGTTGAGCTTTTGTACAAAGCTCACGAACACGTTCCAAAAAAATCGGTTATTATTCCGATTAAACCCCGCCTGACATCCTCTTGCAGCTCTTCCACTATTGAATATTGCACACATTGGCACCACCTCTGTGCAGCAAGCCAGTCGGACAAGTACGGGAACCGGCTGACACTACCGAGCAGGATCGATGAAGGTCCACGAAGACCTGCAGGGATTAATTGACCTACCTCTCACTGAGGAAAACATGAGCGAAAACATCAAACACATCAGCGATGCATCTTTCGAAACCGACGTGCTGAAGTCCGAACGTCCGGTCCTCGTCGACTTCTGGGCCGAGTGGTGCGGCCCTTGCAAGATGATCGCGCCGATCCTGGAAGAAGTGGCGAAAGAATACGATGGCAAGCTGCTGATCGCGAAGATAGACGTCGATGCGAACCAGGCCGTGCCGGCCAAGTTCGGCATCCGCGGCATTCCGACGCTGATCCTGTTCAAGAACGGTGTCGCAGCCGCCCAAAAAGTCGGCGCCATGGCAAAAGGCCAGCTGACTGCTTTCATCGATAGCAACATCTGATACCATTGGTGGCGGCAGCGCGCCCGCACTGCCGCCTGTTCCGGACCGGGTAGACGATCGATTCCGATCCTATCCCTTTGATTAACCCACGCAGTCCCCTCCCCTACCTTTACATTCCCGTCACGGGACACCCGACACATGCACTTATCTGAACTGAAGGCAATGCACGTCTCCGCCCTTCTGGAGATGGCGATCAGCCTGGATATCGACAACGCAGCTCGCCTGCGCAAACAAGAACTGATGTTCGCGATCCTTAAAAAGCGCGCGAAACAAGGCGAACAGATTTTCGGCGACGGTGCGCTCGAAGTGTTGCCGGACGGGTTCGGTTTCCTGCGATCGCCGGACGCGAGCTACATGGCTTCGACGGACGACATCTACATCTCGCCGTCGCAGATCCGCCGCTTCAACCTGCATACGGGTGACTCGATCGAGGGCGAAGTACGTACGCCGAAAGATGGCGAGCGCTACTTCGCGCTGGTGAAGGTGGACAAGGTCAACGGCGAATCGCCGGAAGCCTCGAAGCACCGTATCCTGTTCGAGAACCTGACCCCGCTGCATCCGAACGAGCCGCTGCGCCTCGAGCGCGACATGAACGGCGCGGAAAACATCACCGGCCGCATCGTCGACCTGATCTCGCCGATCGGCAAGGGCCAGCGCGGCCTGCTGGTCGCGTCGCCGAAGTCGGGCAAGTCGGTCATGCTGCAGCACATCGCCCACGCGATCACCGCCAACCACCCGGACTGCACGCTGATCGTGCTGCTGATCGACGAACGTCCCGAGGAAGTCACGGAGATGCAGCGCTCGGTGCGCGGCGAAGTCGTGGCGTCGACGTTCGACGAACCGGCGACCCGCCACGTGCAAGTCGCGGAAATGGTGCTGGAAAAGGCCAAGCGCCTCGTCGAGATGAAGAAGGACGTAGTGATCCTGCTGGACTCGATCACCCGCCTGGCCCGCGCCTACAACACCGTGATCCCGGCCTCGGGCAAGGTGCTGACCGGCGGTGTCGACGCCAACGCGCTGCAGCGTCCGAAGCGCTTCTTCGGCGCCGCCCGTAACGTCGAGGAAGGCGGCTCGCTGACCATCGTCGCCACCGCGCTGATCGAGACCGGCTCGCGCATGGATGACGTGATCTACGAGGAATTCAAAGGCACCGGCAACATGGAAGTCCACCTCGAGCGCCGCCTGGCCGAAAAGCGCGTCTACCCCTCGATCAACCTGAACAAGTCGGGCACCCGCCGCGAGGAATTGCTGATCAAGCCGGACCAGTTGCAGAAGATCTGGATCCTGCGCAAGCTGCTGTACTCGATGGACGAGATCGAGGCGATGGAGTTCATCCTCGACAAGATGCGCGCGACCAAGAACAACATCGAGTTCTTCGACCTGATGCGTCGCGGCGGCTGATTCCAGTCGCAGGCATCCCACGAAAAGGCGAGTCGTACTCGCCTTTTCTGCTTTTTGCGCTACGATTCATCTAGGTCAAGCCGATGGTAGCTGTCGCGCGGAGAATCCGCACGGAGACCACCAAGGAGACCCAAATGACGCCCGACGAATTGCATGATGTCCCGGCGCAGCGCAACAAGGAATTGCTGCTCGACCGCCGGCTGACTGTCCTCGAAACGCGCTTCGATACGACGATGACCATGCTGCCCAACAAAGCCGACCTCTCGGAACTGAAAGCCGAACTCAAGACCGACATCCATGGCGAAGCCGCCCGTTTGAGCAAGTGGATGGCGGCAACAGCCGTCACGATGGTCCTGGGCTTCGCCGGCATGATCCTGACCATGATGGGGCGCCTGCACGGCGCCTGAGCGCCGCCGGTTGCCTTGGCGGCACGGCTGGCTTATAATCGCCGGTTCCGTATCCACCCCTGGCAAGTGATCGGCAATCGGGTCAAGAAGCAGCTCGACCGACGAAGTGCCGTTTGGCTACCAACTTAAACCAAGGCAAAACCATGAAGACCGATATCCATCCGGATTACCGCGAAGTCGTGTTCCACGACCTGTCCTGCGATTTCAAATTCATCACCCGTTCGACCATCTCCACCCGCGAAACGATCAATTTCGAAGGTAAGGACTACCCGCTGATCAAGATCGAGGTGTCCGCTGAATCGCACCCGTTCTTTACCGGCAAGCACAAGATCGTCGACACCGCTGGCCGCGTTGAAAAATTCCGCCAGAAGTTCGGCACGGTCGGTTCGAAGACCAGCGTCGCCAACGGCTAAGTCCCCGACGAGCGAACACCGGAAGGCCTGCGGCCTTCCAAAGAAGGAAGCCCGCAGGCTTCCTTTTTTTTCGCGGTTACGCCTGGTAGCAATGCCACCCGCGACGCTTTTCCTTGCTCCCCTTATACTACGCGACATTAATTTACTGCATTACTTCGCGCTATCGATGAAACCCGTCCGCCTTCCCGCCGCCGCCACCCTCGCGCTGCCACGCTGGGCTTTGTATGCACTCGGCCTGTTGTACATCCTGCCGGGCCTGATCGGGCGCGATCCGTGGAAGGATGACGCCGCCAGCTTCGGTATCATGTGGACGATGGCGCATGGCGGCATCCACGACTGGCTGCTGCCGAACATCGCCGGCCTGCCGTCGCCCGACGAGGGGCCGCTGACGTTCTGGCTGGGGGCATTGTGCATCAAGCTGTTCGGCTGGCTCGTGGGCGACGTGCTCGGCGCGCGCATCTCGACCATCGGCATCTTCGCGCTGGGCACGGTATCGCTGTGGCACACGGCCTTCCACCTGGGCCGGCGTTCGGAAGCCCAGCCGCTGCGCCTGGCGTTCGGCGGCCAGCCGGAACCGGACGACTACGGCCGCACGCTGGCCGACACGGCCGTTCTGATCTATCTCGGCTGCCTGGGCCTGCTGCTGCACAGCCATGAGACGCTGGCCGTCACCCTGCAGGGCGCGCTGCTGTCCTGGTTCCTGTTCCGCGCCGTGCGCTACATCGAGGACGGCACGCCGCGCAACGCCGTGTTCGTCGGCGCCGCGCTGGGGCTGCTTATCCTGACGCGCGGCTTCGCGCCGTCGCTGGCCCTGCTGGCCGCGCTCTACCTGTGCACCCGTTTCCTCAAGCTGCCGACGGCGCCCCTGTTCCGCCACCTCGGCCAGGCCGCCGGCACCGCCCTGCTCATCACGCTCGCGTGGGCCGTGCCGGCCACGCTGGCGCATCCGTACGGCCTGTCGCCCGTCGCCGGCTGGCTGACGTGGAACGCCGAGCAGCTGAGCGTGCCGGGCTGGCATGCGATCAAGGCCTTCTTCCGCGTCGGTATCTGGTATTTCTGGCCGGCCTGGCCGTTCGCCGCCTGGGCCGCCTGGGCCTGGCGCCGCCAGCACGGGCTGCTGCACATCATCCTGCCGACCTGCTTCGTCGGCGTCCTCGCGCTCGTGGTCCTGTGCGATCCCGTGCCGGAACGCGGCGACCTGCTCAAGCTGCTGCCGCCGATGGCATTGATGGCAGCGTTCGGCCTGCCGACGATGAAGCGCGGCGCGATCAATGCGATCGACTGGTTCTCCGTGATGGTGCTGACCCTGCTGGGCGGACTGGTCTGGATGTTCTGGATCGCCAAGCTGACGGGTTGGCCCGCGCAACTGGCCAAGAACGCCCTCAAGCTGGTGCCGGGCTTCAAGCCGGAATTCGGTATCGTCGCCTTCCTCGTCGCGGCCGCGACGACGGTCGGCTGGATCTTCCTCGTGCACTGGCGCCTGTCGCGCCAACCGTCGGTGCTGTGGCGCGCCGTGGTGCTGTCCTCGGGCGGCCTGATCCTGCTGTGGGTTCTCCTGATGACGCTGTTCCTGCCCGACCTGAATTACGGCAAGAGCTACGCCAGCGTGGCGCAGCAGATCGCCGCGCGCCTGCCCGCCGATGCCGACTGCATCGACACGAACGTCGGCGCACCGCAGCGCGCCTCGTTCGCCTACTTCGGGCACCTGCCCTTTGCCCCCGTTGACGGCGCCAGGTGCCACTTCCTGCTGCTGCAGGACAGCGCCGCCCAGACGGCGCCCCTTCCGGGCAGCGCGATGCAGAACGGCGTGCCCGTGCGCGGCGGTGCGGCGCTGCCCTTCCACGCACGCGACTGGACGCTGCTGTGGGAAGGCCGCCGCCCGTCCGACCGCGACGAACGCTTCCGCCTGTACCGGCGCGTGCGCTGATCCGCAGCGCGCCGGCGCGCTATCCGTTCAGGACATGCGCCGGACGCGCCAGTCGCCCGCGCGCACCCGCACGAGCTGGCGCCGGCGCCAGGCCAGCGCCGAGCACACGCCCAGGCCGGCCAGCAGCATGCCCCAGGTCTGCGGCTCCGGCACCGGCGAGATCGTCAGATCGGCGCCGAACGCCCCGCCGCCGACGCCGCGCACCTTGCCATCGACCTGGACCGCGTAGGAACCACTCGTCAGCCCATAGCCGGAGAGCGACCAGGAATCGGGCGCATCGGCACTAGATCCGGTCCCGTCGATGCCGGCGATAGCCGTCCCCACCAAGACCTTCGTGACCGGATCGTAGCGGTACAGGCTCAAGCCCGTGATCAGGAGATCCTTGGCCTGCGGGGTGTTGAGGTAGGACGACGTCAGCGAGGCGGCAGCATCGAACGGCGTGCCGACGTCGAAGGTGAAGATATCGGTGAAGGTGCTGCCGGTGGTCGATTGCGCAAACGTATCGCCGAAATGCGCATTGAAACCGCCGAGGCCGTCGTCCGCCGTCACGAGCGGCACCGTACGATTGACGGTTGCCGCCCCCGCGCCTTGCGCCATGAGGGCTGCGCCCGCGACCACGGCCAGAACGAGAGATTTGAGTGTCATGATAGTTCCGTTGAAAGATTAATCGGACTCGCTATCCAGGAACGCGTGTCTTACACCGATCCGTCGCCACAGCATAAATTCCGCAAGCCTGACTAACCGTTAGATCTCGCACAAATTTCACGCATTTCCGTTCAGAAAAGAATTTTCCGCCTAGGAACTTTTCATTCTAAAAGCAGTTCATTTCGGAAAAAGCGAGTTTGAGGGAAGTCAATCCGCTGTGGAGGCGCTTGATCAAAATGGAGTGTGCGGCCGGTACCAGCCGTCGTTCAACGAAAGGACTCTCCATGAAAAGCGTGACGTTTTCCGAGATCGAGCGCGTCCGGAAGGGATCGCATCGCCCATCCCCGGCCGTCCCCGTCCAGCGCGCGACGCTTCTGTTGCTGAGCATGGTGCTGGGCCTGCCCGCCCTGGTCCTCGCGTTCCACCTGATCGATCCGACGGCCCCGCTCGGCTACATCATCGTGCCGGTGCTGCTGGGCGGCCTGCTGCCGGCTGTCGCGCGGACGCTTCCCGGCCGTTTCGAGGTCACGACGCGCTTCTCGGCCTGCCACCTGGTCGGCACGCTGGACGATGCCATGGAGCGGCTCGGCTATGCGCCGGACGAACGCGGTCCCGGCACCGTGCGCTACCGCATGCGCGCGGCGCGCTGGCCGACATGGCAGGGCGCCGACATCACGGTCACCGTGCGCGACCACATGCTCGAAGTCACCGGCCCGATGCGCACGCTGCGCGTCCTGCGCGGCCAGCTCAGCTGCTGACCCGGACCTCGCCGGCGGGCCTCACACCTTCATCGGCAGGATCACCATCTGCAAGCCTTCCAGGTGCAGCCGGCGCTGCACCGCCAGCGACGCCTGGTTGTGCAGCAGCCGCGTGAACCAGTTGTCGGATGCGAAGATCAATTTACTGGTGAAGAAAATGGTGTTCGGATACTCGCGGTTGATCTGCTCGCACATGCGGGTCACTTCTTCCACCGCGTCCGTGCCGAAGCCGATGTAGGACGCCGACGCCATGCCATGGCTCTGGCAAAAATCGACGAAGTATTCCAGCGTCCGCGCCGCATCCTTGCGCATCTTCTCGAGCGCACCCTCGCCGCCGTACGCGTGCGAGTCGACCGTGCGCGCGTTCACGAACAGGAAGTTCTTGAAGTGGCCGGGGAACATGCGCAGCACCCACAGCAGCGCATGCAGGCCGCCGCCGCGGGAGTTACCGACGATGAACACGGCCGTCTGCGCTTCCGGCTCCGGCTCGACGACGTCCTTCACCGGACCGAACGGCTGGTTGGCGAACACCCGGTCGACCGAGCGGATGGCGCGCTTGGTTTCGCGGTAGTGGTTGCGGATGAAGATGCACAGGCCGGCGATGGCGGCGATGATGAGCGCCGTGGCCCAGCCGCCCTGCGTGAAGCGTTCGACGAGCAGCACGGCCAGGATGCCGGCGCAGATCACGAAGCCGACCAGCGACAGCAGGAAGCGCCGCACCCAGCGCGCATTGTCGGTGTCCTTGCGATGGCGCCACCAGTACAGGCACAGGCCGAACAGCGAGATCGCGAACGTCAGGAACACCGAGATCGAATACAGCACGACGAGCAGCGTGACCTGGCCGCGCGTCCAGAACAGGATCGCCAGCGCGGCGATGCCCATCACGAGGATGCCGTTCTGCGTCACGAGACGCGTGGACAGGTAGCGGAACTGGTGGGGCACCCAGGAATCCGACGCCATGTTCGACAGCACCGACGGCCCGCCGAGGAAGCCCGTGTTGGCGGCAACGAACAGCAGGCCGGCCTCGAATGCGAGCGCGACGGCGAGCAGCACCTGGTTCACCAGTTCGCTGCCGAGGCCCATGCTGGCGATGATGCGGCGGAACGTGGTCGCGTTCAGCGTCTCGCCGGCCGTCGGCCGCGCATCCCACAACAGGTACAGGAGGATGATGCCGCCGGCGGTGATCGCCAGCGACAGCGCCATGTAGAACATCGTCACCTTGCCCGTGCGGACGCGCGGCTCGGCCAGCAGGTTGACGTTGTTCGACACGGCCTCCAGGCCCGTATAGGTACCGCCGCCCTGCGAATACGCGAGCAGCAGCATGCCGGCCACGCCGGTCCAGCCGATCTGGCCGGCGAGCGCGCCCGTTTCGGCCATCGTATTCGGCAGCAGCTGCGGCAGGTGCGACGCGTGCGCCACGATGCCGTACACGATCAGCACGATGTGCGTGGCGACGAAGCCGAGGAAGATCGGCAGCAGGATCTGGATCGCCTCCTTCAGCCCGCGCAGATTCATCACGATCAAGAGGCCGATGAAGAACGCTTCGGCCCAGAGTTTATAAGGCTGGAACCCGAGCGGTAGGAACGACGCCAGCGCATCGACGCCGGACGCGATCGAGATCGCAATGGTGAGCACGTAGTCGAGGATCAGGGCGCAGCCGGACACGAGGCCCAGGTACGGCCCGACGAGCTTGGTGGCCACGCGGTAGCCGCCGCCCCCGGTCGGGAACAGCTCGATCACCTGGTTGTAGGCGAGCGCGATGATGAACACCGTGACGGCGGTGGCGGCAGCCATGTACAGGCCGAGGTGCGTATGGGGACCGAGCGCGCGAAAGGTTTCTTCCGGACCGTACGAGGATGAGGACAGGCCATCCGCCCCGAGCCCGACCCAGGCCAGGAAGGCGACCAGGGCCATCGAGTGGCGCGTCTCGCTCTTCATCGGGTCGAGCGGCTTGCCGAGGATGATCTCGCGTATCTTCTTATTCTTCATCGTCCAGGCCGCTTGAGGGCGGCGCGTTAGCTCAAGTAGGCGAGATCATACGCCGGAACGCCCCCTGCGCCCACTGCCGGCAATACGCCATCCTCGCGCGCTGGTCAGTTTGGCATCACATGTGCTAATATGCGCGCCTGCGCTTGCAGCCTCTGTGGCGGAATTGGTAGACGCACTTGACTCAAAATCAAGCGCCGAAAGGCGTGCCGGTTCGATTCCGGCCGGAGGCACCAACAGCTTGCAACGCACTGCACCACATCTTCCCGCTTCCTAAGTAAAATCAAGCACTTAGGCAGTGCGACAGACCTAAAGTCTCGCTACACCTCCCCGCTTTTTACCGCTTTATCTCGTCACTCATTACCCACGTTTTACGCAATAATTACGCACGGGATTACTCATCAGGAGTTTTGGGCGTGGCTTCATATGCAAAACGGACGAACGGCTGGCGCGCGCAGATCGCGATCCAGGGCGTCCGAGAATCGAAAGTACTATCAACCAAGGCCGAAGCCGTCGCATGAGCGACGGCACGAGAGGCCGAAATCCGGGCCGGGAAGGCAACCGGAATTCAGGCTGGACGAACGGTCGGCGACGCGTTCGATCGCTATGAAAAGGAAGTCTCGAGCACGAAGTGTGGGCATCGGTTCGAGGCTCTCAGGCTGGCGGCGATCGGCAAGTGGGAAGTCAACGGCAAGCCGTTCCGCGACATGCGACTCGTCGACGCCACCTCCGAGGCGCTCGGTAAGTGGCGAGACCACCGCATCAATATCGACAAGATGAGTGGCTCGACCGTCAACCGTGAGTTGAACCTACTTTCCAATGTCTTCGCGACTGCCGCCAAAGAGTGGAAGTGGATCGCAGCCAGCCCGACCACCGACGTCCGGCGCCCGAAAGAATCGGAGCCGCCCGATAGGCTATACACCGATGACGAGATCGAGCGAATCTGTTTTGCCCTAGGCTTCGACCTGGACGGTGAAGAGGAGGTCAAAACTGTCAGCCAGCGGATCGCCGCGGCCTTTTTGTTCGAGATCGAGACGGCCATGCGCGCCGGCGAGATTTGCGGTCTGGAGTCGCGCGACGTATTCGGCCGCGTCGCCACTCTGACGGAGACAAAGAACGGCACCAAGCGGAAGGTCCCCCTATCGAAGCGCGCCGTGGAGTTGCTCGAGCTGCTGCCGCTGCCCGAGGGCGATGGCCCGCTTTTCGGGGTCACAACGAAGTCGCTCGACACCCTGTTCCGCAAAGCCAGGACCAGAGCCGGCGTCGACGATGCCACATTCCACGACACCCGACATCTGGCCATCACCAGATTGGCGAAAAAGCTCAACGTGCTTGACTTGGCCCGGATGGTCGGACACCGCGACCTTAGACAGCTTCAGGTCTATTACAACGAAACAGCCGAGGAGATGGCCTCGCGGCTGGACTAACGAGCTTCGACAGGAACTGAGCGCGGTACATCAGGGCAGCCGACCTTCATGCACCCGCACGTCCAAAACTTTCAGGAAAATCGACAAAGCTTGGAACATGCTTCATTAACCGGCTCAGCACCCTTAAAGTTTGGCTATGCAGACGTCTGCATAGCTTTTTCCTGCGACGAAGTAGGCAGCGAAGCGGCCTCGTCATGACTTGCTTATTTCCCGGAGGACAACTAACATTTGAACTGCCGCACGTTGCCTGAGCGGTTTCTGAACAGCTTCGACATCACATTCAAAATCTTTGAAAGCACATTATGGGCGTCAAACAGCAAATTGATGATGCAATTTTCTTATTTGAAAACGGTAGATACATTGGCGGACTCACAAATGCTTTGCTTGCCGCCGCTGGTTCTTCGAGGAAAATGTTTCCAAAAGCAACAACGAAATCCATCAAATATCCCGGAAAGGAGATGGGCGACGGGGAAGCATTCGAGCTATTTCTAAGAACCAGTGACCAACGCGCGAAGTTTGAAGATGGCGTGCCTTTAAACGCTGGTCATTCGATGGTCGCACTTCCCTTCAGGGGAAAGCAACTTACCATCGAGCATATCTTGTATAAGTACTACCGGTGTCACCTCGCGCACCAATCAGAACTTCCCTCAGATGTTGAGTTTGACCCTTCGCATAACGGCAATGGCGCAAGAATCGACTTCCAAGACAACAAGCTTATACTTGACGCAGGCTGGCTCAAAATTCTTATTGACAAGGTTGTTAACTCACCGGTAAACGGCCCGGAGTTTGGCATTACACACTATGGTTTAGATCCAGTGGCTCCAAACGAGGAAGAATTTAAAAGCTTACTATGCGAGAAAAGAAATATCACTCCCGGCCACTTTGAAATTCTACAACTCGCGGCACGCGCTTTATCCCCCGAAAAGATCTCGCAAAGCAACGATCAAATGCTAAAACGGGATTTCAAGGATATAGTCCAACGTGAAGTCATAAACGGTGGGATGCTCGGAGGATTAAGATCACGTCAAATTGTCAACGACAGTTTCGACTTAACCGACCGAGGAGCAGAGATATTACGCGAAGTCGCAGCCGGATATAAGCTAGTCCGCATTTCGTAAGCTAAAGTCTGACCGCGGCCAACATCCTCGTCGGCCGTGATCCGGTTTATTACTAACTTTCTAGAAAGTAGAGCCATGGTCTCTCATAGGGGAAAGCGTGACTTTACTCGCCAGAAGGTTACTATCTAGCTGTCCAGTCCCGTTTGATCATAAACGCGTTTGACGAATAATTCAGGTCGCTTCTGCTGCCACTCCTTAAGCGCGAGGATGGGCGTTTTGCTGCCGATGGCGCGTTGCGGGATATGGTGGTTGTACAGCTTTAGATAGTTCTGCAAAGTGGCTTGCAGGTCGGCCCGGCTATCGAAACGGGTTTGCTGCAGTAGCTCATTGATACGACCATTGAAGCGCTCGACCATGCCGTTGGTTTGCGGGTGGCGCGGCGGTGCCAGGCGATGCTCGGCAGGAAGCGCCGCGCAAGCCACGTCGAAGGCGTGCTTGCCGCTGGGTTTCTTGTCTTTGGTAGTGAAGCGGTCGGTAAATTGCGAGCCGTTGTCGGTGAGGATCTTGCTGATCTTGATGGGCGAAGCCAGCTTGAGTCGACGCAGGAAATCGACGCTGCTGGTCTCGGTCATGTCGCCGTAGATGTGCATGAAGACCCAGCGCGTCGCGCGGTCGATGGCGACGAACAGATAGCGGCGTGAGGTCTCGTCCGGCATCTGCGGCAGATACTTGATGTCGATGTGAATGAAGTTTGGTTCGTAGTCCTTGAAGGTCTTCTTTGGCGCGATCGTTTCGCCCTCGGCCCTCGGGATCACATCCTC